>NZ_JBFTHJ010000095.1:0-302 GCF_056394175.1 Pseudarthrobacter sp. 10T415 | reverse complement strand
GGTGTTGCCGAGGCCGAGGCCGAGGTTTACGTCTGCGTCGACGACGGCGGTGAGGCCGTCGTGGGTTGCACCGTTGGTGCCGGTGACGCCGCCGAGGTCCACGATTGCATCGGCGTCCACCGCTACATCAGTGGCCGTGCCGTCCGTGGTTCCGGTGTTGCCGAGGCCGAGGCCGAGGTTTACGTCTGCGTCGACGACGGCGGTGAGGCCGTCGTGGGTTGCACCGTTGGTGCCGGTGACGCCGCCGAGGTCCACGATTGCATMGGCGTCCACCGCTACATCAGTGGCCGTGCCGTCCGTGG
>NZ_JBFTHJ010000094.1:0-343 GCF_056394175.1 Pseudarthrobacter sp. 10T415 | reverse complement strand
CTTTGGCGGTGGTGGCGCGGTCTTTGACGTCGGTGGCGGCGTCTTGGCTGTCGGTTTTGACGTGTTCGATGCCGTCGGTGGCGGTGGTTTTGACGTTGTCCATGGCCTGTTGGGCTGGTTCTTTGAGGTCCTGGACCATGCCTTTGGCGGCGTCGGTGAGTTCGGTGGTGAGGGGTTCGGCGGCGGTTTTGAGCTGGTCTGCTGCCTGGCGTTCCTTCTCACTTGCGGGGATCAGCGAGGAGATCAGCATGCCTGCGCCGAAGGCGATGAGGCCGGCGGCGAGGGGGTTGCCCTGCGTTTTGGCTTTGACCCGGTCCGGTGCTGCGGCGACGGTGTGGCCGGC
>NZ_JBFTHJ010000093.1:0-357 GCF_056394175.1 Pseudarthrobacter sp. 10T415 | reverse complement strand
GCCGTGCGATGGCGGCCGTACCGAGCGCGTCGGCATCCACTGCGCCGGGTGGCAACACGGTGCCGCGTGGCGGCGGATCGGTGGAAGCGCCCGGACCCGACATCGGCCCGGTCATGGGTGCGGGGTTGGTTCGGCTCACGGCTGGCCTCCGCTCATGTGCGGATCGAACCAGAGCTGGGTCAGCTGCGCCTGGATCTGCACGTCCGGCCCGAAATCGCAGCCGGTGCGGATCTGCAACCGGTACGTGGCATTGCGCCCGCTGGTGCCGGTCCAGCGCAATTCGAGCTTGTCGCAGCGGCGGCTGTAGTRGCCGTGCGTGCAGCGGATGCCGCGCTTGCGGTTCAGGAAGTCGAACAG
>NZ_JBFTHJ010000092.1:0-360 GCF_056394175.1 Pseudarthrobacter sp. 10T415 | reverse complement strand
ATGCAGTGACGGGCGTTCGGGTCGATATTGTTCGTGCGGAAACCGGCCTTCATCAGCTTGGAGGCGGCGTAGCCCTCCCAGATCGTCCACTGGCCCGAGCCGAACATGCCGACCGCCGTGGGGCCTTTCTCCTTCAGCACGCGCTTGAACTGGGCGGCCATCACGTCGAACGCCTTGTCCCAGGTCACGGGCTGGAACTCGCCGTTCTTGTCGTACTGTCCGTTTTTCATGCGCAGCAGCGGCTTGGTCAGCCGGTCCTGCCCGTACATGATCACGGGCTGGAACTCGCCGTTCTTGTCGTACTGTCCGTTTTTCATGCGCAGCAGCGGCTTGGTCAGCCGGTCCTGCCCGTACATGATC
>NZ_JBFTHJ010000091.1:0-362 GCF_056394175.1 Pseudarthrobacter sp. 10T415 | reverse complement strand
GTCTACGTTTGGGGCGGCCGGGCAGTATTGCTTTCTGACTTGGGCCGCGTTGCCGTTTGCTTATCGGGACGGGAAAACGGGGGTGTGGGAAACCCTGATGTTGGCGGGCGAGGTGCCAGGGGTGTGCCGGGCGCCTCAGCGCCAGACGGCGCTGGACGCCCGCAGCTGGGCGATCAGCGCGTCGGCGCCAGGCGAGAGCCGCGCCCCCATCCGCGTGGTGATGCCGATGTTCCGGGAGGTGCCCGGCATCGGCAGGTCCAGCACGCGCAGCCAGCCGGCCTCGATCTCGTAGTGCAACTGGAGCGCGGACAGCGCGGTGACCATGTCGCCACGCAGCAGCAGGCCGCGCACCAGGGCGAGGT
>NZ_JBFTHJ010000090.1:0-370 GCF_056394175.1 Pseudarthrobacter sp. 10T415 | reverse complement strand
CTCACGCCGATCACCGCGTGCTGGCGCGTGACGCCGCCGATGGCCGAGCAGCCGCTGCCCGGCGTGCGCTTGTTGCACGGCAGGTTGGTGTCGTAGAAGTAGGGGCAGCGGGTGCGTTGCAGCAGGTTACCGGCCGTGGTGGCCTTGTTGCGCAACTGGCCCGAGGCGCCGGCCAGCAGCGCGCGGGACAGTACGCCGTAGTCGCGCCGCACGCGGGTATCGGCGGCCAGGTCGGTATTGCGCACCAGCGCGCCCACGCGCAGGCCGCCCTCGGCGGTGGGCTCGATCTTGTCGAGCCGCAGGCCGTTCACGTCGATCAGGTGCGAGGGGGACTCGATGCCGAGCTTCATCAGGTCGAGCAGGTTGGTCC
>NZ_JBFTHJ010000089.1:0-371 GCF_056394175.1 Pseudarthrobacter sp. 10T415 | reverse complement strand
CCTTCAGGATGATCGCCACGATGGTTGTCAGGAAGATGGCAACCAGACCCCAGGCCTTGGGCGTGAGTCCCTCTGGCACAGGCCACAGCAGCAGGGTGACCAACACCACCGTCGTGATCAGGGCGGGGCCGAGTCTAAAGGGGACTACGCTGTTGAAGTATTGGAACGCCGCTTTCAGTTTTGCAAGCATGGTGCGATCCTTCCCAGTCGTCTTTGCTTATGGTTTATATGACTTTTTCGGCAGAAGTGCCAGCGTGACGCCGACGCCGCCAAGCTGAGTGGAAGCCGTCAGGATCTGACATCGAACGGATTTGTCCGAAGCGTGCAATGCCCCTACCGGTGGCGCACGCTGTCGGTGGCCTCCTTGACGA
>NZ_JBFTHJ010000088.1:0-376 GCF_056394175.1 Pseudarthrobacter sp. 10T415 | reverse complement strand
CACAGCGAGCGGGTTGTTGGCGGCGTGACGGCTGGCCTTGGCGCGGATTCGGGCGAAGGTCTCCAGCTTGGTGCCGTACTGCTCCATATGCTCGCGGCCGGCGCCGCCGAACAGCGTCAGCGCGCGCGGTACGCCGGCATCCACGGCGTCCTGGATCAGGTGGCCACCAATCGCGGTGAAGCCATCGAGCGGACCCTCGCGGTCATCCCACTTGCCCTTGAGCGCGCCCGGCTGCATGAATTCGAAGCCCAGCGCCAGCGCGCATTCCACCGCGCCCGACTCCACGGCCTGGCGCGCCAGGAACAGCGCGCTGGAGCCGGTCGAGCAGTTGTTGTTGACGTTGACGATGGGAATGCCCGTCACGCCCACCTTGTAC
>NZ_JBFTHJ010000087.1:0-383 GCF_056394175.1 Pseudarthrobacter sp. 10T415 | reverse complement strand
CGTGAGCGACCGTGCGCGGCGTGTCAACGACGATCTGGTCGTTCTCGCGCACGCCCAGCTTGTCTACGCTGGCGATCCAGTAGACCACCGCCGGCTTGTAGGTTTCGCTGACCGAGAGGAACTCCTCGCAAGTCATCTTGAACGGCTTCACGGTCTTGACTTCGTCAGTGGCAGCAGAGGCGATGAGCGGGGCGGAAAGGGTGACGATAGCGAGGGAAAGAATCAGGCGTTTCATGCTGGCTCCTGGAAGCTTCGTTGGGATGGATCGACGTGAAGCGCAATCAGGAGAATGATCTCGTTCACGCCTGGGCCTATCGTAGAAGGTCGCGCAGGTGGGGGATTTTCGGAGCATGTCAGGCGTTTTCAAATCGCATGGCTATGCC
>NZ_JBFTHJ010000086.1:0-385 GCF_056394175.1 Pseudarthrobacter sp. 10T415 | reverse complement strand
GGCCCTGGACGTCCCGGCCGCCCGAGCCGACCTCGCTCCGGAAGCACAGCGATGCTGCTGCCAGGCGAATCGGCTGCGTCACATCGACGACTTCACCGCTATAGAACGATACCAACGGCACTTCCGACGTACCGACGAGCCACTTATCTTGCTCCATAATTTGAAAAGCCTGATCTTGACCAAGCGGGAAGAAGGCTGTGTTCTCCATGGCCTCCGTCCTAACGGTTAACGGTACGTCCATAAGGGTAAAACCCTTGGCGACCAGCATATCCACTGCAAGCTGCTGGACGGCCCGATGCAGCATGGCGCCGATGCCGGTCAGGTAGTAGCTGCGTGTGCCGGCGGTTTTGACGCCGCGGGGAATGTCGATCATCCGGTGCAGCTC
>NZ_JBFTHJ010000085.1:0-388 GCF_056394175.1 Pseudarthrobacter sp. 10T415 | reverse complement strand
GCATCAGGCGAGGGAAAGGCTCGCTGATGGCTTGATATTAAATCGCCTGGCCAATCGGGCAACCCGAAGGAGCGTAGCTGGCTTTCCAACCAGCGTTGTTGCTAGCTGTAACGAAGCAGCGCCACGTACCAGTATCTTGGCGCTGCCAGTTGATGGTGGCACCTGCCACGGAAGGGCTAGCATTCTTGTTGGTGCCTGCGTCCGTGGTCAGCGTCGACGACCAGACAAATGCGCCGGTGTTCACGTTAGCGGGCACATTCGGATCGGCATACAGATTCGACTGAACAAAGCCAATATCGGCCAAGGCGGCAACCGCGGCGCCGTTGCTCAGACGATCTTCAAATGCCGTCTTGTACGCGCCCATTTCGCTGACTGCACGTGCCACCTG
>NZ_JBFTHJ010000084.1:0-390 GCF_056394175.1 Pseudarthrobacter sp. 10T415 | reverse complement strand
CCCTTTTCCCTGCGCGGCGACCAGCGGCTTGCCGCCTATGCGTGCGCTTTCATTGTTTTAATGTGCAGGCGGGCGCCCGTGCGAACATCAGTGGCATCGGCAAAAAGCCGAAACGGTGCACGAGATGGCCCCCTCGGGGCGGGATTTTCGCAATTTTGCGAATAGAAAGATACGCCTGAGTACCGCAGATATGCCTCAAAACAACAGCCCATATGTTTTAAGCCGCGCTTCGAGGTTAACGTTCATGCGTCCCGCACGCCCGATGCGCATTCACGGCTAGATGCGCAATGGTGCCTCCCGCGTGGATCGCCAGGCGGACAGCGAGGCTGGCCGCGACACTTCTTTCGAGTCCCCGGTCCGTCGCCCTTCGGCTAGTCCCCTATCCCAGTT
>NZ_JBFTHJ010000083.1:0-393 GCF_056394175.1 Pseudarthrobacter sp. 10T415 | reverse complement strand
GCCCTGGATCAGAGCAATGAGTCTTTAATCAATCTGCTGGCGGGTTGGTTTAGCGATCTTGGGTTTAACGTTGAGGTTCTGCCCGTCCCCGGAACTCGCCACAAATTTAACCTGCTCGCCAGTACCGGACATGGCGCGGGCGGCCTGCTGCTGGCTGGGCACACTGACACCGTGCCGTTTGATGATGGCCGCTGGACGCGCGATCCGTTCACGCTGACCGAGCATGACAACAAGCTTTATGGTCTGGGCACCGCCGACATGAAAGGCTTCTTCGCCTTTATCCTCGACGCGCTGCGTGACGTGGACGTGACGAAGCTGAAAAAACCGCTCTACATTCTGGCGACCGCCGATGAAGAGACCAGCATGGCGGGCGCACGTTATTTCTCTGAAAAC
>NZ_JBFTHJ010000082.1:0-398 GCF_056394175.1 Pseudarthrobacter sp. 10T415 | reverse complement strand
CTTTTGCGGTTCTTGCGTCCTTTCTCTTCTCTGTTTTTTCAACATAGTTCCATAGATCATTGCTTGATTTTATCAAAAAATCGGGCGTGTTATCAGGTGCTAATATTTCAGCATAAACCAGATCGTCACGGTTAGCTGATTTCTCGCCGTGTATTTCTCCCGTTCTATGGTCAACCATAACCGAACGATGACGATAAGCCGCCTTTGCAACTGAGCTGACACCATTTGCACGGCTTACGTTCTGCATTTCTAACCTATATAAAGCCATATTAATTTTACTCCATGTGAACCCCTATTTTTGTTTTGGGTTTTGGTTTTAGTTTTTCGTAAGAAAAACAGGTTTTAGCCTCGCAGAGACCGGGCATTACGAAGTAATGCGTAACCGGGCATTCCTTAGC
>NZ_JBFTHJ010000081.1:0-406 GCF_056394175.1 Pseudarthrobacter sp. 10T415 | reverse complement strand
GACCTGGCGGCCACGCTCGGCATCCCCAAGGAGAACGTGCGCSTGATCTCGCCCTWTATCGGCGGYGGCTTCGGCGGCAAGCTGTTCGTGCGSGCCGAGGCGCTGCTCGCGGCGCTGGGCKCGCGCGCGGCCAAGCGGCCCGTGAAGGTGGCRCTGACGCGSCCSCTGATSTTCAACAACACSMCGCACCGGCCGGCSACGATCCAGCGCATCCGCMTCGGCACCACGCGGGACGGCAAGATCACGGCCATCGCCCATGAAAGCTGGTCGGGCGACCTGCCGGGCGGCGGGCCCGAGACCGCCGTGCAGCAGACGCGCCTGCTCTACGCCGGCGCCAACCGGATGACCGCGCTGCGACTGGCCACGCTGGACCTGCCCGAAGGCAACGCCATGCGCGCGCCGGGCG
>NZ_JBFTHJ010000080.1:0-410 GCF_056394175.1 Pseudarthrobacter sp. 10T415 | reverse complement strand
GAGTCGAACAACTGACTGACCACGCAGAGAACAATCAGACAAGTGGCGACGACGAGCCGCTAGGCATCGGATCAGAGAGTCTCGACGGCTCGGTTGCCGCACTCACGCAGGCGGTGACCAGCGTCGACGCTGATGTAATCGCCCTCGCAAAGTCACGCTCCACCACTGCCGAATGGGGCGGCGTGATTGAAATCGAGTCCGATCGGCTCGAAGCACTGACCGAAGTCTCGGCATTCAAAGGGTGGGTGCCCTTCGAGTTCCAGCAGTTCAAGGTATGGCTCGGCGAGTTTGTCGATGCTGAGTTAGCTCCCGCGATGTGCTTGGAACTCGCAGACGCACTCGCCGGTACACGCAGCCGATTACTTAAGCACATTGCGGAACTCACCGTTTCGCCCGTCACCGTACTGGCT
>NZ_JBFTHJ010000079.1:0-413 GCF_056394175.1 Pseudarthrobacter sp. 10T415 | reverse complement strand
CCTTGAGCCCCGAAGCCGCGCGCGTCTTCAGCGGCCCTGGCGAGATCGCATGCACGCGGATGCCCTGCGGCCCCAGCTCGTGCGCGAGGTAGCGGCAGCTGGCCTCGAGCGCGGCCTTCACCGGCCCCATCAGGTTGTAGTTCGGCACCACGCGGTTGGCGCCGTCGTAGCTCATCGCGAACAGCGTGCCGCCTTCGGTCATCAGCGGCACCGCGCGGCGCGCCATGCGGATGAACGAGTGGCACGAGACATCCATGGCCCGGGCGAAGCCCTCGGCGGACGAATTGAGCAGCCCGCCCTGGAGGTCCGCCTTCGGTGCGAAGGCCACCGAATGCACCACGGCGTCCAGCCGGCCCCAGTCCTCGGCGATGCGCGCGAACAGCGCAGTCATCTGCGTCTCGTCCTCCACGTTC
>NZ_JBFTHJ010000078.1:0-413 GCF_056394175.1 Pseudarthrobacter sp. 10T415 | reverse complement strand
GCACGGTGCAGGCAGACATCCTCAAGGAGGATCAGGGCCAGAACACGTGCATCTTTTCCACCGAGTTCTCGCTGAAGGTGATGGGGGACATCCAGGAGTACTTCGTCCATCATCAGGTGCGCAATTTCTACTCGGTGTCGATCTCGGGCTATCACATCGCCGAGGCCGGCGCGAACCCGATCTCCCAGCTCGCGTTCACGCTCTCGAACGGCTTCACCTACGTGGAGGCCTACCTCGCGCGCGGCATGCATATCGACGACTTCGCGCCGAACCTGTCGTTCTTCTTCTCGAACGGCATGGACCCCGAGTACAGCGTGCTCGGCCGCGTGGCGCGCCGCATCTGGGCCGTGACGATGCGCGACAAGTACGGCGCCAACGACCGCAGCCAGAAGCTCAAGTACCACATCCAGACG
>NZ_JBFTHJ010000077.1:0-415 GCF_056394175.1 Pseudarthrobacter sp. 10T415 | reverse complement strand
GGCGCACCATACCGAGGAGCACGAGGCCGCGCTCGACGGTTTCCTGAAGCGCTAGCGTCACACCAGCCGGCCGTCGCCGGTCGGCACATAACCATAATGGAGACAACAATGCATCGACAAATCGCGGGCCTGTGCATGGCCGCCATGCTTTGCGCTACCAGCGGCGCCGCCGCCGCCGCGGACTACCCAGACCGGCCGGTCAAGATCGTGGTATCGCTGCCGCCCGGCAGCGGCGCCGACACCACCGCGCGTTTTATCGGCAAGCACCTGACCGAGAAGTTCAGCCAGCCCTTCGTGGTCGAGAACAAGCCGGGCGCCAACAGTTTCATTGCCGCGCGCCAGGTAGCCGAGTCGGCACCGGACGGCTACACGATGTTCGTCGCCAGCAACTCGCCGATGGTGACCAACGCGGCAG
>NZ_JBFTHJ010000076.1:0-424 GCF_056394175.1 Pseudarthrobacter sp. 10T415 | reverse complement strand
CGGCGGTGTCCTACTCTCCCACACCCTCCCGGGTGCAGTACCATCGGCGCTGTGGGTCTTAGCTTCCGGGTTCGGAATGGGACCGGGCGTTTCCCCCACGCTATGACCGCCGTAACCCTTCTACCCGTCACCAACCCCGTGGGGGTGGTRTGGGAAATTTGTGGTTACAACATTCCTGCCCTGGGGCAGGTGTGTGGTGTTGTATTCARTTGTGGTTTGGTTCCGYCAACAAAGGGTTGTTGGTTGGGAACCACATAGTGGACGCAAGCAGAGTTTGTATTTATCTGTGTGGTGTAAGTTGTTGGCCTATTAGTACCGGTCAGCTTCACGAGTCGTTAGTCCTCGCTTCCACATCCGGCCTATCAACCCAGTGGTCTGGCTGGGGGCCTCTCACACATAAATGTGTATGGAAATCTCATCTCGA
>NZ_JBFTHJ010000075.1:0-429 GCF_056394175.1 Pseudarthrobacter sp. 10T415 | reverse complement strand
CTCTTACTACCCCGACGATCCCGCGCGTCGGGGTATTTCTTTGTGGGGCCGCTTTTTTGTGCGCGCAGGTTTTGCCACGCGCCCCCCCCCCGCACGCCGACCTTTCTTGCGCTACATCAGCATCACGGCCCGACCAAGCGGTGATGCCCCAAGCGCACATCMGTGACGGTGCGGTTACCCACCCCGCGAAGCGGATCGGGCGGGCTACACTGGCGGCTGCCATTTGTTGAGCATTCATTCCGTCCAGTACAGCCGTGTCCAAACCCCTTTCTACCCTTCCTACCCTACCCGCCCTGACCGATTTCCGCGCCGACCCCGCGCCCACGCACGACCGGCCTAGGCCGGATCGCCTTGTCGAGGGCAACCCGGATCGCACCACGTGGACGCACTACAGCGCCGCGGCGGGCGATTTCGATTGCGGGATCTGGG
>NZ_JBFTHJ010000074.1:0-434 GCF_056394175.1 Pseudarthrobacter sp. 10T415 | reverse complement strand
TCGAGATGAGATTTCCATACACATTTATGTGTGAGAGGCCCCCAGCCAGACCACTGGGTTGATAGGCCGGATGTGGAAGCGAGGACTAACGACTCGTGAAGCTGACCGGTACTAATAGGCCAACAACTTACACCACACAGATAAATACATAACTCTGCTTGCGTCCACTATGTGGTTCCCAACCAACAACCCTTTGTTGRCGGAACCCACAACTGAATACAACACCACCATGTTGTAACCACCAGATTTCCCACACCACCCCCTAAAAGGGGTTGGTGACGGGTAGAAGGGTTACGGCGGTCATAGCGTGGGGGAAACGCCCGGTCCCATTCCGAACCCGGAAGCTAAGACCCACAGCGCCGATGGTACTGCACCCGGGAGGGTGTGGGAGAGTAGGACACCGCCGGACAAACATTGAGTAGGGCCCTGACACA
>NZ_JBFTHJ010000073.1:0-458 GCF_056394175.1 Pseudarthrobacter sp. 10T415 | reverse complement strand
CACCGGCGCGTAACGGCGCCTTCCTGGATACAAGCGCCTAGCATTAGGGAAGTCAGGAGTGCGGGGTGAATGTGGGGCGCCACGTTTCGGCATCCTGACGATCAGGAGAGACTCCATGACTCGTACTGAGTCCTACGGTGGCGACCTACGCCAACCTGGCGCGGCCCTTCGCGGGCTGCAGCCTCTCGTCTTGGTCATCGCGGCCCTGCTCATGCAGCTCCTCACCGGCTGCGGCGAGCTGTCGACGCCTCAGATCCCATTCGTTCGACCCGTTGGGCTCAGCTACGCAGACAGCGCCATGGTGTATGTCACGGGCCAGCCCATCATCCCAAACACGCCCCGTGTTCACGGCGGGGAGGTGGAGTCCTTCTCGATAGCGCCCTCGCTCCCGCTTGGCCTCACCATCGACCCCAAGTCGGGTGTCATTAGCGGGACGCCAGCCTCAGCTTCCCCTGCCA
>NZ_JBFTHJ010000072.1:0-459 GCF_056394175.1 Pseudarthrobacter sp. 10T415 | reverse complement strand
GCACAAGAGCACCCCGATCCTGATGCTGACCGCCCGCAGCGATGAGACAGACCGGATCATCGGCCTCGAAATGGGCGCCGACGACTACCTCGCCAAGCCGTTCGCCGCGCGCGAGCTGATGGCGCGGATCAAGGCGGTGCTGCGGCGCACCCGGATGCTTCCGCCCAATCTCCAGGTGTCCGAGGCGGGCCGGCTGCTCACTTTCGGCGACTGGCGTCTCGACACCACCGCCCGCCATCTGCTGGACAAGGACGGCACTGTCGTGGCCCTGAGCGGCGCCGAGTACCGGCTGTTGCGCGTGTTCGTCGACCATCCGCAGCGCGTGCTGAACCGTGACCAGCTGCTGAACCTGACGCAGGGCCGTGACGCCGAGCTGTTCGACCGCTCGATCGACCTGCTGGTCAGCCGCCTGCGCCAGCGGCTGGGCGATCACGCCCGCGAGCCGATCTACATCAAGAC
>NZ_JBFTHJ010000071.1:0-464 GCF_056394175.1 Pseudarthrobacter sp. 10T415 | reverse complement strand
GAAAAGCACATCCTCACTTTCACATTCTGTTAATGATGAAATCTACATATTTCAAAGACGGTTATTTGAAAACTTCGGCATGGTCTGAGTTATGGGCTGATTGTCTAAACAGCAACTACCTACCTGTAGTAGACATTCGTATGGTGAAGGTTAAACAGGAAGGTGAAGCCAACAAATCGGCTTTAGCCGAGGCAGTTGCTGAAACCTTGAAGTATGCGGTAAAGCCCGGTGATATGGTCAAGGATCCGAACTGGTTCCACGAACTGACAAGACAAGTCCATAAGTTGAGATTTGTCTCAACTGGCGGAGTCTTGAAAGACCTCTTCAAAGAGGACACGACAGAAGAAGATTTATTGCTTCTGAGTGAGGAAGAAGACAACGATCGAGAACTACGAATATTAAATTATAACTGGTTCAAGAAAGAGAAAAACTATAAGCGAAAGCTCGAATGTTAAAATAAAAAT
>NZ_JBFTHJ010000070.1:0-472 GCF_056394175.1 Pseudarthrobacter sp. 10T415 | reverse complement strand
ATCCGGGGAATCACCGCCAACACCGAACACCTGCGGCTCACGGTGGAGCAATCCATCGGCCTGGTCACCGCCCTGAACCCCCACCTGGGCTACGCCACCGCCACCGCCATCGCGCAGGAAGCCCTCGCCACCGGCAAGGGCGTGGCCGAACTGGTCCTGGAACACGGACTCCTCACCGCCACCCAACTCCAGGAACTCCTGAGCCCCGAACGGCTCGCCAACCTCAGCAAATAGCCCCCACCCGCCCCTAGCGGGCGCAGCCCCCAACATTCCCGTCTGTAAGGACACCCATGAGTCAGTCCCAACTCCCAGACCACGTCATTGACGGTGGTCATGCCCACGCTACTGAGTCCTCGCTGCATGCCGAGGATAAGGGGTATCACAAGAGCCTGAAGCCGCGGCAGATCCAGATGATCGCCATCGGTGGCGCTATCGGTACCGGTTTGTTCCTTGGTGCCGGCGGGCGTTTGAA
>NZ_JBFTHJ010000069.1:0-477 GCF_056394175.1 Pseudarthrobacter sp. 10T415 | reverse complement strand
AGACGAAGCGCTGGCCTTTCACGCAGTAACGGTCGAAGCGTCCGTCCGCGTGCTGGCGCGCAAGCAGCCAGCCGATCCAGCGGATGGCCGCGGTTCGCGTGGTCATGCCGGCGTCCTGCGCCGCCAGCAGTGCCTTCGACGCAAAGTACGGATCGATCGAGTCCCCGTTGAAATAGGTCGTGATCGCCCCGTCGGGCCGCTGGTAGTCGGCCATCACCAGCTCGGCGGCGCGCGCCGGCGCGGTGAGGCTGGTGGCAATCAGGAGGAGCAGCGTGAGCAATGTCTTCATGGTGTGCCGGGGCATGGTGGAGTGGCCGCATGGCCATCCGACAAGACCCTTCCTCCCTCCGGGGCGCATGCCGCGCCATAAACCACTGTTCCGGCGCACACGCGAAGCACCGGCGCCACCAGGGTGGTGCATTTGTCCGCTGTGCCGATCGTACAGCGCGCGCCGACATCGATCTCGCGCTCGGCGGC
>NZ_JBFTHJ010000068.1:0-483 GCF_056394175.1 Pseudarthrobacter sp. 10T415 | reverse complement strand
GGCATGCGGTGCACCAGTTGCACGCCCAGTGCCTGTTCGAGTTCGATCACGCGCTTCGAGACGGCTGATTGCGTCGTAAACAGCTTGGCGGCCGCGACGGTGAATGACGCGCTCGTGACGCTGAAATAGAAGGCTTCAAGTTGCTTTAATGTCACATTCACGGTTTTTTCACCCATTGAATGACGGATTAGGCACCACTATGAAGCAATCCAGGAATTTAAAGAATAGCAAAGCAATCTTATTACTCGTTTGTGGCATGCGGAGAGGGCTCACATACTGGTGTCCATCGATCCACCAGTGAACCGCCCATGCTGAAGCTTGCCGACAGACTCAACCGCATCAAACCATCCCCCAGTTCCATGGCAGGGCAGCGCGTCCGCGAGTTGCGGGCCGCCGGCCGTGATGTCATCGGCCTGACGGCCGGAGAGCCGGACTTTGCCACGCCCGCGCACATCTGCGAGGCCGCCCGGGTGACGATGCAGT
>NZ_JBFTHJ010000067.1:0-493 GCF_056394175.1 Pseudarthrobacter sp. 10T415 | reverse complement strand
CTCGCGTTGTCGTATCGCTTGTCCCACAATTCGGCCTCCGGCTGTTGTTGTTTCATGGGGCGAACCATGCGGAGTGAGTATTTCAGAAGCGGCCGGTCCGTGGTCTGTCTGGCTTGCCTGAACGAGCACCACAGTGCACCAGCACTGTGGGACTTCCGGCTCATCACCGCATGTGTTCGCCATAAACAATGGTTACTAGATCGCTGTCCCACGTGCAAGGTCATGCTCTCGCTACACAGGCGTAGCCTCAAGCGATGTCCTCGAGGGCACGAACTGAAATGGAACTGCGGCAGCGGCCCAACGCCGCCAGATGCCGTACTGGAATTTACACAGACGCTTGAGGAAGAGCTTCGCGGCGATCTTCGACCGGCACCCGGTCGAAGCGATGATCTCGTCGATATAGCGTTGACTGCGTTTGACTGCGCGCGCAAGGACATCTCACAAGGAGTCGGACGCTTGGAGCTAGATGCCTCTCATATGACCGCTACCCAGC
>NZ_JBFTHJ010000066.1:0-497 GCF_056394175.1 Pseudarthrobacter sp. 10T415 | reverse complement strand
ATGGGTGCAGAGGAGTGTTCCGTTGGTGGTGTTGGTGTGGCCGCCGTGTGACCAGTAGGTGATGTGGTGGGCTTCGCACCAGGGGGCGGGGATGGTGCAGTTGGGGAAGGTGCAGCCTTGGTCGCGGGCGGTGAGGGCTACGCGTTGGGCTGGGGTGAAGAGTCTGGTTTTGCGTCCGAGGTCGAGGATTTCGCTGGTGGTGCCCAGGAGTGCGGGGATGATGTCGGCGTCGCAGGCGATTTTGCGGAGGGCGGGTGCGGCGTTCCAGGTCCGGGGCGGGGGATGCCTGATTGCCTGAGCGGGCGCCTTCTTGAAGCACGGTGTTGTCGCCATTGCCCCCGTCGCCGCCGTCTGTGGCTGCCCGGTTGGTGGTGGTGTTGGGGGTGGTGGTGCGGGGGTTGGTGGCGATGTTCATGGCGGTGAGGAGGTGTTCGTATTGGTCGGTGGTGGCGAAGATTTCGACGTGGTGGAGGCCGTGGCGGGGTTTGCGGATGAAG
>NZ_JBFTHJ010000065.1:0-506 GCF_056394175.1 Pseudarthrobacter sp. 10T415 | reverse complement strand
GGCCATGCGCTGCCCGGCGGGGAATATCTGGTCCTGATGACGCAGGCCATCGACTATCCCTCGGCTGGCCGCTGCCCGGCGCTGGCCGACGACAACCGCTGCGCGATCCACGCCGACCGGCCCGCCACCTGCGCGATGGTCCCGCTCGACGCCTGGGTGCCCGACGGCCTGCAACAGGTGGCACTTGCCGCCAAGCAGCCCGGTGGCGCGCAGTATTTGGGTGCTGATTGCATCACTGTGGGGGCGTCCCGCCCGCTGGTGCAGGCGCGTGAGGTGGTGGATGCCGGCTATCGCGCCGCGCTGGCCCGCCGCCGCGACGCCGAGGCCGATGACAAGCGCGACTGGGGCGACGCGGTGTTTCGCCTGTTGCTGCCGGAATTGCTGGGTCCGCGCGGCGACCTCGCCGCGATCCCGCCGGACGGCCAGCGCACGCTGTCGCTGGCCCCCGTACTGGCCGTGCTGGCCGCCAATGGGGCGGATGCCCGGGCGCGCTGCCTAATATATAT
>NZ_JBFTHJ010000064.1:0-520 GCF_056394175.1 Pseudarthrobacter sp. 10T415 | reverse complement strand
AATACCGCCCCGACGCCGACGGGATGGCAACAATTACCCTGATCCTGCCCGGGGACACCGCCTGCGCCATCTGGAACAAGACCACAGCCATCGCCCGCGGCCTCCAAGGCCCCGGCGAAACCCGCACCCTTACCCAGTTGCGGCCGGACGTCGCCGCCGCGCTCCTCTTGAGCGCCCACACCGGCGCCGCTGCCACAGGCCGGTCCATCGATAGCCAGGAAACCGGCGCCGGTACCGACCCATACTTCGTTGACCTCAGCAAGATTCCCGCGCCGAAAGCCGACGTGCTGGTCACCATTCCGATATTTACAATGTTGGGCAGCACTGACGAACCGGCAGACCTCGACGGGCACGGGCCCATCCCGGCAGCCATGGCCCGAAAACTCGTTGCTGACGGGGCCACCTCGTTCTACCGGGTCCTCGTCGACCCCCGTACCGGCGCACCGCTCGAGATCGGCCGGACCAGCTACCGGTTGTCGGAGGCTATGAAGCGCTGGATCAGGATGCGTGATGGACACTG
>NZ_JBFTHJ010000063.1:0-532 GCF_056394175.1 Pseudarthrobacter sp. 10T415 | reverse complement strand
CAGTGTCCATCACGCATCCTGATCCAGCGCTTCATAGCCTCCGACAACCGGTAGCTGGTCCGGCCGATCTCGAGCGGTGCGCCGGTACGGGGGTCGACGAGGACCCGGTAGAACGAGGTGGCCCCGTCAGCAACGAGTTTTCGGGCCATCGCCGCCGGGATGGGCCCGTACCCGTCGAGGTCAGCCGGTTCGTCAGTGCTGCCCAACATTGTAAATATCGGAATGGTGACCAGCACGTCGGCTTTCGGCGCGGGGATCTTGCTGAGGTCAACGAAGTATGGGTCGGTACCGGCGCCGGTTTCCTGGCTATCGATGGACCGGCCTGTGGCAGCGGCGCCGGTGTGGGCGCTCAAGAGGAGCGCTGCTGCGGTGTCCGGCCGCAGCTGGGTAAGGGTGCGGGTTTCGCCGGGGCCTTGGAGGCCGCGGGCGATGGCTGTGGTCTTGTTCCAGATGGCGCAGGCGGTGTCCCCGGGCAGGATCAGGGTAATTGTTGCCATCCCGTCGGCGTCGGGGCGGTATTCCATCCGCCGCT
>NZ_JBFTHJ010000062.1:0-597 GCF_056394175.1 Pseudarthrobacter sp. 10T415 | reverse complement strand
GGGATCACAGTCCGGTTATCGACTCCCCCAGGCTTATCGCAGATTCCTACGTCCTTCTTCGGCTCCTAATGCCAAGGCATCCACCGTGTGCTCTTAAAAACTTGACCACAAAGATCAAAAACTAATTTCGAGAGAACCACGAAAACTGTTCCACGCACCACAACCCCAAAAGGGCCACAGCACACGAACCAGATCCAGGTTCATTTATCTTGGAAATTGCTTCTTATACAAGATGCTCGCGTCCACTATGTAGTTCTCAAACAACAACCCCACACCACACACCCCACACACAACACGTGCATGATCGGTGCAGCAGGGAAACCAGAAACAAAGTACCGACAAGAACCCCAAGGGCCCTCCCCGGTCCTGTTGCCTCAGGACCCAACAGTGTGCCAAACACTACCCAGCAGACCAAACCACCCACGTTCCAGGACCACCCCCACAAAGGAGATCAGTCCGTACTAGCAAACAGTCCGTGCCACCAGGCACCTATTCGTTGATATTCCACCCTTGAGCACCCGCCACGAAACATTCGTCCGTGCAACGGGCATTACTCCTGACAACCCCCACCACCAACAAGCGTCGGCATGAGCGGTT
>NZ_JBFTHJ010000061.1:0-608 GCF_056394175.1 Pseudarthrobacter sp. 10T415 | reverse complement strand
AACCGCTCATGCCGACGCTTGTTGGTGGTGGGGGTTGTCAGGAGTAATGCCCGTTGCACGGACGAATGTTTCGTGGCGGGTGCTCAAGGGTGGAATATCAACGAATAGGTGCCTGGTGGCACGGACTGTTTGCTAGTACGGACTGATCTTTTCGGAGGTGGTCCTGGAACGTGGGTGGTTTGGTCTGCTGGGTAGTGTTTGGCACACTGTTGGGTCCTGAGGCAACAGGGCCATGCTGGTGATCTTCCTTTGTGGGGGTTGGTGGTGTGGGTTTGTTTGTTTCTGGTTTCCCTGCTGCATCGATCATGCACGTGTTGTGTGTGGGGTGTGTGGTGTGGGGTTGTTGTTTGAGAACTACATAGTGGACGCGAGCATCTTGTATAAGAAGCAATTTCCAAGAATATGAACCTGGATCTGGCTGCATCCTTTGGGTGTGGTTGGTTTTCGTGGTTCTCTCGAAAATTAGTTTTTGATCTTTGTGGTCAAGTTTTTAAGAGCACACGGTGGATGCCTTGGCATTAGGAGCCGAAGAAGGACGTAGGAATCTGCGATAAGCCTGGGGGAGTCGATAACCGGACTGTGATCCCAGGGTGTCCGAATGGGGAAAC
>NZ_JBFTHJ010000060.1:0-621 GCF_056394175.1 Pseudarthrobacter sp. 10T415 | reverse complement strand
TTGCCGGTGTCGATCTGGCAGAAGTCGCAGCKGCGGGTGCATTCGGAGCCGCCGATGAGGAAGGTGGCTTCTTTGTCTTCCCAGCATTCGAAGATGTTGGGGCAGCCGGCTTCTTCGCAGACGGTGTGGAGGCCTTCTTTTTTGACCAGGTTCTTGAGCTGGACGAACTCCGGGCCCATCTGGACTTTGGCCTTGATCCATTCCGGTTTACGTTCCACCGGGGTGGCCGCGTTGCGCTGCTCGATCCGCAGCAACTTCCGGCCTTCGGGTGCCAATGTCATGATCGATTTCCTTTGATTGGGTGGTGCCGGTGGTTGAGCTCGTCGAAACCTTCGGTCAGCATTCGACGACGTTGACGGCGAGGCCGCCCATGGCGGTTTCCTTGTATTTGGAGGACATGTCCTTGCCGGTTTCGCGCATGGTGATGATGACTTCGTCGAGGGAGACCCGGTGGGTGCCGTCGCCCCAGAGCGCCATCTTCGCCGCGTTGATGGCCTTCGCCGCGGCGATCGCGTTCCGCTCGATGCACGGGACCTGCACCAGCCCGCCGATCGGATCACACGTCAGGCCCAGGTTGTGTTCCATCGCGATTTCCGCGGCGTTCTCCACCTGCGCCGGGGT
>NZ_JBFTHJ010000059.1:0-626 GCF_056394175.1 Pseudarthrobacter sp. 10T415 | reverse complement strand
GCCACGACCATGCGGATCGGCTTGTCGGGGTCGGTGTCGGCCTGGGCGGCCTGCGCGAAAGAGGGAAGGCCGAGGCTGGCCGCCAGGAACGTGGCCAGCAAGATGCGTCGCCGGGAAGCGGCGGCGCGCGGTGTCGATGCCATGAGCGGGTGTCTCCTCTATCTGTTTTTATATGCGGCGCGTCTTGTCGCTCAGTCGCAGCGCACGCTCATCCCGCCATCGACGACGATCTCGGTGCCGGTGACGAAGCGTGCTTCGTCCGAGGCGAGAAACAGGGCTGCGTTGGCGGTGTCGCGCCCGTCGCCCATGAAACCGAGCGGGATGCGGGCCTGGCGCTGGGCCAGCAGCGCGTCCACGTTGCCGCCGGCGCGCTGGCCGGCCAGGCGGGCTTCGACCATCGGCGTATGCATCTGGCCGGGAATCACGGTGTTCACGCGTACGCGTTTCGGGGCGTACTGCACGGCCACCACGCGCGAAAACTGGATCACGGCGGCCTTGGCCGAGGCGTAGCCCACCTGCGCGGCGCCAGTCCAGCGGATGCCGGACGTGGACGCCGTGTTGACGATGGCGCCGCCGCCCTGTGCCTCCATGTGCGGCAGCACGGCCTTGCAGGTCAGGAACACGCT
>NZ_JBFTHJ010000058.1:0-629 GCF_056394175.1 Pseudarthrobacter sp. 10T415 | reverse complement strand
GGGATCACAGTCCGGTTATCGACTCCCCCAGGCTTATCGCAGATTCCTACGTCCTTCTTCGGCTCCTAATGCCAAGGCATCCACCGTGTGCTCTTAAAAACTTGACCACAAAGATCAAAAACTAATTTCGAGAGAACCACGAAAACTGTCCCGCACACCCAAAGGCGCACGAACCAGATCCAGGTTCATTTATCTTGGAAATTGCTTCTTATACAAGATGCTCGCGTCCACTATGTAGTTCTCAAACAACAACCCCACACCACACACCCCACACACACAGTGCATGATCGGTGCAGCAGGGAAACCAGAAACAAACAAACCCACACCACCAACCCCCACAAAGGAGGATCACCAGCATGGCCCTGTTGCCTCAGGACCCAACAGTGTGCCAAACACTAAACCACCCATCCCCACACCCACCGTTCCAGAACCACCACCAAGTGGGGTTCGTACTAGACAAGGCACAGAAACAAGCAGCCGCTATTCGTTGATATTCCACCCTTGAGCACCCGCCACGAAACATTCGTCCGTGCAACGGGCATTACTCCTGACAACCCCCACCACCAACAAGCGTCGGCATGAGCGGTTATAGGTGCTCCTTAGAAAGGAGGTGATCCAGCCGCACCTTC
>NZ_JBFTHJ010000057.1:0-691 GCF_056394175.1 Pseudarthrobacter sp. 10T415 | reverse complement strand
CTTCATCCGCAAACCCCGCCACGGCCTCCACCACGTCGAAATCTTCGCCACCACCGACCAATACGAACACCTCCTCACCGCCATGAACATCGCCACCAACCCCCGCACCACCACCCCCAACACCACCACCAACCGGGCAGCCACAGACGCCGACGACGGGGGCAATGGCCACAACACCGTGCTTCAAGAAGGCGCCCGCAAAACAAATCAGGCATCCCCCGCCCCGGACCTGGAACGCCGCACCCGCCCCCAACAACAACTCGACGGCATCATCACCGCCGTCAAAACCGCCCTCACCACCACCCACCTCCCCACCACCGGCGGCAACAGACCCCAAATCATCGCCACCATCAACCACCACGACCTCTTCCCCACCCCCACAGCACCCCACACACCGGCCGCCGGCACCTTCGCCTTCACCGGCCCCGTCGCCGCCACCACCCTCCGCAAAATCGCCTGCGACGCCGACATCATCCCCGCACTCCTGGGCACCACCAGCGAAATCCTCGACCTCGGACGCAAAACCAGACTCTTCACCCCAACCCAACGCGTAGCCCTCACCGCCCGCGACCAAGGCTGCACCTTCCCCAACTGCACCATCCCCGCCCCCTGGTGCGAAGCCCACCACATCACCTACTGGTCACACGGCGGCCACACCAACACCACCAACGGAACACTCCTCTGCACCCAT
>NZ_JBFTHJ010000056.1:0-1130 GCF_056394175.1 Pseudarthrobacter sp. 10T415 | reverse complement strand
GCACTGCCCGTCACCGACACCCAGACCAGCGCCATCAACGCTGAATTCATCTACCGCGGCAGCACCGTACAGCCCACCGACCGTGTCACCCTTCCAGCCACCGGCCAGGATGAAGCGAAAGCTGCAGCCGTTGAGCAGCATATGAAAGCGATCCGGAACCAAACCGACGGCAAAGCCATCCAGAACGGCCGGAAACTCTGGGCAGACATGCTCAACTCGAACTCATTCCCGAGCGATGACGACTCCCGCGCCCTGGTCGCACACCTGCAGTTCCCCCGCATCCGAGACCGGCTTATCGCAGACATCCCTGACTTGGACGAACCCATGCAAAACATCCTGTTCGCCCAAACCGATAACGCACCACAATGGTCACGCGTCGAATGGGCCCAACAATTGCTTCTAATCGTCGCCGGCTGGAATATGAACAAAAACACGGCCTACAAAGCCTTACCCTTCGACTGAACCAGCAGCTCCGCAGTCATCCTGCCGAGAGTCCAGTACAAGCGCGAAGCAAGCCCCACAGCTTTACAGAATCATAATTTTCGGCGTTTGCAGATGGCCGGGGGAGACGCCCGAAAGGTGCCTCAATATTGCCCGTGGATGACGGGCCCGACTTGCCGGCTAAGCTCACTCCGGGGCTGCTGGTTTTAACTCTCTGTCCTCGGCATCGATGAATCCCGGTCGCCGGAAACCGTCCATGGGATCCGGATAGTGCACCGCACCAATGTAGTCCTTCCGCTAAGTACCGGGCAGACGGCGGAACTTGGTTTGCCGGCGGGGTCCTACGAAATTGTTGGACATGTGCGTTCAGTGGACGACGAGTCCGTGGTCTCGCTGCCCGGCGTTCAGACTCTCACTGTGCCGGTGGGATGGCTGCATGTCCTGGAGTCCGAACCTTCGCGCGACCACAGGAACGCCGGCCGCTCGTTCTAGTGGTTGCCGCCACGTGAGTATCAGTAATCAAGGTAGACCTGCTTGACTTCTAAATCTATATAGCTAGATTTGTCCCATGGAGAACTTAGGGCGGGTTACGCCGGCGACCACACTGGTCCTTGAGGCGCTGCTGTCGGCAGAGAGCGTGTGGGGCCTGCAGATCGTCAAAGATGTTGGCAAGAAGCCGGGTACCGTCT
>NZ_JBFTHJ010000055.1:0-732 GCF_056394175.1 Pseudarthrobacter sp. 10T415 | reverse complement strand
TGGTCTGCTGCCTGGCGTTCCTTCTCACTTGCGGGGATCAGCGAGGAGATCAGCATGCCTGCGCCGAAGGCGATGAGGCCGGCGGCGAGGGGGTTGCCCTGCGTTTTGGCTTTGACCCGGTCCGGTGCTGCGGCGACGGTGTGGCCGGCGTCGGAGAGGGTTGCGGCGACGTTGTCTTTGGCGTCGTGGAGGGTGTCGCCGGTGCTGTTCAGGGCGTTGGTGGTGTGCCCGGCCCCGGAGTGCGCGGCATCCTGAACCCTGGTGCCGGTGTGGTCTGCTGCTCCCATGATTTTCTCCTTGACGCCGGTGGCGGCGTCTTTGAGTTTGTCGGTTTGGCGGTGGACGATGTTGGACGGAGTGACCTTGTCCGCGACGGCGTCGACGTTGGTGCCGAGGCGTGCGCGGGTGGCTTCGATATCTGCTCGGATTGCGTCCGGGTTTTCGCTCATCGGTTTACCTCACCTGGTTTGAGGGTCGGGGGGATTTCGGCGAGTGTTTCGCCGGTTTGGGGCAGGCCCTTGATTTCTTTGAGGTTCTTCCGGCCGATGCTGGCCAGGATGGCGGCTGCGATGGCCCAGATGAGGGCGACGATCACGGCGGCCCAGCCCAGGGGCATGAGGGCGCCGAGGCCGAACATCAGGGCCAGGGACAGGAAGAGCAGGACGAAGTGGCCTGCGACGCCGGCGCCGGCGAGCATGCCGCCGCCTTTACCGGCCCGGGTGGCGGACTGTT
>NZ_JBFTHJ010000054.1:0-732 GCF_056394175.1 Pseudarthrobacter sp. 10T415 | reverse complement strand
GGTCTGCTGCCTGGCGTTCCTTCTCACTTGCGGGGATCAGCGAGGAGATCAGCATGCCTGCGCCGAAGGCGATGAGGCCGGCGGCGAGGGGGTTGCCCTGCGTTTTGGCTTTGACCCGGTCCGGTGCTGCGGCGACGGTGTGGCCGGCATCGGAGAGGGTGGAGGCGACGTTGTCCTTGGCGTCGTGAAGGGTGTCGCCGGTGCTGTGCAGGGCGTTGGTGGTGTGCCCGGCCCCGGAATGCGCGGCATCCTGGACTCGGGTGGTGGTGTGGTCTGCTGCTCCCATGATTTTCTCCTTGACGCCGGTGGCGGCGTCTTTGAGCTTGTCGGTTTGGCGGTGGACGATGTTGGACGGTGTGACCTTGTCCGCGACGGCGTCGACGTTGGTGCCGAGGCGTGCGCGGGTGGCTTCGATATCTGCTCGGATTGCGTCCGGGTTTTCGCTCATCGGTTTACCTCACCTGGTTTGAGGGTCGGGGGGATTTCGGCGAGGGTTTCGCCGGTTTGGGGCAGGCCCTTGATTTCTTTGAGGTTCTTCCGGCCGATGCTGGCCAGGACGGCGGCTGCGATGGCCCAGATGACGGCGACGATCACGGCGGCCCAGCCCAGGGGCATGAGGGCGCCGAGGCCGAACATCAGGGCCAGGGACAGGAAGAGCAGGACGAAGTGGCCTGCGACGCCGGCGCCGGCGAGCATGCCGCCGCCTTTACCGGCCCGGGTGGCGGACTGTTT
>NZ_JBFTHJ010000053.1:0-842 GCF_056394175.1 Pseudarthrobacter sp. 10T415 | reverse complement strand
TCTATCCGGGGTTTAAGACCACTGAGGTGGAGTTGAATGACKGTGGTGTGTGGGTGGTGTCGAAGTCTAAGAATGCGGTGGGGCGGTTGAATTATCCGTCGCGTGTTTTGGATGGGGCGGTGACTCCTGCGTCGTCGACGTTTGATATTTTGCAGGATGCCGGTGAGGTGTTTGTTGATGATGAGTCTGGTTCGACGTTGAATCAGGTGTCGCCGGCGAATATGCGTTTGGGTGGGGATAAGCAGTTGCCGGGGGCTGCTGATGTGAGTTTTGGGTCGTCGGTGTTGTCGGTGACGGATGCGGCGTCGGGCAAGGTGTGGGCGGTGTCGCCGTCGACGGTGAATGGTTTTGATGAGGAAGCGTCGGAGCCGGTGTTGGTGGGGTCTGAGGGTACGGTGTCGGCGGTGGGTGCTGATGATCGTATTTATTCGGCSGATCCGAAGGCTGGGACGGTGACGGTGACCGGTGTTGATGCCAATGGTGTGGTGGTGTCTTCGGAGTCTGAGTCGTGGTCTGAGTTGAAGGGTGCGGGGGATCTGCAGATCACGGTGGTGGGGGACCGGCCGGTGGTGTTGGATGCTGCGGCGGGGAATTTGTTTTTGCCTGGTGGTAAGCGGTTGCAGTTGGCTGATGCGCGGGATGCGAAGTTGCAGCAGGGTGGTCCGGGCAGTGATTTTGTGGCGATTGCGACGCAGAAGGTGTTGTTGAAGCAGCCGTTGGATGGTGGGACGGCGAAGACGGTGTCGTTTGGTGGTGAGGGTGTTCCTGCGGCTCCGGTGCAGTTGGGTGGGTGTGTGCATGCTGCGTGGTCGGGGGCGAATAAGTATGTCCGTGATTGTGTG
>NZ_JBFTHJ010000052.1:0-845 GCF_056394175.1 Pseudarthrobacter sp. 10T415 | reverse complement strand
CCCAAGGGCCAGAACTACCTCTCCGTGGACCGCGACCTCGTCCTGGCCTACAAGGAATCCCCCGCCGGCCAGCTCATCCACCCCGGCATCAACGAAGCCGGCGCCGTGGCAGCCTTCACCGCCGCCGGCACCGCCTACGCCACCCACGGCGTACCCCTGATCCCGGTCTACGTGTTCTACTCCATGTTCGGCTTCCAGCGCACCGGCGACGCCTTCTGGGCAGCAGCGGACCAAATGACCCGCGGCTTCATCATCGGCGCCACCGCAGGCCGGACCACCCTCACCGGCGAAGGCCTCCAACACGCCGACGGACACTCCCCCCTGCTGGCCTCCACCAACCCCGCAGTGGTCACCTACGACCCCGCCTACGGCTACGAAATGGGCCACATCATCCGCGACGGCCTCGAACGCATGTACGGGCCGGACTCGGATGACCGGAACCTGATGTACTACCTCACGGTGTACAACGAGCCGATTGTCCAGCCGGCAGAACCTGCCGAGCTCGACGTCGAAGGCGTGATCAAGGGCATCTACCTGCTCGCCCCGGCAAAGATCGACGGTCCGCGGACCCAGATCCTGGCCTCCGGCGTGTCAGTGCCCTGGGCCATCGAAGCCCAGCGCATCCTCGCCGAAGACTGGTCCGTCTCCGCCGACGTCTGGTCCGTCACCTCCTGGAACGAACTCCGACGCGACGGCCTCGCCGCCGAAGAAGAAGCCTTCCTCAACCCCGAACAACCCGCCCGGGTCCCGTTCGTCACCCAACAACTCGAAGGCGCCACCGGCCCCGTCGTCGCCGTCTCCGACTACATGAAAGCCGTCCCCGACCAGATCCGCCAATTCGTCCC
>NZ_JBFTHJ010000051.1:0-869 GCF_056394175.1 Pseudarthrobacter sp. 10T415 | reverse complement strand
GGGACGAATTGGCGGATCTGGTCGGGGACGGCTTTCATGTAGTCGGAGACGGCGACGACGGGGCCGGTGGCGCCTTCGAGTTGTTGGGTGACGAACGGGACCCGGGCGGGTTGTTCGGGGTTGAGGAAGGCTTCTTCTTCGGCGGCGAGTCCGTCGCGTCGGAGTTCGTTCCAGGAGGTGACGGACCAGACGTCGGCGGAGACGGACCAGTCTTCGGCCAGGATGCGCTGGGCTTCGATGGCCCAGGGCACTGACACGCCGGAAGCAAGGATCTGCGCCTTGGGTCCTTCAACGCCCGACGCCGAAACCCGGTGGATACCGCCCAGCACACCCTGCACATCCAGGTTTTCCGGCTCGGCGGGCTGCACGATGGGCTCGTTGTAGACCGTGAGGTAGTACATGAGGTTTTTATCCGACGCCGTTCCGGTGCCTTCGCCGCTTGCGGCCTCCCCATACATGCGTTCGAGGCCGTCGCGGATGATGTGGCCCATTTCGTAGCCGTAGGCGGGGTCGTAGGTGACCACTGCCGGGTTCGTCGATGCCAGCAGGGGGGAGTGTCCGTCGGCGTGTTGGAGGCCTTCGCCGGTGAGGGTGGTCCGTCCTGCGGTGGCGCCGATGATGAAGCCGCGGGTCATTTGGTCCGCTGCTGCCCAGAAGGCGTCGCCGGTGCGTTGGAAGCCGAACATGGAGTAGAACACGTAGACCGGGACCAGGGGCACACCGTGGGTGGCGTAGGCGGTGCCGGCGGCGGTGAAGGCTGCCACGGCGCCGGCTTCGTTGATGCCGGGGTGGATGAGCTGGCCGGCGGGGGATTCCTTGTAGGCCAGGACGAGGTCGCGGTCCACGGAGAGGTAGTTCTGGCCCTTGGG
>NZ_JBFTHJ010000050.1:0-882 GCF_056394175.1 Pseudarthrobacter sp. 10T415 | reverse complement strand
GAACGTGATCAAGGTCGTCTGGGGCCGGGAATGGGATGACCTCCTCACCCAGGACACCAACGGGTCCCTGGTGAAGATCATGAACGAAACCCCCGACGGGGACTACCAGACCTACAAGGCCGAATCCGGCGGGTTCGTCCGCGAACACTTCTTCGGCAAGGACCCCGCCACCAAAGACATGGTCGCGGACCTCACCGATGACCAGATCTGGAACCTCAAACGCGGCGGCCACGACTACCGCAAGGTCTACGCAGCCTACAAAGCCGCCACCGAATTCAAAGGCAAACCCACCGTCATCCTCGCCAAAACCGTCAAAGGCTACGGACTCGGACCCAGGTTTGAAGGCCGGAATGCCACGCATCAGATGAAGAAGCTGACGGTGGAGGACCTCAAGGACTTCCGGGATTACCTCCGCATCCCTGTGTCGGATGAGCAACTGGATGCCGATCCTTACCGTCCTCCCTATTACCACCCGGGTGCCGATGCACCCGAAATCGCCTACCTCCATGAACGCCGGAGGGCCCTTGGCGGGTCGGTTCCGGAACGCCGTTCACAGCATGGGGCCGTCGAGCTGCCGGACGCCAAGTCCTACGATTCGGCCAAGCGAGGTTCCGGGAAACAGCAGGCCGCCACCACCATGGCCTTCGTGCGCCTGCTCAAGGACCTCCTCCGCGACAAGAAGTTCGGGGACCGGATTGTGCCCATCGTGCCGGACGAATCCCGTACGTTCGGCATGGATGCGTTCTTCCCGACGGCGAAGATCTACAACCCCAAGGGCCAGAACTACCTCTCCGTGGACCGCGACCTCGTCCTGGCCTACAAGGAATCCCCCGCCGGCCAGCTCATCCACCCCGGCATCAACGAAGCCGGCGCCGTGGCAGC
>NZ_JBFTHJ010000049.1:0-901 GCF_056394175.1 Pseudarthrobacter sp. 10T415 | reverse complement strand
GTCACAGCCCGCGAAGCCCTGCCCACAACCGGCTACACCAGCGCGGCCACGTTCGCCGCCGACGTCGAAGAGCTCTCCCGCTGCGTGGAGTATCTCCAACTCATCGCTGCCGGGGCCGTGGACCACACCCGCACCCACGCGATCACCGACGCCGCCACCCGGGCTGCCACCCACCGGRCCGCACGCCGCACTACCGCCGGGGTCAGTTCCTGGGACGCCAACGGCACCGAAACCCTCAACGAAACCGACACCAACTGGCCCACACCCGCCGGGGCACCCACGGTGGTGAGGTCCCCGGCCGATGACGGCTGCCGGAACACCGCCGAGTTCCTCCGGCTCAGGCTCCGCATCCCCATCCGCGAAGCCCGCCGCCGCCTCACCCTCGCCCAGCAAACCCTGCCCGGCACCACCCTCACCGGCACACCCACACCGCCACCACACGAACACCTCGCCACCACCCTCGCACCATCCGACGCCAGCACCGGCCAGCCCGCCACCCCAGCCACACCACCACACACCATCACCGCACCCGCCGTGTCCTCCCAGGCGGCCACCATCATCACCGCCACCCTCGACCGGCTACAACACCACACCACCCCCGAAATCCTGCACGGCATCGAACACCACCTCACCCACGCCGCCACCACCGCAGACCCCGACTTCCTCACCCGCCTGGCCCAACGCCTCACCGAAACCATCGACGCCGACGGCACCGAACCCACCGAAGAAGCACTCCGCCACACCCAAGGCGCCTTCATCCGCAAACCCCGCCACGGCCTCCACCACGTCGAAATCTTCGCCACCACCGACCAATACGAACACCTCCTCACCGCCATGAACATCGCCACCAACCCCCGCACCACCACCCCCAACACCACCACCAACCGGGCAGCCACAGACG
>NZ_JBFTHJ010000048.1:0-989 GCF_056394175.1 Pseudarthrobacter sp. 10T415 | reverse complement strand
ACCCCCACGGCACCGGCGGCGAGCAGGAACCTGGCCACCACGCCGTCGCGGTCCTCCTGCGTGGCCTGGTCCATGCCCGGGGCGAAATGCAGCGCGTAGTACAGGACCGCGGGAATGATCCCGGCCGCCCCGTTGGTGGGGGCGGTGACCACACGCCCGCCGGAGGCGTTCTCCTCGTTCACGGCCAGGGCCACCAGGTTCACCCACTCCTGCCAGTACCTCGGGTCATGGAAATCCTGGTCCGTGAAGTCCAGGTCCTGGCTGTCCACGCCGGGGCGGGCGCATTCCTTCTTCAACCGGTCGAACCAGTCCGGGGCGCGGCGGCGGACCTTCAACCCGCCCGGCAGCACCCCCTCACGCTTCAGCGAGGTCGCCACGCACGCCTCCATCACGGACCAGATATCCAGCAGCCCCGCCCGGATCTCCTCCTCGGTCCGGGAGGACTTTTCGTTGACCAGCATGACATCACTGATCCCCAACCCGGTGTCCACGCAGTGCTTCAGGAGTTCCGCGGCGGTCCGGAACGGCAGCGGCAGCTCCTTCTTCGACTCATCCAACTCCTGCTGCGCCGCGTCCTCCTCGCCCTCACGGACAATGAACCCGCCGCCCACGGAGAAGAACGTCGCCGCGTGCAACACCGCCCCGTCCGCGTCCGTCACGGTGAACGTCATCCCGTTCGTATGCCGCGGCAACACCGTCAACGGCCGCAACACCATGTCCTTCACCCCGTACGGCAGCGGCACAGACCCGGCCAGGTGCAGCGTCCCGGTCTCAGCGATCGCGGCCAGCCGCTCCTCCACCTCAGCCGGCAAGATCCGCTCCGGATGGAACCCCTCCAAACCCAGCAAGATGGCCGTCATCGTCCCGTGCCCATGCCCCGTCGCAGCCAACGACCCATACAGATCCACCCGCAACGAAGCCACCCGGGACAACACCCCGGCACCCCTCAACTCCTCCGCAAACACCGCAGCAGCCCGCATCGGCCCCAC
>NZ_JBFTHJ010000047.1:0-1083 GCF_056394175.1 Pseudarthrobacter sp. 10T415 | reverse complement strand
CTAGCTGTAATTCCCACGGACGTTGTGAACAGCGTGGCGTGATGTAAAGGGCGAGGGCCTCCGGTATCGATTTGGGTTACCACACTCATCTCGATGCCCAGGAGGCCCTCGTGTCCTACGTTACTCATGCCAACGCCGACCTCACACCTAAGGCGAGGGGAAAACTCGCCTGTTTGGTCATCGAGCAGGGCTGGACGTTGCGCCGTGCTGCGGAGCGTTTCCAGTGCTCGCCGGCGACGGCCAAGAAATGGGTGGACCGGTACCGGGCCCTGGGTGAGGACGGAATGGTTGACGTATCGTCCCGGCCGCGGCGGAGTCCCCGCCGGACTCCAGCGCGCACCGAGCGGAGGATTCTGGCGCTGCGTTTCAATCGGCGATGGGGTCCACATCGGATCGCGGCCCACCTTCACCTGGCCCGCTCAACCGTTGGCAAGGTCCTGGTCAGGTACCGGATGCCGCGGCTGGCCTGCCTGGACCAGGGAACCGGCCTGCCCGTCCGAAAGCCCGCCCCGCAGCGCTATGAACACGACAGGCCCGGGGATCTGATCCACGTCGACATCAAGAAGCTCGGCCGCATACCGACCGGCGGCGGGCACCGCACCCTTGGACGGGCCAGGGGTAAGCGCAACCGCCACGCCGGCGTCGGGTACGCCTACCTGCACCATGCGGTTGATGATCACTCACGACTCGCCTATTCAGAGATCCTCGACAACGAGAAAAAGGAAACCGCCGCCGCCTTCTGGCTCCGCTCCGCAGCGTTCTTCGCCGCCCACGGCATCACCATTAAAGCCGTCCTCACCGACAACGGAGCCTGCTACCGCTCCAAAGCCTTCGCAGCTGCCCTGGGCCCACAGGTCAAGCACCGCCGAACCCGCCCTTACCGGCCACAGACCAACGGCAAGGTAGAACGCTTCAACCGGACCCTGGCCACCGAATGGGCCTACGCCAGACCCTACATAACAGAAGCCGAACGCGCCGCCGCCTACCCAGACTGGCTACACGCATACAATCACCACAGAACCCATACCGGCATCGGAGGCAAAACCCCCATCAGCCGCGTTCACAACCTCAGTGGGAATTACA
>NZ_JBFTHJ010000046.1:0-1229 GCF_056394175.1 Pseudarthrobacter sp. 10T415 | reverse complement strand
GGATCGGCGGATTCCAGCGGTCATTGCAACAGGAGATTTTCGATCAGTTCGATCGGTTTCTTGAACTCTAGTCTTTTGCGTGGTCGGTCGTTGAGTTCCTGGGCGACCCAGTCGAGGTCTGCGGCGCTATGGATGCTCAGATCGGTGCCCTTGGGAAAATACTGGCGCAGCAGGCCATTGGTGTTTTCGTTGATGCCGCGCTGCCAGGGCGAGTGAGGGTCACAGAAGTAGATCTCGACGCCGGTGTCGATCTTCACGGTTTTCCAGTCCTGCATCTCGATGCCCTGGTCCCAGGTCAGGGAATGCCGCAGCGACTCGGGGAGCGTCTTGATCTTCGCCGTCAGTGCATCACGCATCTGCTCAGCCTTGTACCCGTCCGGCAGGTACACCAGCATCGTGTAATTGGTGCTCCGCTMGACCAGCGTCCCAATCGCGGACTGATTCCCTTTCCCGATGATGAGATCGCCCTCCCAATGCCCTGGCACGGCCCGGTCCTGAACCTCAGCGGGACGTTCGGAAATATTGATCATTCCAGGGATCCGGTTCTTGCGCTGGCCAGCCCGACGGCAGGGCTGCCTGATAGCCCGCCCGGTGCGCAGACACACGGTCAGATCACGCTTCAGCGCCCCGCGGGACTGGACGTAAAGGGATTGGTAAATCGTCTCGGGTGACACCCTCATCTCCGGCTTATCAGGGAACTCAACCCGGAGTCGGCCTGCGATCTGCTCGGGTGAGTACCTCTTGTTCAGGTCTTCTTCAACCTTCGCACGCAGCACCGTGTTCGTGTGCAGTTTCGCTGGTTTCGGGCGCGAGGCCCGCTCATAGGCCAGTGCGTGCGCTGAGGTTGCCCGGTAGGGCAGCCCTGCCACCGAGTTACGCCTTAACTCCCGCGAAATCGTGGAGGCCGCTCTGCCGACCGCCGTTCCGATCTGCCGCAACGATTGTCCCTGGGCGCGCAGTATGGCGATCTCTTCACGCTGGGCGAAAGTCAGGCACCGACCCTTCAGATCACGGCCCCGCCGAGGCCTGACACCACCGGCCTCAAGCAAGACCCTGCGCCCGGTACGCCGGCTCGTATCGATCGGAACAACGGCATCGGTGATGAAATCACCCGCCTGCATCCTGGCCCAAAAAACCTGCAAAAGATCAGGCCTCACATGAATTGAATACCCCGCCATGACAACACCCATCCGCTAAGTGTTGCAATCACCGCGAGAACCCAAGGATCC
>NZ_JBFTHJ010000045.1:0-1262 GCF_056394175.1 Pseudarthrobacter sp. 10T415 | reverse complement strand
GTGGGGCCGATGCGGGCTGCTGCGGTGTTTGCGGAGGAGTTGAGGGGTGCCGGGGTGTTGTCCCGGGTGGCTTCGTTGCGGGTGGATCTGTATGGGTCGTTGGCTGCGACGGGGCATGGGCACGGGACGATGACGGCCATCTTGCTGGGGTTGGAGGGGTTCCATCCTGATCTGATCCTGCCGGCTGAGGTGGAGGAGCGGCTGGCCGCGATCGCTGAGACCGGGACGCTGAACCTGGCCGGGGCCGGTAACGGGGAAGGCGTGCCGCTGCCGTACGGGGTGAAGGACATGGTGTTGCGGCCGTTGACGGTGTTGCCGCGGCACACGAACGGGATGACGTTCACCGTCTCGGACGGCACCGGTGCGGAACTTCACCGGGCGACGTTCTTCTCCGTGGGCGGCGGGTTCATTGTCCGTGAGGGCGAGGAGGACGCCGCGCAGCAGGAACTCGATGAGTCCAAGAAGGAGCTGCCGCTGCCGTTCCGGACCGCCGCGGAACTCCTGAAGCACTGCGTGGACACCGGGTTGGGGATCAGTGATGTGATGCTGGTCAACGAGAAGTCCTCCCGGACCGAGGAGGAGATCCGGGCGGGGCTGCTGCATATCTGGTCCGTGATGGAGGCGTGCGTCGCGACCTCGCTGAAGCGTGAGGGGGTGCTGCCGGGCGGGTTGAAGGTCCGCCGCCGCGCCCCGGACTGGTTCGACCGGTTGAAGAAGGAATGCGCCCGCCCGGGCGTGGACAGCCAGGACCTGGACTTTACGGACCAGGATTTCCATGACCCGAGGTACTGGCAGGAATGGGTGAACCTGGTGGCCTTGGCCGTGAACGAGGAGAACGCCTCCGGCGGGCGTGTGGTCACGGCCCCCACGAACGGGGCGGCCGGGATCATTCCCGCGGTCCTGTACTACGCGCTGCATTTCGCCCCGGGCATGGACCAGGCCACGCAGGAGGACCGCGACGGCGTGGTGGCCAGGTTCCTGCTCGCCGCCGGTGCCGTGGGGGTGCTCTACAAGGAACAGGCATCCATTTCCGGTGCCGAGGTGGGCTGCCAGGGCGAGGTCGGTTCGGCGTCSTCGATGGCGGCGGCGGGMCTKGCTGAGGTCATGGGCGGCACCCCGGCGCAGGTGGAGAACGCCGCGGAAATCGCGATGGAACACAACCTGGGCCTGACGTGTGATCCGATCGGCGGGCTGGTGCAGGTCCCGTGCATCGAGCGGAACGCGATCGCCGCGGCGAAGGCCATCAACGCGGCGAAGATGGC
>NZ_JBFTHJ010000044.1:0-1434 GCF_056394175.1 Pseudarthrobacter sp. 10T415 | reverse complement strand
GACGGTGGTCATGCCCACGCTACTGAGTCCTCGCTGCATGCCGAGGATAAGGGGTATCACAAGAGCCTGAAGCCGCGGCAGATCCAGATGATCGCCATCGGTGGCGCTATCGGTACCGGTTTGTTCCTTGGTGCCGGCGGGCGTTTGAACGCGGCCGGCCCGTCGCTGGTCATCGCGTACGCGGTGTGTGGTTTCTTCGCGTTCCTGATCCTGCGGGCMCTGGGCGAGCTGGTGCTCCACCGGCCCTCGTCCGGGTCCTTCGTGTCCTATGCCCGTGAGTTCTTCGGGGAGAAGGCCGCGTTCGTTTCCGGCTGGTTCTACTGGATCAACTGGGCCACCACCACCATCGTGGACATCACCGCCGCGGCGCTCTACATGCACTTCTTCGGCAACTACGTCCCCTGGATGGCTGACGTGCCGCAGTGGGCCTGGGCCCTGATCGCCCTGGTGGTGGTCCTGAGCCTGAACCTGGTCTCCGTGAAGGTCTTCGGCGAGATGGAATTCTGGTTCGCCCTCATCAAGGTGGCCGCCCTGGTCGCGTTCCTGTTGGTCGGCACGTACTTCGTTATCTTCGGCACCCCGGTGGACGGCCAGCAGGTAGGCCTGAGCCTCCTCTCGGACAACGGCGGCGTGTTCCCCAACGGCCTGCTGCCCATGATCATCCTCATGCAGGGCGTCCTGTTCGCCTACGCCTCGATCGAACTGGTGGGCACCGCCGCCGGCGAAACCGAAAACCCCGAAAAGATCATGCCCAAGGCCATCAACTCCGTGGTCTTCCGCATCGCGGTGTTCTACGTGGGCTCCGTGATCCTGCTGGCACTGCTGCTGCCCTACACGTCCTACCAGAAGGGCGTCAGCCCGTTCGTGACGTTCTTCGGCTCCATCGGCGTCCAGGGCGTGGACGTCATCATGAACCTCGTGGTCCTCACCGCGGCACTGTCCTCGCTGAACGCCGGCCTGTACTCCACCGGCCGGATCCTCCGCTCGATGTCCGTCAACGGCTCCGCCCCGAAGTTCGCGTCCCGCATGAACAAAGCCGGCGTCCCCTACGGCGGGATCGCCATCACCGCCGCCGTCTCCCTCCTCGGTGTGCCGCTGAACTACCTGGTCCCGGCCGAAGCGTTCGAGATCGTGCTGAACATCGCCTCCGTGGGCATCATCATGACCTGGGCCACCATCGTCCTGTGCCAGATCCAGCTCAAACGCTGGGCCGACAAAGGATGGGTGGAACGGCCATCCTTCCGGATGTTCGGCGCCCCGTTCACCGGATACCTCTCCCTGGTCTTCCTGGTAGGTGTCCTGGTCATGGTCTTCATCGACTCGCCCCTGACCATGATGGTCACAGCCATCGCCTCAGTCCTGATGGTCTTCGGCTGGTACGCCTGCCGCAAACGCATCCACGAAATCGCCGAAACCCGCGAAGGCCACACCGGC
>NZ_JBFTHJ010000043.1:0-1848 GCF_056394175.1 Pseudarthrobacter sp. 10T415 | reverse complement strand
GGTTTGGGTGGTGCCGGGTGTGTCTGTTGTTTGAGAACTCAATAGTGTGCCAAGTTTGTTGATACCAATTTTTTATTGAATTGGTTGATTGTGCTGTGCCGCCACCCCGTGGTGTGCATGGTGTTTTTAGCTGGTTTCAAATTTTGTGCAGCCTGGTTCCGCGTTATTTCCGTGGTGYYTGGTTGTGTCTGTTTTTGTTTTACTTCAACGGAGAGTTTGATCCTGGCTCAGGATGAACGCTGGCGGCGTGCTTAACACATGCAAGTCGAACGATGAACCTCACTTGTGGGGGGATTAGTGGCGAACGGGTGAGTAACACGTGAGTAACCTGCCCTTGACTCTGGGATAAGCCTGGGAAACTGGGTCTAATACCGGATATGACCTTCCATCGCATGGTGGTTGGTGGAAAGCTTTTGCGGTTTTGGATGGACTCGCGGCCTATCAGCTTGTTGGTGGGGTAATGGCCTACCAAGGCGACGACGGGTAGCCGGCCTGAGAGGGTGACCGGCCACACTGGGACTGAGACACGGCCCAGACTCCTACGGGAGGCAGCAGTGGGGAATATTGCACAATGGGCGSAAGCCTGATGCAGCGACGCCGCGTGAGGGATGACGGCCTTCGGGTTGTAAACCTCTTTCAGTAGGGAAGAAGCGTAAGTGACGGTACCTGCAGAAGAAGCGCCGGCTAACTACGTGCCAGCAGCCGCGGTAATACGTAGGGCGCAAGCGTTATCCGGAATTATTGGGCGTAAAGAGCTCGTAGGCGGTTTGTCGCGTCTGCCGTGAAAGTCCGGGGCTCAACTCCGGATCTGCGGTGGGTACGGGCAGACTAGAGTGATGTAGGGGAGACTGGAATTCCTGGTGTAGCGGTGAAATGCGCAGATATCAGGAGGAACACCGATGGCGAAGGCAGGTCTCTGGGCATTAACTGACGCTGAGGAGCGAAAGCATGGGGAGCGAACAGGATTAGATACCCTGGTAGTCCATGCCGTAAACGTTGGGCACTAGGTGTGGGGGACATTCCACGTTTTCCGCGCCGTAGCTAACGCATTAAGTGCCCCGCCTGGGGAGTACGGCCGCAAGGCTAAAACTCAAAGGAATTGACGGGGGCCCGCACAAGCGGCGGAGCATGCGGATTAATTCGATGCAACGCGAAGAACCTTACCAAGGCTTGACATGAACCGGAAACGCCTGGAAACAGGTGCCCCACTTGTGGTCGGTTTACAGGTGGTGCATGGTTGTCGTCAGCTCGTGTCGTGAGATGTTGGGTTAAGTCCCGCAACGAGCGCAACCCTCGTTCTATGTTGCCAGCACGTGATGGTGGGGACTCATAGGAGACTGCCGGGGTCAACTCGGAGGAAGGTGGGGACGACGTCAAATCATCATGCCCCTTATGTCTTGGGCTTCACGCATGCTACAATGGCCGGTACAAAGGGTTGCGATACTGTGAGGTGGAGCTAATCCCAAAAAGCCGGTCTCAGTTCGGATTGGGGTCTGCAACTCGACCCCATGAAGTCGGAGTCGCTAGTAATCGCAGATCAGCAACGCTGCGGTGAATACGTTCCCGGGCCTTGTACACACCGCCCGTCAAGTCACGAAAGTTGGTAACACCCGAAGCCGGTGGCCTAACCCTTTTGGGGGGGAGCCGTCGAAGGTGGGACTGGCGATTGGGACTAAGTCGTAACAAGGTAGCCGTACCGGAAGGTGCGGCTGGATCACCTCCTTTCTAAGGAGCACCTATAACCGCTCATGCCGACGCTTGTTGGTGGTGGGGGTTGTCAGGAGTAATGCCCGTTGCACGGACGAATGTTTCGTGGCGGGTGCTCAAGGGTGGAATATCAACGAATAG
>NZ_JBFTHJ010000042.1:0-2041 GCF_056394175.1 Pseudarthrobacter sp. 10T415 | reverse complement strand
ATCGGAACAACGGCATCGGTGATGAAATCACCCGCCTGCATCCTGGCCCAAAAAACCTGCAAAAGATCAGGCCTCACATGAATTGAATACCCCGCCATGACAACACCCATCCGCTAAGTGTTGCAATCACCGCGAGAACCCAAGGATCCCCTATTGGACGCGGAAGTGCGTCCGATAGCCCACCCTTCACCGGGCAGTACAAGCCCTATGATGCAGTCATGACCAAGCGGAGCTGGGAGTGACTAGGTTCCCCAAAAGGGGCCAAATATGGACTTACCGCGACCGCGGCCGAACGCATAGCCTGATTAGCCTATTTGTCGTGGTTGCAATCGTTGCAGCAGGAATTTTCTTCCTGGTCAGCCAGGGCAACTGGATAGTTTTGATTATTGGGCTGGTCATGATCCCAGCACTTGGACTGTTCTATTTCAGTAACGAGAAGGAACATCGGGACAACCCCTAGAAGGTAGAGGAAATCGTGGGTACGCACTAGCGGTTCCAATGCCCATAAGGGATCAGCTTAAGTGCGCGGTGACACGACGTTGACACGCAGGGGATGATGGTAGTGAGCGGAACAACGACGGGTGGGTTATGGCACGAGACGGTGAGGAAACCCTCTGGTCGTATGCGAAGCGTCTATGCGCAATCATCGTGGGGACAACTAAGGGTCGGATCTGGCTCGCTGCCTTGATCACCTATGGAATAGTCGGGCCAGTAGTTGTCCATAATCTCCTGCCGGATGGCACTGGATCTGGCTTTTGGCCGGACTTTGTTCGGGGATTCTTTGGGGGAAGCACTGGCGCTGTTATCGGAGCCGTATTTGCAGTCCTGCTCGTCATTCCGCTGATGGAGCGCCGGCGCAGGCGAAGGGAAGACAAGCGTAAGGGGTCGGCCGATTCTTCCGACAGTTAGTAGCTTCTCGGCCCACAGTTAGAGCTTTGAAGCTACGCAATCGGCATGAACAAAGGGCTGTTAATCCAAGTCGGTTCCCCTACCTCTCCTAACCTAAGTCGGCCTGACTCCGGAGGAGCGCAACGTATTCAGTTGCCCGTTAGTCGATCGATTCCCCGGCGCTGCTGAGCGCCGTAGTGGTCATGGGGCCTGGGCGGTCACCGAAACTTGCCCAGGCCACAATTATGGCAACGACGATAATTACCAGCACTAGAGCAGCGACAAGAATTCCGCGTGGCTTCATACACGCAGACTAACCGGCGTCGCAGCATACCGGGCGTGGTTTCGGCAGAATATGGCAGTGTCCGGTGGAGGATCCCTTACCGAACACCTCCGACCCCAACAGAAGCCGGAAAGAATCTGCGTTTCCGCTCGTAGTCATCATGGTTCCGATGGATAGGTGCCAACGGCGGGAGCCAACTCAAGACAGTCAGTACCACCGAAACGCCGTCACGTGACCAGGACCACGAGCATAGGCACGGGCGATACTGAATCATGCAGCACGCGATACGCCATTTTCATCGGGCCCACATCCAGCTCGACTTCACAACGACCGACAGATAATCGGAAAACCAACTAACTGGTAGAGGAACGGCAGATCTAGGGGGTTCAGATGAAGAGAAGACTGGATGAGTGGCCGTGGAATCGACCGTGGCCCTGGCTGCTGTTCATCGCTCCAATAGCTGTATTCGTGGGAGTTATTTGGATCCCGATGGGGAGTTGCAGCATGTACCCTGAGGGCTTCCAAGGCGACACCTCTTGCTACTTTGGCCCGGTGGCTGGCTTCCTTGCGACTTGGATCATGACTGCCGTTTGCCTTGTAATCGTGACGGCGTTAGCGGCCGGCTTGGTACACGCACTTGTCCGCAGTCACAAAGTGGACGATAAGAGTTCCAAGTACTAGCGGTCTCCAGCCTGCATGCGCGAAGTGCGCGCCCGGTGAAGGATCCTTGGGTTCTCGCGGTGATTGCAACACTTAGCGGATGGGTGTTGTCATGGCGGGGTATTCAATTCATGTGAGGCCTGATCTTTTGCAGGTTTTTTGGGCCAGGATGCAGGCGGGTGATTTCATCACCGATGCCGTTGTTCCGAT
>NZ_JBFTHJ010000041.1:0-2178 GCF_056394175.1 Pseudarthrobacter sp. 10T415 | reverse complement strand
ATGGCCGTCATCGTCCCGTGCCCATGCCCCGTCGCAGCCAACGACCCATACAGATCCACCCGCAACGAAGCCACCCGGGACAACACCCCGGCACCCCTCAACTCCTCCGCAAACACCGCAGCAGCCCGCATCGGCCCCACAGTATGAGACGACGAAGGCCCAATACCGATCGAAAAAAGATCAAAAACACCAACAGCCATGACGTCCTACTTGGTGCGCTTGTAGAACGGCAGCTCGACCACTTCGAACGGTTCGGCCTTGCCGCGCAGGTCGACGTCGAGGGCTGTTCCGGGGGCGGCGTGTTCGACGTCGACGTAGGCCAGCGCCACCGGGTAGCCTAGGGTGGGTGAAGGCTGTCCGGAGGTGACTTCGCCAACCACTGCCCCGTCCTTGAGGACCGGGTAGTGGGCACGGCCGGCACGGCGGCCCAGGCCCTTCAGGCCCACCAGGCGGCGGCCGGTGGTCGATCCCGCGCCGGCCTCCTTCTTTTCTGCCAGCGCTGCCTTGCCCACGAAGTCGCCTTCCTTGGACAGCGCGACGACGGGACCGAGTCCGGCGGAGTACGGGTCGCCCTGCAGGGAGAGTTCGTTGCCGTACAGGGGCATCCCGGCTTCCAGGCGGAGCGAATCCCGGCATGCGAGGCCCGCCGGGGTGAGCTCCCCGTCGTCGGCCACCGCGAGGAGTGCCTGCCAGAGTCCGACGGCGTCATCGTTGGGCACGAAGATCTCAAAGCCGTCTTCGCCGGTGTAGCCAGTGCGCGCCAGCAGGAGGGTGAGCCCGGCTCCGTTGACCAGGAACGGGACTTCCACCGCGGCGTAGTACTTCAGCCCGGTAACGTCTGCATGCTGGGCCGCGGGGACCAGCCGGAGCAGGAGGTCCTGCGCCTTGGGTCCCTGGACTGCGATCAGCGACGTTTCTGCCGAGGCGTCCTCCACGGTGACGTCGAAGCCGGCCGAACGTTGCTGCAGGGCCTCGGCCACTACTTTGGCGTTGCCTGCGTTGGGGACCACCAGGAAGCGGTCCCCGCCCGCTGCCGGGGAAGGGCGGCGGTAGGTAATGAGGTCATCGATGATGCCGCCGTCCGGAGTGCAGATCAGCGAGTACTTGGCCTTGCCCACCGGCATGGCCGAGATCTTTCCCGCCAGGGCGTAGTCCAAAAAGGCTGCGGCGTCCGGGCCCGTGACCCAGGCTTCGCCCATGTGGGAAAGGTCGAACAGGCCCGCACCGTTGCGCACGGCGTGGTGTTCGGCAAGCTCAGAGCTGTATTTCAAGGGCATCTGCCAGCCGCCGAAATCGGTGAAGGAGGCGCCAAGCTTCTGGTGCTCGCCGTAAAGGGCGGTGTGGTTCTCAGTCATGGGAGGCCTGGTTTTCGACGTCGGTGTTGTCCTCGAACGCTTCGAGAGGCGGGCAGGAGCAGATGAGGTTGCGGTCGCCGGCTGCGCCGTCGATGCGTCCCACGGGCGGGAAGTACTTGTCCTGCTTGTGGTGTGCCGGGAACGCGGCCTGCTCGCGCGGGTAGGCACGGTCCCAGTCGGAGCTCACGACGGCGGCAGCCGTGTGGGGTGCACGCCGGAGGGGTGAGTCTGCAACAGCAAAGTCGCCGTTGGCCACCTGGTCGATTTCCTTGCGGATGGTGATCATGGCGTCGATGAAGCGGTCGATCTCGGCCAGGTCCTCGGACTCGGTGGGTTCGACCATCAGGGTCCCGGCGACGGGGAAGGCCAGGGTGGGGGCGTGGAAGCCGAAGTCGATCAGGCGCTTGGCCACATCCTCAGCGGTCACCCCGCTGCGGGCGGTGAGTTCGCGCAGGTCCAGGATGCACTCGTGCGCCACGAGCCCTCCTTCGCCGGTGTAGAGCACGGGGTAGAACTCGTTCAGCCGGGCAGCGACGTAGTTCGCGGCCAGCAGCGCGGACTTGGTGGCCTCGGTCAGGCCCTGCCCGCCCATCAGCTTCACGTACGCCCAGGAGATCGGCAGGACACCGGCCGAGCCGAACCGGGAAGCGGAAATCGCCACGCCGTGCCCTTCTTCATGGGCGGCCTTGTTGGCATCGCCGGGCATAAACGGAGCCAGGTGCGCCTTCGCCGCGACCGGGCCGACGCCGGGCCCGCCGCCGCCGTGCGGGATGCAGAAGGTCTTGTGCAGGTTCAGGTGCGAGACGTCACCGCCGAACTTGCC
>NZ_JBFTHJ010000040.1:0-3217 GCF_056394175.1 Pseudarthrobacter sp. 10T415 | reverse complement strand
CGGCGGTGTCCTACTCTCCCACACCCTCCCGGGTGCAGTACCATCGGCGCTGTGGGTCTTAGCTTCCGGGTTCGGAATGGGACCGGGCGTTTCCCCCACGCTATGACCGCCGTAACCCTTCTACCCGTCACCAACCCCGTGGGGGTGGTGTGGGAAATTTGTGGTTACAACATTCCTGCCCTGGTGTATGGAAATCTCATCTCGAAGCGAGCTTCCCGCTTAGATGCTTTCAGCGGTTATCCCATCCGAACGTAGCTAATCAGCGGTGCACTTGGCAGTACAACTGACACACCAGAGGTTCGTCCGTCCCGGTCCTCTCGTACTAAGGACAGCCCTTCTCAAATTTCCTGCGCGCGCAGCGGATAGGGACCGAACTGTCTCACGACGTTCTAAACCCAGCTCGCGTACCGCTTTAATGGGCGAACAGCCCAACCCTTGGGACCTACTCCAGCCCCAGGATGCGACGAGCCGACATCGAGGTGCCAAACCATGCCGTCGATATGGACTCTTGGGCAAGATCAGCCTGTTATCCCCGAGGTACCTTTTATCCGTTGAGCGACGGCCATTCCACAATGTACCGCCGGATCACTAGTCCCGACTTTCGTCCCTGCTCGAGATGTCTCTCTCACAGTCAAGCTCCCTTGTGCACTTACACTCGACACCTGATTGCCAACCAGGCTGAGGGAACCTTTGGGCGCCTCCGTTACTTTTTAGGAGGCAACCGCCCCAGTTAAACTACCCATCAGGCACTGTCCCTGACCCGGATTACGGGCCGAAGTTAGATGTCCAAAGTGACCAGAGTGGTATTTCAACGATGACTCCACCCGAACTGGCGTCCGGGCTTCAACGTCTCCCACCTATCCTACACAAGCCACTCCGAACACCAATACCAAACTATAGTAAAGGTCTCGGGGTCTTTCCGTCCTGCTGCGCGTAACGAGCATCTTTACTCGTACTGCAATTTCGCCGAGTTTATGGTTGAGACAGCGGGGAAGTCGTTACTCCATTCGTGCAGGTCGGAACTTACCCGACAAGGAATTTCGCTACCTTAGGATGGTTATAGTTACCACCGCCGTTTACTGGGGCTTAAATTCTCAGCTTCGCCTTRCGGCTAACCGGTCCTCTTAACCTTCCAGCACCGGGCAGGAGTCAGTCCGTATACATCGTCTTGCGACTTCGCACGGACCTGTGTTTTTAGTAAACAGTCGCTTCCCCCTGGTCTCTGCGGCCCCGATCCCCTCCACACCGCAAGGGTGTATCAAGGTTGGGGCCCCCCTTCTCCCGAAGTTACGGGGGCATTTTGCCGAGTTCCTTAACCATAATTCTCTCGATCGCCTTAGTATTCTCTACCTGATCACCTGTGTCGGTTTGGGGTACGGGCGGCTAAAACCTCGCGTCGATGCTTTTCTCGGCAGCATAGGATCACCAAATCCCCCCAAACGGGGGTCCCATCAGATCTCAGGCATCATGAGTGGCGGATTTGCCTACCACTCGCCCTACATCCTTAGACCGGGACAACCATCGCCCGGCTCGGCTACCTTCCTGCGTCACACCTGTTAATACGCTTGCCTCCCAGGATCAGGTCCTGCGCTCCACCAAAACCCTCACACCACAAGGGTGATCGGGCAGGTCTCGGGCAGTTAGTATCCCCTGTTCAACATGGGCGGTTTTTCGCCGGTACGGGAATATCAACCCGTTGTCCATCGACTACGCCTGTCGGCCTCGCCTTAGGTCCCGACTTACCCAGGGCAGATTAGCTTGACCCTGGAACCCTTGATCATTCGGCGGACGGGTTTCTCACCCGTCTTTCGCTACTCATGCCTGCATTCTCACTCGTGTAGGCTCCACCGCTGGTTTCCACCGCGACTTCACTGCCCACACGACGCTCCCCTACCCATCCAAACGCCTGAACCACAAGGGCTTAGCTAATATTTGAATGCCACAACTTCGGCGGTGTACTTGAGCCCCGCTACATTGTCGGCGCGGAATCACTTGACCAGTGAGCTATTACGCACTCTTTTAAGGGTGGCTGCTTCTAAGCCAACCTCCTGGTTGTCTTCGCAACTCCACATCCTTTCCCACTTAGCACACGCTTAGGGGCCTTAGTTGGTGGTCTGGGCTGTTTCCCTCTCGACTATGAAGCTTATCCCCCACAGTCTCACTGCTACGCTCTCACTTACCGGCATTCGGAGTTTGGCTGACGTCAGTAACCTTGTAGGGCCCATTAGCCATCCAGTAGCTCTACCTCCGGTAAGAAACACGCAACGCTGCACCTAAATGCATTTCGGGGAGAACCAGCTATCACGAAGTTTGATTGGCCTTTCACCCCTACCCACAGCTCATCCCCTCCATTTTCAACTGAAGTGGGTTCGGTCCTCCACGACGTCTTACCGTCGCTTCAACCTGGCCATGGGTAGATCACTTCGCTTCGGGTCTAGATCACGCCACTCAAACGCCCTATTCAGACTCGCTTTCGCTACGGCTGCCCCACACGGGTTAACCTCGCGACGTAACACTAACTCGCAGGCTCATTCTTCAAAAGGCACGCCGTCACAACTACAAGGTTGCTCCGACGGATTGTAAGCACACGGTTTCAGGTACTGTTTCACTCCCCTCCCGGGGTACTTTTCACCTTTCCCTCACGGTACTGGTCCGCTATCGGTCATTAGGGAGTATTTAGGCTTATCAGGTGGTCCTGACAGATTCGCACGGGATTTCTCGGGCCCCGTACTACTTGGGATACATCAACAAGGCGGTGCAACGCATTACAGTTACGGGACTAACACCCTCTCTGGCCGGCCTTTCAAGACCGTTCACCTATACGCACACCCACACCCCGTCAGCCCGGCAGAACTGACACGTAATGTCCCACAACCCCGACCATGCAACGCCCGCCGGCTATCACACATGGAACGGTTTAGCCTGATCCGCGTTCGCTCGCCACTACTAACGGAATCACTATTGTTTTCTCTTCCTGCGGGTACTGAGATGTTTCACTTCCCCGCGTTCCCTCCACGCACCCTATGTGTTCAGATGCGGGTCACCAGGTAACTCGCGCTCCTGGCGGGGTTTCCCCATTCGGACACCCTGGGATCACAGTCCGGTTATCGACTCCCCCAGGCTTATCGCAGATTCCTACGTCCTTCTTCGGCTCCTAATGCCAAGGCATCCACCGTGTGCTCTTAAAAACTTGACCACAAAGATCAAAAACTAATTT
>NZ_JBFTHJ010000039.1:0-3100 GCF_056394175.1 Pseudarthrobacter sp. 10T415 | reverse complement strand
ACCACGGACGGCACGGCCACTGATGTAGCGGTGGACGCCGATGCAATCGTGGACCTCGGCGGCGTCACCGGCACCAACGGTGCAACCCACGACGGCCTCACCGCCGTCGTCGACGCAGACGTAAACCTCGGCCTGGGCAACACCGGAACCACGGACGGCACGGCCACTGATGTAGCAGTGGCCGCAGATGCAATCGTGGACCTCGGCGGCGTCACCGGCATCAACGGTGCAACCCACGACGGCCTCACCGCCGTCGTCGACGCAGACGTCAACCTCGGCCTCGGCCTCGGCAACACCGGAACCACGGACGGCACCTCCAGCAACGGCGGACTCGATACTGCCATCGACGCAGTCATCGACCTAGGCCTCGGCAACACCGGCGGAGTGGATGCCGGCATCGACCTCGGGATTGACCTGGGCGTAGACCTTGGCATCGGCGGCATCGGCACGGTGACCCCGGGTACTGAAAACCCCGGCACGGAGAACCCGGGCGACGGCAACACCGGCGGCGTTGGCACCGTGGATCCCGGAACAGGCACCCCGGGTACTGAAAACCCCGGCACCGGCGACGGCACCGGCGCAGGATCCGACAACGGAACTGGCAACGGCACCGGCACCACCGGCGCAGGCACGGCCGGAACCAACGGCATCTCCGTAGCTCCCGCCGGTTCAACAGCAGTCAGTGGCGTGATCGCCGCCGACACCACACCGCGAAGCGCTCCTGCCCAGGGTGGTGCGGCCGCATTGGCCAACACCGGCTTGGACGCCTCCCTCGTCCCGCTGGCCCTGCTGCTCCTGGCCGCCGGGCTCCTGGTGCTCCGCAAGCGCAGGACTTCCTGACACACACACACCTGCGTTTCATTCCCTGACCAAAGTGGGAAAGCGTCCGTGAATCGCGCCTGAAGCGGCAGCACTCCACGGGCTGCAGGAAAGGAGGACCACAACACAGAAACCAAAAAGCACGCAAAACATGTCATCAGCACACATGTCCTTGTGGCCGATGGTCCGGCGGCGGATGTTGGAGTTCCGCCGCCGGACCCTCGGTGTGTGCGCCGCGAAACGCAAGGTCAATCGCCGGGCAGCCCCTCCGCCGGTATGATTTGAGTACGACAGTGCCGCATCGCACCGGGAGGGACGGGACATGGTGGCGGAATCGCCCAGCTCCACCACGAACGAGGTTGTCGGCGGTCGCTACCGGTTGAATGAGGTCATTGGCCGCGGGGGAATGTCTTCGGTGTACAGCGCCCGGGACGAAAACCTTGGCCGTGACGTGGCCCTTAAGCTCTTCGCCCCGCAGGCCCCGGACACCGAGGAACTGAAACGCCAGGAAGCGGAAATCCAGCTGCTGGCCACTTTGAACCACCCCGGACTCGTCACGCTTTTCGACGCCGGCATCGATACCCGGATCCCGGACGAGCCACGGCCGTTCCTCACCATGGAGCTCGTGGAGGGCCAGGACCTCCGCGGCCGCATCCGCCACAGCCGTGTCCCGCTGGAAGAACTGGCAGTCATCGGCGCCGGAATCGCAGACGCCCTGGCCTACGTCCATGGGCTGGGCGTGATCCACCGTGACATCAAACCTGCCAACATCCTGCTGGTCCAGATCCGCCCCGGCGAACCACTGCGCCCCAAGCTCACCGACTTCGGAATTGCGCGGATCGCGGACTCCACCCGCCTCACCACCACCGGAACCATGGTGGGCACTGCCGCGTACCTCAGTCCGGAACAGGCGCTGGGCCAACCGCTCTCCGGTGCCACGGACATCTATTCGTTCGGCCTCGTACTGATTGAATGCATCAAGGGCACCGTCGAATACCCCGGCGGCGCCGTGGAGTCCGCGGTGGCCCGGCTGCACCGGGCACCCGAGATCCCGGACGACCTCCCCGCAGAGTGGGCGCAGCTCCTCCGCTCGATGACTGCCGTCGAACCCCTGGAGCGCCCATCCGCCGCGGACATCGAGACCGCCCTGCGCCAAGCCCTCGTCTCACCCGCTTCCACACCCGGCGAACTCGCACCCGAAAGCACCAGGGTGCTGCCGGCCATGCCGTTCCACCCGCCGTCGATCACCGCGGAAGAGTCAGTGGACGAGTTGCGGGAAGCGGCAGCTTCAACCCAGACCCAGGAACCTGAAGCCAGGAACCTCCATCCGCGGGCCCGCACCAAGCGCTTCTGGCTCGCGGTGATCCTAACGCTCATAGTGGTGGCGGCTGCTGTTGCCGCGGTGATCCTGACCCTGTCCACGCAGTCTCCCGCCGACGTCGTGCCGTATCCCACTGTCACCGGGGAACTCGGCGATCACCTGAAGGAACTGCAGAAGAGCGTCGAACCGTGACCCCTGGAAACCACGGGGCGCTGACCGTCCGCTGGTCCGCGGCGATGCTGGCCGCCGGATTGCTCGCCGGCTGCGGGACCGGCGAAACGGGGCTCCAGCGCGATGCCGCCAAGCAGTTGCAGGCACGGGTGCTTGAGGTAACGCAGGCGTCATCGCAGAACGATCCCGCCACCGCCCTCAGTGCGCTGGAAGGCCTCGAAACCGAACTCGGGAACGCACAGTCGAAGGGTGGCATCTCGGACGAACGCCGCCGCAGCATCACCACCATTGCCGCCGCAGTCCGGGCCGATCTGACCGACGCCATCGCCAAGACCGACCAGGCCAAAGCCCGGGCCGAAGAGGAGGCCCGCCAGGCGGCCGAACAAGCGGCTCAGCAAACCCCGCCCGCCCAGGAAGCCCCCGCGCCGTCCACGGTGCAGCCCTCCGGTGAGGACAAGGGCAAGAAGGACAACGCGGGCAAGGGTAAGGGCAGCGGATAGCGGCCCGCCAATGCAGCGTACGACGCCGGAAGGGACGTTGGGCGCTGCTCTCCACTTTGTGAGCGGCACAAGAAAGAGGCGGTGCCCCGGAACAGATCCGGGGCACCGCCTCTCTTGTGAAACTGCCGCAGCAGCCCGCCGCTAGCTGTAATTCCCACTGAGGTTGTGAACGCGGCTGATGGGGGTTTTGCCTCCGATGCCGGTATGGGTTCTGTGGTGATTGTATGCGTGTAGCCAGTCTGGGTAGGCGGCGGCGCGTTCGGCTTCTGTTATGTAGGGTCTGGCGTAG
>NZ_JBFTHJ010000038.1:0-4445 GCF_056394175.1 Pseudarthrobacter sp. 10T415 | reverse complement strand
TCCTTCCACCACGTGGCCCTCACGCGGTGGAAGGAGCCTCTCAGGCGGCGCTTAACCACACCAATACCGGCGCTGAACAGCGCAAACTCTGGGAACGCACCCTGGCGCTAACCCGCACCACAGATGGACCCCTCAAGAGCGAATATTCACGCAGCCAAGACTCCGTTCAGCGCATCAGCGCCGCGGCTCCGGCGGGCCCAAAGAATTCGATGTCCACGGCTTCTCCCAGGAAATGGTGCGGGTTTCTCAGGTTCATGCCCACTGCGAGATTCACCGACATGACCGACTACTCTCGAACGCTATGGTGGTTCAACTCTGCAGACATTGACAGAATGCTCACCTAAAGCCTTTGGAAAGCTGTCACCGAACGCTCAGTGGCGTCAGCACCCACTGGCGATCAGCCACGACGCATGAGTGTGGCGCAGGTCGTGAATCCTTGGATTCTTCGTCAGCCCTGTACCTGGGCGGTACGAACGGCAGGCACCCAGTAGTGATGCCAATAGAGCTTGTGGATGATGCGCCGCCCTTGGGCGTCGTGAACACAAGTTCCTTGCCGGGCCTGCTCGCCACCAAAGGGATCAGCAATTCCAACCTTCGTGCTTCGAACGAACTAAGGCTCTAAGTAAAAGTCTCCCGTTTCCGCGACCTGCCGAAGAGCTTTCGGGGGCTCTTAGGATTGCGGGACGACGTTCGTGTCGTTGTTTGGGACACGCCCGGCTGCCCGGAACCGTGCCCGCCGTCTCGAGGACCTGTGACACCACAGGTGTGGTCGCCTCGTCGAGTTATTGAGTGGAGTCTTCTCGAACGACGACGCCTTCGTCTCCGGGGAGTACTTTGCCCTGATCCCGCTCGGCCTGATCCTCAACGTTGAGCTCCCAAGCGTCTCCCGTAGAGCAGACGGCAGTAGCGCCCACTCGGTAGGATTTATCAGCTGCGTTAGTATCGAAGCTTGCGCGAAGGACAGCCCCCCCTTCTGCGAAAACGGTCGGGTGTGTCGTTGGATTGACGGTGCGTACAGTCATGCCGAGGGATTTCCAATATTCGGCTACGCGTTTGGCGTCCTCAACATGTTCGGTTTCTTGGGGTTCCGCCACCGCGCACATCTGAATAGGCCGCCGCGGCGGCCAGGCCGAAGCCCGCGCACCTAGCGTCAGAGGGACGCCACCACAAGCCATGTCAACACGTTAAAGCAAAAAACCCTCTGACGAGGGAATATGCTGTGCCCGAGGTGGGACTCGAACTGCATTCCAGCCCTTGCAAACACAGGGAACCCGCGAAAGCATGCGGAAACCGTGCCAGTCCGAAGCCAGTAAGAGCCACTACGAGACGAAAAGTGTGGACAATGTCCACAGGCGTTTCGGCATTGGCTTAGTTGAGTGACCTCAGTGATTCATTTGGGCACCGGGATTCGGTGAAGGCAATCTGTCAGGCAGTGTCCGCCTTTTGAAGGCCGGCTTTGTAAGGACAAGCGTGTTCGATCGTGCAAGCACTGTGCTGATTGTCGCATCGAAAAAGCGAATCTGCTCGCGTGGTTCTACTACTATGCAGTACACGAACAGCGGTTTCGTGCTTTTCATCTGTCCACGCGTATCGCTCATGCCATCCCTCTGCTGAGAGGATTCCAATGGCAGTACTTTTGAACCCATAATCCTCCAAGGCGTCAACGAAATTCTTTGGCTCGCACTCTTCCCCGGAATCGTCAGTTGTCATGTCCCAGGGCGAAGCTAAATTCCAACCTTTCCTCTCATCCCACAGACTCAAGATCAGGGCGCATCCAATCAACAGAGCCGCGCAAGTCGCCAAGCCGACGTTTATCCAGAGGACGATCATCGTGCCTAAGTGAAGCTGGACCGTGGGCGTGGAGCCCTCTTGTTCAGTGGCAAAGGCAAGAGCTGCGGCCGCGATGATCGGCTGCGCCACCGCCAGAGCTGCGACGAGCCGGAGCCGTGACACCATACGCGCTGCCACCCCTGTGAACGTGGAGTGAGCGATAGTGGCGGCAACGGCAGCGGCCGTAGTAATAAGAACCGCGATGATGTTTGTGACTTGGGAAGTCGACCAATTCTTTGTGTGCACCGAAGCGATGATCGTCAGCCACCACAAACCGCCGGCAACTACGGCACATGAAAAAACGGCGTTGGTCAGCCACCCCCGCGACGTCATGCGAAAATCGACTTGGGCAAGGCAAAGGGATCCGTTCGGTATCTCTACACCGTGCAGACCAACCGTGGCCGTGTGACCCACCACACGGTCATTGGTGTATTTCCTCCCGTCTTCATTCGGCCGCCCGGCGAGCAACCGTGCTCGGACCACTTCCACCCCAGGGGGTGCAGTCAATTCCAAGTGGTAGCTGGAGGCGTTCTCGGCACCCGGCACCTGTAACCGGATACTTGTGGGAATCAGGCCCATGGCAGCTGGGAAGCTTACGCGAACCTTTCTTTTTGCTTGGAGAAGTCTCCACCTCCACGAATGGGAATTTGAGGGGGCCGCCTCTGGTCGCCCTCCCGCTACTTCGCCCGCACTCTCTTTCCTGTCATCACGCTCATCCTCGGGCTGCGCCGGCCTTGGCGTGGGCTGATCATCATGCCGATAGAAGGTCATGTGATCGACTTGCGTGACTAAAGGAGTCATACGGTTCCAGCCTGTGGGTTCATTGAACTCCAGGTTTAGTAACCGATGGCGCTTTGTTATCTCATCTTTCTTGCCGGCCGGAAGGAAGACGTACAGCGAAAAATTCTTGCACAGAAGATAAACAACGGCTCGTACGAGTGGATCGCTAGCAAGTGGTATCAAGTAGGTTGGCATTTTTTGCTCTTCGGCCCCAAAGGACGCTAACGCTTGCTTTGATTCCTTCTTTTCACCGGCGACGAGCTCACGGATGAAAGGCAGAACCTTTTCGTAGTCGACCTCAGGCCTGAGGGTGGCTACAGCAGCAAGTAGGAGAGATTCGTCCAACTGCTGGGTCAGGCGAATCCCAGGCGTCGGCAACACCTGGCCGTACTCATCAGTTATCCGCATATTGACCACGGTGCGTCTCCGCATCAGCGTGATGGGCACAATCCAAAACCGGCTGCCAGTCCTGTCAATCACAACGGGTGCGTCCTCGCGCACATTGAAGTCGACGGTGATACGACGGGTCACATTGCGGTCCTCATCAAACCTGACTTTCTCCACCCTCCTAACCATCCACCGATTGAACTGCATCTCGCCAAGCAAAAGTCGTCGGCCTATTTCCGCACAGAGCGGATCCACCAATTTTCCGCGTCTGTGGCTGACGCTGAGTGCGTGGTCAGTCGGATCCAGGGACCACTCTCCGTCCCCGATTGTTTGCTGCCCAGTTTGACGCTCATCTAACCCAGTCATTGCAAATACCTCCGCACATCATCAGGAATGATTCACACTCGTGAACACCCCAGCTGTTCGAAGGCACGCTTCTTGGCCAATGGCCTCGTTATACACCCTTGCGCCAAGGCCATCAACCGGTTGCCCGGCGATTATCGACCGCAGGCTTCGATTTCCGACAACGCAGTTCATAAGCCTGCCTTCCGGTCTACGCTTCTCCCGCTGCTGCTCGCAGCCCACAGCCAGCCATTCGGGACTTCTGGCGGGATTCATCAGCCCTTGATTCTTGTGTCATGGCCCTTTGCCACCGAAGTCATGCTGCCCCATCACCGCGCACCGATGAACGAGTACAAGCTGTATCGCTGCTTGTCATTCTGATAGTTCCCATGATCGCTGGGCGGGTCCTCCGCGCAACCAGGGCGCTACCGCGCCGGCCCCGCTGCCGGTCCCCCAAGTTGCACTCCGGCCCCTCAGCCCAGCGGATCGTCCCCTACCAGACCGACGCCCACCACCAACGAACCGCAGAAAATCCACGCAACACCAGGGTGAAAGAAACTAATCATGGAAAAGCTCACCATCAAAACACCAGCAGATGTCCTCAGCTTCATCGGGCACACCCTCGGCTTCTGGCCACAGGAAAGCCTCGTCTGCATCACCCTTCACGAGAACAGCATCGGCGCCACACTCCGTATCGACCTCCCCCAACTCCCCGGGCAAGAACTCCCCTACGCCCGGACGGTCGCCCACTACCTCACCTCCGACACCACCGCCACATCACTCCTCTTCGCCATCTACACCAGCGAACCCAGCCAGCCCGGACAACCAAAACCCCACGCAGCGACCATCGCCGCCCTGACCGGCGTCCTCGCTGAACAGGACATCACCATTCGGGACGGACTTTTCGTCGGAGACGACACGTTCTCCCCCTACGACGACGAACCAGGCACTACCCTCGCACTGCCCGTCACCGACACCCAGACCAGCGCCATCAACGCTGAATTCATCTACCGCGGCAGCACCGTACAGCCCACCGACCGTGTCACCCTTCCAGCCACCGGCCAGGATGAAGCGAAAGCTGCAGCCGTTGAGCAGCATATGAAAGC
>NZ_JBFTHJ010000037.1:0-4518 GCF_056394175.1 Pseudarthrobacter sp. 10T415 | reverse complement strand
ATGGCCGTCATCGTCCCGTGCCCATGCCCCGTCGCAGCCAACGACCCATACAGATCCACCCGCAACGAAGCCACCCGGGACAACACCCCGGCACCCCTCAACTCCTCCGCAAACACCGCAGCAGCCCGCATCGGCCCCACAGTATGAGAACTCGACGGCCCAATACCGACAGAGAAAAGGTCGAAGACGCCAACGGCCATGGTGGGATTCCTAACTAAAAACGTGCGTGGTCGGGGTGGAAAGGGAGCGGGACATCCTCTGCATGCTGCTCCTTCGTCGCTCTGACGCATGCTGCCGGATGCCCCGCTCCCTTCCTGCAGGTCCGTCGCCTTGGCTCTCGCCTAGCTTGCGCCCTCCACTAGGTGACGGTGCACGGCTCTATGGGGCTGGCATCCAGAAGTGTGCGTCGCCAAGGGGACATGCCCACAAGGGCCGGCGGAGCCGGACTTTTCGAAAGCCTGCGTCAAAGCGAGGAACGAGCAGCAGGCGTGAAAATGTCCGGTCCGCCGGTCCCGAAGCCAGCCAGCTCTAGGACAGAGGTGGGACGCCGGGGTAGAGCGGGTGGGCTGCGGCGAGTGCTTCTACGCGGTGACGCAGGCCGGAAAGGTCTGCGTCGGCGTCGGCCGTCAATGCCTCGGCGATGATGTCCGCAACTTCGCGGAAGGCGGCTTCGCCGAACCCGCGGGTTGCCAAAGCCGGGGTGCCGATGCGCAGGCCGGAGGTGACCATCGGCGGGCGCGGGTCGAAGGGCACGGCGTTGCGGTTGACGGTGATGTCAATCGCGGCCAGGCGGTCTTCGGCCTGCTGGCCGTTGAGTTCGCAGTTGCGGAGGTCAACCAGGACCAGGTGGACGTCGGTGCCACCGGAGATGACGTTGATGCCCTTGGTGGTGACGTCCGGCTGGACCAGGCGCTCGGCCAGGATCCGGGAGCCGGCGAGGACGCGCTCCTGCCGTTCCTTGAACTCAGCCGAGGCGGCGATCTTGAATGCCACGGCCTTGCCGGCGATGACGTGCTCCAGCGGTCCGCCCTGCTGGCCCGGGAACACAGCCGAGTTGATCTTCTTGGCGATGTCGGCGTCGTTCGACAGGATGATGCCGCCGCGCGGACCGGCGAGGGTCTTGTGCGTGGTGGAGGTGGTGACGTGCGCGTGCGGCACCGGGCTGGGGTGCAGGCCCGCAGCGACGAGGCCGGCGAAGTGGGCCATATCCACCATCAGGTAGGCGCCCACCAGGTCGGCGATCCGGCGGAACTCGGCGAAGTCCAGCTGGCGTGCGTACGCGGACCAGCCGGCAACGATCAGCTGCGGCTTCGTTTCCAGCGCCAGTCGCTCCACCTCTGCCATGTCGATGGTGTGGGTGTCTTCGCGGACCTGGTACGGCACCACGTTGTAGAGCTTGCCGGAGAAGTTGATCTTCATGCCGTGCGTCAGGTGTCCGCCGTGGGCGAGGTTCAGGCCCATGATGGTGTCGCCGGGCTTGATCAGCGCGTGCATCACCGAAGCGTTGGCCTGTGCGCCGGAGTGCGGCTGGACGTTGGCGAACTCGGCACCGAAAAGAGCCTTGAGCCGGTCGATGGCGAGCTGTTCGATGACGTCCACGTGTTCGCAGCCGCCGTAGTAGCGCTTGCCCGGGTAGCCTTCGGCGTACTTGTTGGTCAGCACCGAGCCCTGCGCCTGCATGACCGCAACGGCGGTGTGGTTCTCGGAAGCGATCATTTCCAGGCCATCGCGCTGGCGGCCCAGTTCGTCGTCGATCTTGGCCGCGATCTCCGGGTCCAGGACGGACAGGTCCGCGTTCAGGCTGGGGGATTCAACCTGGTGGAAGGCAACGGTCTCGTTGACGGCCGTGCCGGCAGCCGCGCTCACAGTTCGCCGCCGTTCGCTGCGGCGTATTCCTCGGCGGACAGCAGCGGGCCTTCTTCGGTGACGGACACCTTGAACAGCCAGCCGGCTCCGTACGGGTCGCTGTTGATGAGGGCGGGATCGGACACCACGCCGTCGTTGATCTCGGTGACCTCGCCGGTGACGGGGGAGTAGAGGTCCGAAACGGACTTGGTGGATTCCACTTCGCCGCAGGTTTCGCCGGCGGTCACGATGGAGCCAACCTCGGGCAGGTCCACGTACACGATGTCGCCCAGTGCATCGGCGGCGACGGCGGAGATACCGATCCCGGCAGGGCCGGACCCGTCAACAGCAATCCACTCATGTTCGGCGGAGTACTTCAGTTCAGCTGCAACTTTGCTCATGATTTTCCTGTTCGTTTGAAAACTTGGTTGTGGTCTCGTTGGGTGCCGGGTGACCGAATTCCTCCGCGTGCTGCTCCTTCGTCGCTTTGACGCACGCTTCCGGAATCCGCTCACCCGTCCTTCCCTGTCACCTTGGTCGATAATCGCCAAAGGTCGAGTTGTCAGCGGTGAGCGACCGTTGCCCCTGCGGGACCGGCATCCGGAAGCGGGCGTCTAAGGGAGCGTCACGTCCGCCCAGCGGGCGTCTTCGCGACCGAGCCCGCGGAGGATGTCGGTGCCGCCGGGCAAAGGCGACCACGGCGAGGCAGTCGGGCTACTTTTGGCGCTTGTAGAACGGCAGTGCCACTACTTCGAAGCGTTCGGGCTTGCCGCGGAGGTCCACGTCGACGATGGTTCCGGCCTCGGCGAATTCGACGTCGACGTAGGCCAGGGCCACGGGGTAGCCGAGGGTGGGGGAGGGCTGTCCGGAGGTGACTTCGCCGATGAGGGAGCCGTCCTTGAGGACCGGGTAGTGGCCGCGGGCGGCGCGGCGCCCGGTGCCCTTGAGGCCCACGAGCTTCTGGCCCACGGTGGACCCGACGCCGGCGGCCTTGATGGCTGCCAGGGCCTCCTTGCCCACGAAGTCGCTTTCCTTGGCCAGGGACACGACCGGCCCCAGCCCGGCGGCGTAGGCGTTGACGCGGCGGGAGAGTTCGTTGCCGTAGAGCGGCATGCCGGCTTCGAGGCGGAGCGAATCGCGGGCGGCGAGGCCTGCGGGGATGAGGCCGGAACCTTCGCCGGCCGCGAGCAGGGCCTCCCACAGGGCGGCTGCCTCCAGGTTGCCGACGTAGATTTCGAAGCCGTCCTCGCCGGTGTAGCCGGTGCGGGCCACCAGCAGGTCCCGGACAGCTCCGTTGACCGTGATGCCCACCTCGACGGCGGCGTAGTACTTCAGTTCCGTGACCAGGGAGTGCTGGTCGGCCGGTACGAGCGCCAGCAGGATGGCCTCGGCGGCGGGGCCCTGGACAGCGATCAGGGACGTCTCGGCGGAGGCATCCTGCACGGTGACGTCGAAGCCGGCGGCGCGTTCCTGCAGGGCCTCGGCCACTACCTTGGCGTTGCCTGCGTTCGGGACCACCAGGTACTTGGCTGTTCCGTCCGCAGCCGCGGGGAGGCGGTACGTGATCAGGTCGTCGATGATGCCGCCGTCGCTGTCGCAAATCAGCGAGTACTTCGCCTTGCCCACCGCGATGGCTGACAGCTTGCCTGCCAGGGCGTAGTCCAGGAATGCTGCAGCTTCCGGGCCGGTGACCCAGACTTCGCCCATGTGGGAGAGGTCGAACAGGCCGGCGGCGTTGCGCACGGCGTGGTGCTCGGCGAGTTCGGAAGCGTACTTGAGGGGCATCTGCCAGCCGCCGAAGTCGGTGAAGGAGGCGCCGGCTTTCTTGTGCTGCTCGTAGAGAGCGGTGTAGTTCTCAGTCATGGGAAGTCCTTAGTTCTCGAAGTCGGAAAGCGGAGGGCAGGAGCAGACCAGGTTGCGGTCGCCGGCTGCGCCGTCGATGCGTCCCACGGGCGGGAAGTACTTGTCCTGCCGCAGGGAAGCGACGGGGAACGCGGCCTGCTCGCGCGGGTAGGCACGGTCCCAGTCGGAGCTGACGACGGCGGCAGCCGTGTGGGGTGCGTTGCGCACCGGCGATGCCTCCAGGGAGAAGTCGCCGGCTGCCACCTGCTCGATCTCGGCGTGGATGGTGATCATGGCGTCGATGAAGCGGTCGATCTCCGCGAGGTCCTCGGACTCGGTGGGTTCGACCATCAGGGTCCCGGCGACGGGGAAGGCCAGGGTGGGGGCGTGGAACCCGAAGTCGATCAGGCGCTTGGCCACATCCTCAGCCGTGACGCCGGTGCGGGCGGTGAGTTCGCGCAGGTCCAGGATGCACTCGTGCGCCACCAGTCCGCCTTCGCCCGTGTAGAGCACGGGGTAGAACTCGTTCAGCCGTGCAGCGACGTAGTTCGCGGCCAGCAGCGCGGACTTGGTGGCCTCGGTCAGGCCAGCACCGCCCATCAGCTTCACATACGCCCAGGAAATCGGCAGCACCCCGGCAGAGCCGAACCGGGAAGCGGAAATCGCGACGCCGTGCCCTTCCTCATGGGCGGCCTTGTTGGCATCGCCGGGCATAAACGGAGCCAGGTGCGCCTTCGCCGCGACCGGGCCGACGCCGGGCCCGCCGCCGCCGTGCGGGATGCAGAAGGTCTTGTGCAGGTTCAGGTGCGAGACGTCACCGCCGAACTTGCC
>NZ_JBFTHJ010000036.1:0-4994 GCF_056394175.1 Pseudarthrobacter sp. 10T415 | reverse complement strand
TGGCACACTATTGAGTTCTCAAACAACAGACACACCCGGCACCACCCAAACCCTCAAGGTTCAGGATCGCTCCGGAGCAACTTTCCAAACTTACCCGATCACCCACCACTTCGCAAATCCGCTTTCCAGCGAAACAAAGCGCACAATGATCAGCCCCACCCGCCAGGAACACACCAGAGTGCGAACCATTTTTTAGGCCGTTCAGAAGGGGGTTTTTGTCGCTATCTTTCCGCATCAGCGGCGGCGACTCAGAAAACAATACACGCCCACCAACCCCACCGCAAATCCACTCCCCAACCACGGAAATGGCCCCCAAAACCCGCGCAACCACGCGGATCCCAGGGGCCATCAACACCTACAAGCAGCCCCACCGGACGGAACCAGCCTGTATGCAGTGGCTCACATGTCGCTGGGGCCTACGGACGTACCCGCAGCACTACGGTGAAATCGGCATCCCTGGGCGACAGGCGGTACGGCTCGAGAACGCCCGGTCCACAGGCCCCGGTACCAACACCCCGCATGGCGTTATCGATGTAGACGTAGGTCCGCCCGTCGGCTGCCAGATCGGGCCGGTGCGTTGCTTCGTTGAGTGCAGCCTGGCTGTAGGGACGCACCGTCAGGGCAAAGGGCTCGCCGGCGATGTCCAATGTGGCTCCTCCCACCTCAAGTGCTGCCGAACGCACGCCGGCGCGTGCACCGGATTCCTGGGGCCGCGCATACTCCACATCGAGTTCACCCAAGGGCATGGAGAACCATCCTGTGCGCGTGCCTTGCCCCGTGTCCGGGTATCCCTGGTGTGGCCCCTGCCCGAACCAGCTCACCGCCGACGTTTCGTTGTCCAGCACCAGTTCGAGGCCTATCCGGGCCCACTCCACTTCAAAGCCCGCGTTGACCCAGGATCCCTGCGGCCGCACTTGCGTGCGGAGAGCCAGTGATTCCCCGTCACTGGTCCAGGTGTAGTCGACGAGGACCCCGAACTGCTTGTCTGCAGCACCCACCCTGGTCCGCGTGACGAGCTGCTCCCCGCCGTCGGCGGTGCGTTCAGCGCTGATGCCAAGCAGCCGGGCATGGAGCCGGTCCAGCCCTGCATCCCGCCACTGGGTGGCCAGAGGCCGCGGGTCGGCGCCGCCCCATTCCCTGCCCAGGTCATTGTCAGTGGGGGGCCACCACAGCGAGAGCCCCAGCTTTTCGACGTTGATGCCGCCAATCCGTGTGGGCATCCCGGTCAGCCTGCTGAACACCGCCGGGCCCAGCCGCAACTCATCGTCAGTGGCGGCAACGTGTTCAGCAGCGCGGGGCTCCCCAACACGTGAGACTCCACGCACCGACTGCCCCCAGGCGATCTCGTGGCCGGCGCCGGCCCAGGACGTCGCGGCGGCGAGGACGGCGCTGACGGTGAGGACGGCTGGCCCGTCCGTGTGCGGGAAACTGGAGGGCAACGGAATCGTGGCACCGGACTGCGGCGCCACGTCGGGAACCTCCACCGTGCCGCCGTCGACCGTTTCGCCGTCGGCCTCCACCGCGTACCGGAAGGTGAACACGGACGTGTCCGCGAAATCCTGCCCGTTGTGGATGCTGAAGCCGGACCAATCTCCCGCCACCTGGATGCGCAGCGGCGCCACGACGCGCTTGAAGTCGAGGAGGCCGGGCCGCGGCTTGCGGTTGGCGTCCACCAGTCCATCGGTGACAAAGTTGCCGTCGTGAATTTCCTCACCAAAATCGCCGCCGTAGGCGAAGTGCTCGCCGCCGCCGGGCGTTGGGACGGTGATTCCGTGTTCCAGCCACTCCCACACGAAGCCGCCCATCAGCCTGGGGTGGCGTTCAAAGAGCTCCTGGTATTCGGTCATTCCTCCCGGGCCGTTGCCCATGGCGTGAACGTATTCGCAAAGCACGAAGGGCATGGCGCGGCGCCGGGCATCCAGCTCCGGATCGTCGAGCGGAGGCTCCGTTCCCTGCCCAATCAGTGCAGTTTCGGCCTGGTTAGCGTACATCCGGGAGTACACGTCAACATATGGGGAGGACCAGTCGCCCTCGTAGTGGATGGGGCGTGACGGGTCGCGGTCCTTGGTCCAGCGGGACATCTCGGCCAGATTCCGGCCGGTACCGGATTCGTTGCCCAACGACCACATCACGACGGATGCGTGGTTCTTGTCCCGCTCCACCGTCCGGCGCATCCGGTCCAGCAGGGCGGCCTCCCACTGGGGATCATCGCTCGGGTTCTGGGCCCAGCCGGCACTCTCGAACCCGTGCGTTTCCAGGTCACACTCCAGCACTACGTAGAAACCGAGCCGGTCAGCCAGGGCAAGGAATTCCGGATGCGGCGGATAGTGCGATGTGCGGATGGCGTTGATGTTGTGCTGCTTCATGAGCTTGAGCTCCGCCTCCATCACCTCCTGCGGAACCACGCGCCCCAGCCGGGGGTGGTGCTCGTGGCGGTTCACTCCGCGGAGCAGGATCCGCCGCCCGTTCACCTTGAACTGGGCATCCTCGATGCTGATGCTGCGGAATCCCAGCTGCAGGGACACTGTTTCGGCCGGGGTGCTGACTGTTGCCTCATACAGGCGGGGCAACTCAGCAGACCAGGGTGCGACGGATGGCAAGCGATGCTCCTGGCCGGCCGTAAGCTCCACGTCCAGTTCGGGAACGCGTACGACGGCGTCAATCGCCTCTCCGCCTCGGCTCGCCTCCACGCGCAGGACACCTTCGCCCGTGCGGGGGTCGTAGTCAGCGTGGACGAAGACATCATCGATGCCGTCCGCGGGGCGGGCTTGGAGGGTGACATCCCGGAAGATCCCCGGGAGCCACCACATGTCCTGGTCCTCCACGTAGCTGGCGGCCGAGAACTGCGCCACCCGCACGGCCAGCGTGTTGCTGCCCTCCGTGAGGATTCCTGAGACATCGAATTCGTGGGCAAGCCGGCTGCCACGCGTGGTGCCGAGTTCGACGCCGTTCAGCCACACCGTGCCGGCGGAGTCGATACCGTCGAAACGCAGCAGTGCGCTGGGGAAGAACTCAGGGCCCGCGTGGAACGTCAGGAGGTGGTCGCCAATGGGGTTGGCTTCCGGCACATGCGGGGGTTCAACGGCAAACGGAAACTGGATGTTTGTGTAAGCCGGCGCGCCGTGCCCGTGCATGGGCCAGCTGGACGGAACCGGCAGGGTCCCGAAGCCGTCCAGCTCCTGGCCCAGCTGCCACCCCTCGGCAGGGGCGCTGCGGATGCCGGGGCTGAGGCGGAACTGCCAGTCGCCGTTCAAGGACAGCCGCGGGGCATCGCTGTCGAGATAGGCCCGGGGAGGGAGCGCGCCCCGTCCCGGCGCCACAGAAGACAACTCGAGAACGCCTCCGGCTCCGAGTTCAAGACTGCGCGGCACGGCGTCGGAGGCATCACTGGCAACAGCGTTCGACACCGTTGCGGAGGACTGGACAGGCATGGGACTTCCTTGAAGGCTGGGGGCATTTAGCTTCGTCGTGAACGTTCACGGAACGCAAGTATAAGCGTAGCCTCTCGGTCCCTTCATGGGTAGGGGTGAGGTTGCACATCAGCCTGGCCTAAGCCGACTGGCGCACCACCAGCTCGTGCCGCAGGAGCAGGGCCGAGGCACTGCCGTGCGGTTCAATTGCTCCGGACAGGAGGCCTTCAAGGAGGCCGACGGCGGCCCGGCCCACGGACCGCAGGTCCAGGGACAGCGTGGTCAGCTCAGGGGACACCAGCTCCCCCAGCGGTATCCCGTCCATCCCGATGACGGCCACATCCTGAGGCACGTTCCGTCCAGCGGCTTGCAACGCCTTCAATGCGCCGGCCGCCATCAGGTCGTTGAAAACCAGGAGTCCGTCGATTTCGATCTTTCCGGTCAACAGTGCGCTGACCGCATCCCGTGCATGTGCAGCTGAGGGCTCCGCCGCAAACTTCAGCAACTGAACTTCGCGTTCCGCAGCGGCAGCAGCCACAGCAGAGCCCCTGCCAGCGGCGATCCCGCCCTGGCTAGAATCCAGGAAGGCGATGTTCCTACAACCATGAGCCACCAGCCTTTCTAGGCCCAGCCGGGCTGCGTAGGCGTAGTCAAAGGAGATCGAGCCGGCTGCCTGTGCCTGGGGGTCGTCGAGCCCAACGACGGGCCGCCGGCCCAGCATCGCCTGGGCTGCGACTGAGTGGTCCCCGAGGTAGCCGATCAATGCGTCCACCTGGGGTGCCAGCCGGGCTGCGGCATCCAGAGCGTTAGCTGCGCCGTGGCCATAGTCATCCACCACCACATTCCATCCCCGCTCCGTGGCGGCCTCAACAACACTCGAGGCAAACGCGGGAAAGTACGGGTTGGTGAGGTCGGGGATGGCCAGGCCTATTGAGGTTCTGGCGCCCTGGACCAGGCCCTTGGCAAACCGGCTTGGCGTATAGCCCAACTCCGCCGCGATCCGCTGCACGCGTTCCCGAGTGGCCTGACTGATGCCGGTCATATCGTTCATGGCCCGGGTGACCGTCTGCCGCGAGACACCGGCCGCGGCGGCAACATCGAGGATGGTGGCGCGGCCCTGTCGCGGCTCTGGGGATCGGGGACTCATAGGCCGTAAGTCTATGCGGCTGGCATAGGAAGCTCCCCTCCCCCTGTGACGCGCGCTCACTCGTGGTGGTTACGCTTCGCACGCGCGCTCACTTGTGGTGGCTGTCCCTGTGACGAGCGCTCACTCGTGGTGGTTCCCCTTCCGACGCGCGTTCAGCTGTAGTGAGCGGGGGTCCGGGCCTGAGCCGCCAGAACTGAGCGCGGATCCGGGCCTAAGCCACCACGACTGAGCGGGGGTTCGGGTGGGTGCCGCCAAGAGTGGGCGATGGTCCGGGTGCTGCCACGTTTGGGTGTGTGGTGTGTGGTGGTTAAAGTGGTAGGGCCCTGACATGGTGTGTGTCAGGGCCCTACTCAAATGATGTCCGGCGGTGTCCTACTCTCCCACACCCTCCCGGGTGCAGTACCATCGGCGCTGTGGGTCTTAGCTTCCGGGTTCGG
>NZ_JBFTHJ010000035.1:0-5766 GCF_056394175.1 Pseudarthrobacter sp. 10T415 | reverse complement strand
AGAAGGTGTTGTTGAAGCAGCCGTTGGATGGTGGGACGGCGAAGACGGTGTCGTTTGGTGGTGAGGGTGTTCCTGCGGCTCCGGTGCAGTTGGGTGGGTGTGTGCATGCTGCGTGGTCGGGGGCGAATAAGTATGTCCGTGATTGTGTGAATGATGCTGATGATAAGAATGTGGATGTGCCGAAGGCGAGTGCGTCGCCGTCGTATGTGTTTCGGGTGAACCGGGACCTGGTGGTTCTGAATGATGTGAATTCCGGGAATGTGTGGCTGGTGAACCAGAACATGCAGCTCGTCAACAACTGGGACGACGTCATCCCGCCCAAGGAAACCTCGGACGACGCCGACAAGGACTCCGCCGACGAAGTCCAGCAGACAGTCCTCCCGGACCGCACCAAACCCAACAGCCCGCCGGTCGCCCAGCCGGACAGCTACGGCGTCCGCGCCGGCAAAACCACCATCCTCCCGGTCCTGGACAATGACACGGACCCCGACGGCGACATCCTGACAGTGCGCCAGCCCGACAACATCCGCCTGGGCACGTTGTCGACGATCTACGGCAGCACGGGCTTCCAGGTTGCCGTTCCCGCCGACAAGACCGGCAGCGAAACGTTCAAATACACGGTGGACGACGGCCGCGGGCTTTCCGCCACCGCCGAAGTTTCGCTGCGCGTTGTCCCGCTGACGGAAAACACGGCACCGGCGCAGAAACCCAACCGTGACACCACCATGGTGGTCCAGCAGGGCAAATCGATCACCCGGAACATCCTTTCGGACTGGATCGACCCCGACGGCGACGACCTCTACGCTACGTCGGTCTCCAGCCCGGACCCCCTTGACCAGGTCCGCATCCGCCCCGACGGGCAGCTCTCCTTCCAGGACAGCGGCACATCGCCGGGCCGCAAGGTCCTCTCCGTGGGCATCTCCGATGGCCAGGCCACCACTGAAGGCCGGATCACTGTCGACGTCCGCCCCGCCGGGGCCCTCCCGCCCATCGCCAACGCAGACCATGTGGTGGCAGTCGCCGGTGCTCCGACGGTGATCGCACCACTCAAGAACGACATCGATCCCCAAGGCGGCGCGCTCCGCCTTGCCCAGGTGACCGCTGACGAGCAGTCCAGGGCGGTCATCGGCGCCGACCAGCAGACCTTCAGCTTCACCTCCGACGTGCCGGGACCGCACTACGTGGAGTACCTGGTGACCAATGGGCCCGCCAGCGCCGTGCAGCTGGTCCGCGTCGACGTCGTGGCCGGCAACGACGCCGGGGCCCCCGTCGCCGTCCGCGACATTGCGCTGCTGCCCACCGGCGGCAGCGTCCTTGTCGATGTGCTCGGCAACGACTCCGATCCCTCCGGCGGTGTCCTGGTGGTGCAGTCGGTGACCGCCGACGGTTCGCTTCCGGTCAGTGTGTCCGTCCTGGACCACTCGGTGGTCCGAATCACGGACCTTCGCGCCGAAGGCCAACTAACGCTGAAGTACACCATCTCCAACGGCCGGTCCTCCGCGACGGGCGAGATCGCCGTCGTGGTGGTCCCGGCTCCGACAAAACTGCAGGCACCCCAGGCGAAGCCCGACGAAGCCACCGTCCGGGCCGGTGACGTCGTCTCCATCCCGGTGCTCGATAACGACACCGATCCCAACGGCGGCAAGCTGACCCTCGTGCCCGACCTCGCCCAGGTCCCGGACGAAGCCGACGGACGGACCTTCGTGGCCGGGGACCAGCTTCGGTTCATCGCCGGCTCCGAGGCCAAAACCGTCTACGCCATCTACAAAGTCCGCAACGAGTCCGGCCAGGTGGACTCCCAACAGGTGACCATCCGGATCCTGGCGCGCGATGACGAACGGAACAGCCGCCCCGAACCGCGCAACCTCACCGGCCGCGTGGTGGCGGGCATGACCGTCAAGATCCCCGTGCCCCTGGACGGCATCGACGCCGACGGCGACTCGGTGCAGCTGATGGGGATCGACAAGGCAGCTGGCATGGGCACGGCGATCGTCCGCGACGGCTACCTCGAGTACACGGCCGCAGGCGACGCAGCCGGGACAGACACCTTCACCTACCGCGTCCGTGACCGGATTGGCGCCGAGAACACCGGCACCGTCATTGTGGGCGTTGCACCGCCGGAAGCCATCAACCAGAACCCGATTGCCGTGGACGACGCCGTGGATGTCAGGCCGGGCAGGAACGTCGCCGTTGACGCCCTGGCCAATGATTCGGACCCCGACGGCGATCCCATCTCCCTGCTGACTGACGGTTTCGAAGCGCGGCCCGAGCTGAACGTCGAAGTGGCCGATGGCGCCAAGGTACTCTTCACCGCACCGGCAGTGGAAGGCAACGAGAGCATCCGGTACCGCATCCAGGACGACAAGAAAGCCCAGGCCAGCGCCGTGATCCGGGTCCGGGTCAGCGCGGACGCGGAACTGAAGCGTCCCATAGCCAAGGACGACAGGGTCACGCTGGCCGAAACCCTGGGTAAGACCGCCATCGACGTACCAGTCCTGAAGAACGACTCCGACCCCGACGGGGTGGCCTCCGAGCTGCAGATCAGCCTTCCGGACGGCAACCCCAATGCCCGCGTGGGCGGCTCAGGGAACGTGTTGGTCACCCTCACGCCCGAAGACCAGCTCATCCCGTATACGGTGACCGACACCGACGGCCTCACCGCAACGGCCGTGATCTGGGTGCCGGGCCAGGGAGCGCAGTACCCCACGCTGTCCAACACCGAAACGGTGGAGGTCATGGCCGGCAAGGAAATCACCCTGGACCTGGACGACTACGTCAGGGTGCGGGAGGGCCGCCGGCCCAAGATCAGCGTTGCCGACTCCGTCAAGGTGCTGGGCGCCGCCCCGGACAACGTGATCGTCGGAGAGGGCGAAGGCCTCCGCTACGCGGCGCGTCCCGGCTACGCAGGGCCGGGCTCCATCACGTTCGAAGTCACCGACGGCTCCGGCCCCGATGATCCCGACGGGCTGAAGTCGACCCTGGTCATCATGACCAACGTGATCCCGGACCCGGACGAAGCCAACACCCCGCCCACGTTCCGCGGCGCATCCTTGGACATTCCCAAGACGGAAACCGCCACCCTGGACCTTGGCCCCCTCGCGGCCGACGTCGACGAGCGGGACCAGGGGAACCTCACGTTCGCCCTCGAGGGCTCGCCGCCCCCGGGCTTCAGCGCGAAGCTCGACGGCACGGTACTCAGCGTCAGCGCGGAAAACTCCGTGGGAGTCGGCGTGACGGGCAATATCCAGGCCACCGTGACCGACGGACGGTCGCCCGCGGTGACGGCCACCATCCAGGTGCGGCACGTGGCGTCCAACCGGCCCATGCCGGTAGCCAACGATGACGTGGTGGAGAAAGCCAACGCGGGCCGTGCCGAGACGGTCAACGTCCTGGCCAACGACGTCAACCCCTTCAGCGACACGCCGCTGAAGATCGTCGGCACCAGCGTCGAAACCGGTTCGGCCCAGGGCCAGCCCACCATCAACGGCGACTCCATCACCATCACCCCGGCAGACGGATTCAAGGGCGTGATGGTGGTCCGCTACACCATCGCCGACAAGACCGGCGACCTTTCCCGCCAGGTGGACGGCCGCGTCCGCCTCACGGTGCGCAGCGAACCCGATGCGCCGTCCGCCCCCTCGGCGACCGACGTCCGCAGCCGCACCGCCGTGCTCAAGTGGGCGCCGCCGTCGGACAATGGGGCGCCCATCACCGAGTACACGGTGGCATCCAACAACGGATTCCAGCAGAAGTGCCCCACCACCACCTGCACCCTCTCCGGGCTGACCAACAACGTGAAGTACGTCTTCACCGTCAAAGCAACCAACGAGGTGGGGGAGTCGCAGCCCTCACCGCAGTCCAACGAGATCCGGCCCGACGAGAAGCCCTCCCCGCCGGAGGCACCCAGTGTCAAAGCCGGCGACAAGAACATGGTCATCAACTGGCCCGCCGCCCGGACGGAAGGCTCCCCGGTCAAGCACTACAACCTGGAGATCTCGCCTCCGCCCGCCAACGGTGTTGCCGTCAAGAACGAGGTCGCAGGCCTCAACTACACCTGGACCGGGCTGACCAACGGCGTGAAATACAAGGTGCGCGCCCAGGCCGTCAACGAACTCGGCCCCTCCGACTGGGGTACCTATTCCTCCGAAGACAACCCGGCCGGCGTTCCGGCGGCCCCTGCCGCACCCACCTCCTCCGTGGCATCGTCAGTGGGCACCCAGAACCAGCTCCGGGTGAACTGGACTGAACCCAACACCAACGGTGACGCCATCAGCGCCTACTACGTCACGATGTCCGGCGGCGGCCGGCCCGACCAGACGCAGACCATTCCAGGCACGGTCCGCAGCGCCAACTTCACGGCGGACAACTCCGAAGCCGCGTACACGTTCACCGTGCAGGCCGAGAACAAAGCGGGCAAGGGTGCAGTCAGCCCGCCATCGGCTCCCCGCCGTGCCACCGGAAAGCTTGGCCAGGTTTCGGGCGTCAACGCCACTCCGGCCAACACCGGCGGTGCCGGCCGGTCGGTCACGGTCGACTTCAGGCGCCTGACGGCCGCTGAACGGAACGGCTCTGCCGAGAACGAGGTCAGTTACAGCTACAACGCCAGCAACGGTGCCAGCGGCCCCATCAGCCCGGGCCAGACCATCGGCGGCTTCGCCAACGGCGCCCAGGTGAGCATCACTGTCATTGCCAATTCCTCCGTGGCCCCGAGCTCCAACGCCAGCGCCCCGGCGTCGGCAACGCCGTACGGGTCCCCGGGCACACCGTCCGCATCGGGACAGGACGGCGGCGTCAACGACCAGTCCGTCACCCTTCGCTGGTCCTCGCCATCCACCGCAACGAACGACGTCGCGAGCACCAGGATCAGGATCAACGGCGGAGGTTGGGAGAACGTGGCAGCTTCAGGCAGCCGGACCATCAATACCGGCGGCTGGCAGCAGAGCCGCACCATCGAGGTCCAGACACTGAACTCCGTGGGGACCGGAAGCGGCATCGCCAGTGCCAGGGCAACGTCCGGCAAGCAGGGACTGTGGGAAACCCGGATCAAGACCTCGGATCCCGACTTCGAGCGCTCCTGCACCTTCACCCGGGGCGGCTCGAACTACCGGCCCAACCCGTACTTCACCTGCGATGGCGTCAGCGGCAACAATCCGCCCTGGTTCTACAAGTCCAGCCAGGACCGCATCATGGTGGCCTGCTACATCGACCAGGACGACAACTGGTCCGGTAACGGCGTCATCCGCTGGTGGCGGGTTGAGTCCGGATCGGCACGCAACGTGGGCCGCTATGTCATCGCCGGACACACCACGCTTCCGGACCCCGCAGGGCTTGGAGCACCCCCATGCTGACCCGCCAAAATCATGAAGCCGCAGGTCAGGCCGCGGGGCACCTCTACCCATCGCGGACCCTTGCACCGTTGGGTAGGCTAACGCGGGGAACAGAGAGCCCGGTACCGGGTTTTTGGGGATTTCGGCCGGGGGGCCGCCGAACAACTGAGGGAAGCCAATCGCTGTGACAAGTCTGCTGGGGAAACTTGGGCTCAAACGGCGCCACAAGAAGATCGTCACCGGTACAGCCTTCGCCGCTGCCGTGGCCGTCGTGGCGACCGGTGCCGTGCTCTATCCGGGGTTTAAGACCACTGAGGTGGAGTTGAATGACGGTGGTGTGTGGGTGGTGTCGAAGTCTAAGAATGCGGTGGGGCGGTTGAATTATCCGTCGCGTGTTTTGGATGGGGCGGTGACTCCTGCGTCGTCGACGTTTGATATT
>NZ_JBFTHJ010000034.1:0-7685 GCF_056394175.1 Pseudarthrobacter sp. 10T415 | reverse complement strand
TGAATATTCGCTCTTGAGGGGTCCATCTGTGGTGCGGGTTAGCGCCAGGGTGCGTTCCCAGAGTTTGCGCTGTTCAGCGCCGGTATTGGTGTGGTTAAGCGCCGCCTGAGAGGCTCCTTCCACCGCGTGAGGGCCACGTGGTGGAAGGAGTACCGGTAATGGTACGGAAGATTAAGGCGAAGCTCGTCTTGCAGTTGCGCAATCAGGGCCTGTCCGGCAGAGCGATCTCGCTTGCTCAGGGCATGTCCAGGCACAGCATTCAGGCGGTGATTGATGCTGCGGAGCAGCTCGGGCTCGGTTGGGACGACGTTGCGGAGAAGTCTGAGGGCGAGGTGTATCTGGCGTTGTTTCCCGGTCGCGGGGTGCGGGAGAGCGTGTTCGCGCAGCCGGACTGGGTCCAGGTGCACCGTGAGCTGGCTAGGGTTGGGGTGACGTTGAAGCTGCTGCACCAGGAGTATCTGGACGGGTGCAGCCGGGCCGGGCAAGCGGCGATGAGTTATGACCGGTTCTGCCGGCTTTACGGCGATTACGCCAACGTCACTGGCGCGTCGTCTCGGGTTGGCCATAAGGCCGGCCGCAGCGTCGAGGTCGACTGGTCCGGGCCGACGATGCAGCTCGTTGACCCGGCAACGGGCGAGGTCTCGAAGGTGTATTTGTTCGTCGCGTGCCTGCCGTTCAGCAGGTATGCGTTCGTGGAGGCGACGTTGGATATGCGGCAGGAGTCGTGGCTGCGCGCGCATGCGGCGATGTTTGCATTCTTCGGCGGCACGGTCCCGCGGCTCGTCCCCGATAACCTCAAGACCGGGGTGATTTCTCACCCGCGCGAGGGCGAAGTCGTCCTCAACGACGCCTATCGCGAGATGGCGTCGCACTATTCGGCGGCGGTACTACCGGGCCGGGTGCGGCGCCCGAAAGACAAAGCCAGCGTCGAAAACACTGTCTCCCACGTCGCCACCTGGGTGATTGCGGGTCTGAGGCAGGAGCAGTTCACCAGCCTGGTGCAGCTGCGGTCCCGGATTCGGGAGCAGATCGATGCCTACAACCGACAGCCGTTTCAGAAGCGGGAGGGCTCCCGGCTGAGCGTGTTCACGGCCGAGGAGAAGCCGCTGCTGCAACCGTTGCCGGCGGTGACTTTCGAGATCAGCACCTGGACCTATGGCCGCAAAGTCGGCCGGAACGGACACGTGGTCTGGGCAAAGAACTTCTACTCCGTCCCGTTCACGCACATCGGCGCGCATGTTGATCTACGCGTAACGGACACCATGCTCGAGATCTACCGGGGTGACGAGCGTCTGACCAGCCACCTGCTGGTGCCCGTGACGACGACGAACCAGTATCGGACGAACGAAGCCGACCTTCCCGAGGGGCACAGCTGGCAAGCGTGGGACCGGACCCGGATCGACGCCTGGGCGTTACGGATGGGACCGGCGACCGGGACCGTGATCGAGAAGATCTTCGAGTCTGTCCGCATCGAAGAAGCCGGTTACGACCCAGCCTTGGCGGTCCTGCGCCTGTCTCGGAGGTTCTCACCAGCCCGGGTGGAAGCCGCATGCCAGCTCGCGCTGCGCGGGCCGATACGATCACCCCGTTACGCCCACCTGCGGCCGATCCTGGACACCGGTCAGGACAAGACCGGGCACGTCGAGGACTCTGAAGTCGATGATGGCGGATACGTGCGCGGCAGCTCCTACTACGCAGGAGGGACCCGATGAGCCGCCTGGACACGGAAACCAAACGCAAGCTACGGGAGATGAACGCGGATGAGCTGCTGGAGGCCATAGATACCCAAGACGAGACGCTGAGCATCAGCCTGCCGTTCGAAGATCGCCTCCGGCTGCTCGTCGATGATGCCTACGCCTCGTTCACCCATGCCAAAGTCACCGGCCTGATCCGGCGGGCGGGGCTGCGCTACCCGAATGCAGACCTGCGCCGCATCGACCTCCTCGACGAACGGGGTCTTGACCGGCCGCTGCTGAGCCAGCTCGGCACCTGCTCGTTCGTGGCCCGGCAGGAGAACGTTGTCTTCCAAGGGTTCACCGGGTCGGGGAAGTCCTATCTCGGATGCGCGATTGCTAAACGCGCCTGCGAACATCGCATCCGCGCTCATTACGTCCGCATGCCCGACCTCGAGGAAGCCTGGGTCGCCTCCCAAGACACCCCTGGCGGATCCGGTAAGTTCCTGCGCAAATATGCGGCATTCACCCTGCTTGTCATTGATGAGTGGCTGCTGGATCGACCCACTGAATCGATGCGCACCATGCTGCTGGAACTGATGGAACGCCGCTATGGGGAGACCTCAACAGTGTTCTGCACCCAGTACTCGCAAAAGGACTGGCACCAGCGGCTCGGTTCCGGCGTCCACGCCGACGCAATTATGGACCGGATCATCCACAACACAACCTGGGTCGAGACCGGCAACTACAACATGCGCGAGCACACGGCACTCGCAACTGCCTAGCAACCGTCATGGAGGGCGTCGGCGGCGTCAGGTCACGCGACCGCTGGCGCTCTCTCGCACGAATCCCGGCGCCGAACCGCACGAACAAGTGGCGCTCAAAGCTTCAAATACTCAGCTGCGCGATGGCGCGGCCAGCGGACGCTTCCCCCACGCATGCTGGGGCAAGGGAAAAATCATTTTCACATCAGAACACATCCGGGAAATCGCCAAGCTCAGTGAGATCCTTCCCGACTCCGCCGGATTCCGTAAATCACTGGACGACCGCTGACGAAGCAGCGGCTCATAGGCACATGGTCAAAGGTACGACTCACCACAGCGAACTGACCTCCGCCTGACAGCCCGGTTCTGGCAAGTACTCCAGCATGTGGCGGGCACGACATGCACTCTTGCCGTTTGTAGGCGATGCCCGACGATAGCGTGGAAACCTTGCTAAGCAACACAGAAGGGCCGCTCACATCATTCGCTCCACCGCCCCAGTCCTGACAGCTGCAGCCGCCCTTCTTCTGGCCGGTCCTCTTGTTGGCTGCGACGTTGCCGCCCGCGCAATAGACGGCGTCGGTTCTGCTCCCAGCAACTCTGCGACTCAGCCGGGTGGCGGCGACATGGGCCGTGCAGCCGCCCAGGCTCTTGTTCAGTTGGAGAGCATCCCAGTTAAGGGCCGCGCCCCGAAGACCGGCTACACCCGCGATGAGTTCGGACCTGCCTGGGCCGATACAGACCGCAACGGGTGCGATACCCGCAATGACATTCTCTCCCGCGATCTGACCGGCGAAACGTTCAAGGCAGGTACCCACGACTGCGTCGTCATGACAGGCACGCTGGCGGACAAGTACACCGGCGCCACCATCAACTTCGTCCGCGGCCAGAACACCAGCTCCGACGTTCAGATCGACCATATCGTGCCACTCAGCGACGCCTGGCAAAAAGGTGCACAACAGCTGAGTGCCGGTCAGCGCAAACAGCTCGCCAACGACCCACAAAACCTCATGGCGGCCGACGGCCCCACCAACAGCGCCAAAGGCGACAAAGACGCCGCAACGTGGCTACCGCCGAACAAGGCTTTCCGGTGCGAATATGTTGCACGCCAGACAGCGGTCAAGGGCAAATACACTCTCTGGGTAACCCAGGCAGAGCACGATGCCATGGCCGGCATCTTGAAGGGCTGTCAGTAAGCGCGTCGCAACAATTCCCAAATACTGTGTAACACTTCGTGGCATGAACGATCCCCGAAGCCGGATCCTGCCACTCCTTCGCCAAGGCGAAAAGCTCGTGTGGGTGGGTCAACCCGATCCGCAGGTCCGTTTTACCGGGGCGGACGCCTTTCTGGTGCCATTCAGCATCCTCTGGGGCGGCTTCGCAATCTTCTGGGAGTTCATGGTCGTCACCACCGTCAAGCAGCAGCCCTTCTTCGCGCTGTGGGGCATACCCTTCGTCCTGGTCGGTCTCTATTTCATCTTTGGCAGATTCATCGTCAAGAAGCGGCGGAAGCTACGCACGGTGTACGGACTCTCTGATCGCGGGCAATCGTCTGCATCGGAGACCGATCCGTTTCAGATTCGCCTGTCAGCGGGGTAGCGACCAAGGTAGATCGGTCCAGAGATGGGCGCCACGTCAGCGTGGCGTTCGGGTCTCAGGGCATGGGTGGAATTTTCGGAATGGGTTTGGGAATGTACCAAAACACCGGGATGGATGTCGTTAGCTTCGGGCTGGGGCAAACGGTGGCCTTCTACGACGTTGCCGACGCCGAGGGCCTGCTTAGTGCTTTGGACCAGGCCGGAGTCGGCTGATATTAGGCGGTGGACCGGAAGCACCGCACGGTCTTGCTCGTCCTCGCTTTGATGGTCCTGATCGGCTGCGGCCTGGCGCGGACAACGTTCTCCGGTCGGGCACCCGAACCGGTTATGCTCGAGGACGCCCGGGGCAGGGGACGAGCCGGAAGATGGCTTTCGTCAGGCATGTGGGGAATTCTTCGGCCCCAGGTCGTGTCGGTGGGAGACTTTGACTATGAGCGTCCAGCAGTGGTGGCCAAATCTTGAGCCCACAACGCAACAATGGCTGATCAATAACAACGGTGATGTCCTTCCGCCCGAGGTCATTGCAAAGATTGTCGAGGCAGGTGGGCCGCCGCCGGGGGACCCATGGTGGGGCAGAAACGGTGAATCCGAAGGCTTCCTGTTCCCCGATGAGGCTATCGATTGGATTGAGGAGACCGCTAACGGCGAGGATCGAACTTGAAGCGCCAGGTCTTCCAATGCGCATACGATGTTGTGGTCATGGCCAGTCTTGCCGGACGCATAGAATGCGAAGGCAACCACCGATAGAAAGACCTCCGTGAAGCAGAGTATTTTCGCCCGCGTTGCCCAGCTGGCCAAGGCCAACCTGAACGCCCTCCTGGACTCCGCGGAAGACCCGCAGAAGATGCTGGACCAGATGGTCCGCGACTACTCGAACAACATCCGTGAAGCCGAGGCCGCGATCGCGCAGACGATCGGCAACCTCCGGATGGCCGAGGACGACCACAACCGGGCTGTCGACGAGTCCACCTCCTGGGGCAACAAGGCAGTCGCAGCGTCCCGGAAGGCCGACGAGTTCCGGACCGCGGGTAATAGCAGTGACGCGGATAAGTTCGATGCCCTCGCCCGGCTGGCTCTTCAGCGGCAGATGACCGCCGAGACCACAGCCAAGGCCCAGGCGCCTGGTCTGGCCGCCCAGAACGAGGTCGTCGATAAGCTCAAGAGCGGCCTGGACCAGATGCGCGGCAAGCTCAGGGAGCTGACCGCCAAACGCAACGAGCTGGTCAACCGGGCCCGGGTCGCCGCCACGCAGACCCAAGTCAACGACGCCCTCAAGGCCCTGGACACCGGAGACCCAACGTCGGCCATTGGCCGGTACGAGGAGAACATCCGCCGCCAGGAAGCCACCGTCCGCGGCCAGCAGGAACTCGCCGCCTCCTCCCTGGACGCCCAGTTCGCCTCCCTCGAAGACCTCGGCGAGCAGACCGAAGTGGAAGCCCGCCTCGCCGCACTCAAATCCATGGACCGGAAAGCCGTCGACGGCTAGAGGAAAGAACCGGGTTGTTGAAGGGTTGACCAAGGATGGTCGAATCCCTTGCCTGACCTGCATCTCGCCGCTTGGATCGGACTATGAGGATTCAGCCTTACCCGGGGCGCGGCCGGTTATGAACAAGCCGGCAGCTGCCGGGGGGACACCGCGGGGCGGTTGGTCGGCCTGGAGAGAGTGTGCCGGAAGCCACCCTATTCTGCACGCCGTCCTGGTCGGGGTCACCACTGGTTTCCTCTGGCTGGGCGTCAGCCTCATTCTGGGACGCAACGCGGGCTTTGCAGCGGTCAATGGCATCTTCTACGGACTGGCGGTCGCATCAATGACATGGTTCGCGCAGAGGCGGTTCCGGAAGACCGACGCCAGACTCGACGAGCGAGGGCAGGCGCTCATGTTCCTGCGGTATCCCTATGCGAGGCCCGGTTCCCTAAGCACCATTTGGCAGATGGGCATCGCAGATCCGGGGCCGGGCCGGATCGACTTCCAACCAGCCGTCTACGAAGATCTTGTGCCAACCGGCCGGAGCAAGGCCCTGACCGGGCTTGGCGCCGTTTCAGCTCCGCGGTATGCGGATCCTGACGACAATAAGCATCACGTGCCGCCCGGTTTCCAGGTCGTCAGTGTCGAATCAGACGGCGGAGTCATCGAGATCGCGGCCAGGCCAAAAACGCTCCAGAGGATTCGGGAAGCCGTTGAGGCGCCCTCCATAGGCACCGATTCCTGACCGGTCTGAGGGAACAACTGGGGTGAGCTGATTCGCTGCGGCCTGGCGCTCGTTGCCCGCGGACTTTCCTGCCAAGTGTCGGATCGGCCGCGAGGAACTGGCCCGACTTCCGGAAGTCACGTCCCACGAAAAAGATGGCGACGATGTAAAGAATGGCGCCACCCGCAGAAAGCCATCGGAGAGGACTTTCGAACATTGCTACCTGCTGGAAGAAGATGTAAAACATCGCCACCGAGTAGACGAGTTGGGTAGCGAGTCCCTTTCTGGCTTGGACGGCTGCGGCATGTTTGACGTTCATGTGGTCCGGGGTCGTGGCCGCCCTGCCGAGGATCTGCCGGCGTACAGCCTTCCGTTCGTCGTCGCGGAGGGACAGAGTAACGTCGCTGGTGGCCATGTTGCAGCAGTCTCGAGGACTTTGGCGTTGGAGACGAGGCCGCCGATCATAAGGCCGACGCCGGTCAGGAGACAGCCAAAGCCAAATATGTTGGTGATGCTGGCTTCGTCCGGGAAGGACAGCATTCCTAGGCTCGCACCGGTGGGGAAGAGTACCACCGCCCCAATGGGCAAATAGAGGGTGAAGTAATTTCGGACAGCACGGCCCAGACAAAGGTCGGCGACTCCCTCCGCCCGGCGTTCCGCCTTCGCCCACCGGTCCGCCGACCCGGCCAGCAGGTCGTCGAGCCCGCCCATCGATACCTCCCGGTTGGGAACCGCATACTTCTGAGTCCAGGCTACGTCTGGGACGCCAGTTGGCAAACTCGTTCTCAATCACGTACTTGATCACTTTGTCGGTGACGAGTCCCGAGACAAGAATTCCTCATCGAATGCTGCTCTTCAATGGAGTCAGTTCTGGTTCACGCCTCAGTCCTTGCTGCTGAAGGCGGCGTCGAAGCTGGTCTGGGAGGCGGGGAAGTCGTATTTTTTGAGGGCGGCGAGGGCTTCGGGGGCGCCGTGGAGGCGGTCCATGCCGGCGTCTTCCCATTCGACGGAGATGGGTCCGTTGTAGCCGATGGCGGCCAGCGCCCGGAAGGACGCTTCCCAGGGGACGTCGCCGCGGCCGGCGGAGACGAAGTCCCAGCCGCGGCGGGGGTCGCCCCAGGCCAGGTGGGAACCGAGGACGGTGTTCCGGCCGGTCTGGCGGATCTTGGTGTCCTTGCAGTCCACGTGGTAGATCCGGTCCTTGAAGTCCCAGATGAAGGACACGGGGTCGATGCCCTGCCACATCATGTGGGAGGGGTCCCAGTTCAGGCCGAACGCTTCGCGGTGGCCGATCGCTTCGAGGGTGCGGACGGTGGTCCAGTAGTCGTAGGCGATCTCGGAGGGGTGGACTTCGTGGGCGAAGCGGACGCCGTTGTCGTCGAAGACGTCCAGGATGGGGTTCCAGCGGTCGGCGAAGTCCTGGTAGCCGGCGTCGATGACTTTTTCCGGGACGGGCGGGAACAT
>NZ_JBFTHJ010000033.1:0-9561 GCF_056394175.1 Pseudarthrobacter sp. 10T415 | reverse complement strand
CCCGACTAAACTGACCAACCCAAACGATGGCCAACCCCGCCGAAACCAATCAGTGGGCAGATCTGTTGGCCATCACCGGGCAGTTTTACTGGCCACAAGCGGGCACATCAACTGGCCGCCCGTGGGCAGAATCTAATGGCCATTGACACACATGCTGCATAAACGCATCTTCGTAGACAGCTAGGCGTCTGGCGGATGTGGCATAGCGGCCGCAAACAAAGAATGACTTTGGACTGTAAGGTACAGCCCGAACAGGAATGAGATCGCGCCTATTGCTCGGAACCTTCTCGTTTCGCGAGCGACGGGAGACTGTTCATGATGTGAAACAAGGCCGTTCTTGCATACTCGAGTTGTTCGTCGGAAGTTAGCCGAGGCGGCCAGTGGAAAGGTTTGCTCTTAGGGGGCCATATCTGCCTAGCAGGTGTCGCTTCCGCGGCCGCCATTGCTGCGAGGTCAATTGCGCGTCGGGCGGCAGGAGTCCACGGAATATCGGGCTTGAAGTACTGCTGGATGAAGTAGACACCCTGGACTCCGAGGTGTGAGCTGGCCATGTTGCGTGAATAAGTGACCAATGCAGTTTGCGGATCGGCCTCAAGGTCAAGGACGAGTAGATGCGTTTCGTGCCACATTGCGAAAGTGGAGATCGGAGAGTTGGTGATACCCATGTAGATCCGCGCTGTCTGGGGTGGGCGCTGAGAATTTTTGAATGCGACGAAATCCTCTTCGACGAAGACTCGATCACGGGGATCTCGATACTGGTCGTACATCAGGAAGCATTTATGCGCCCATGCGGCAAGCAGGGTTCTGGTTTGAGCGTCTACCAAGTGGGGAACAGGGTTGGGCGGATCAGCCATCTTCTTCAATGGCCCACGAATAGAATTTTCCAATGTCGACATCCAGCCGTTGTTGCATGTTGCGCAAACCGACTTAACCGTGACTTCATGCAAGATCGGAGTTCTGTTTCCCCTGACCTCGTCCACCACCACATACTGCCCCATCGCATTCTGGCGTACTACTGTTTGGGGAAATGGACCTTGGTGAGAGCCCTCGCGCTCGATATATGCCCGCGGGGCGGAGAAATGCTGCAGCCACTGCGGATAGACGTGTTCCCGCGTCAGAGGCAATCCACCACAGAAGACGCACGTTCTCATACCCCCGATCGTAGCGCCAGAGCGTTATCTAGGTTGTAGGGCCAGTTTGGGCCGGCGAAACCCAGCTCGAAAAAAGCCTCCGATCCCAGCGGCGGCACCAAGGATTTAGAAGCCGACGGTTGACAACCCGAAATAGGCATCATCTGAAGACTAAAAAGCCAGCTTCACATAACGTCCGTTTTTAGCGTTCCGTCTAGGCCTTAGTCAGACGAGAGAATAGTTCACCTGCCGCCGATTTCCCGCTCTTGCGAGAGTTGGAGTCATGGGAGGACCGGGACCTATCTAGATGGCTTTGCACCGGTGCCAGACCTGCACTCTCTAATGTCGGAAGCTGGTTTCGCGGCCGCCGGAGGACCCTGTTTTGGCGAGGTACCGGGGTTTGGTCAGGCTCGACCCATAAGCGCATTGAAGCGACTGAACGCCGCCTCATCGAGGGCTAAGGACACCAACGCCTGCTGATTTTTCAACTGTTCGAGTTGAAGTTCTGTTGAGCGGTTAACCTGCGTGAGAATCAAGCTTTCGCAAAGCGCCGTCAACGGTTCACCAATAGCCTTACGGAAGTTGAAGCCGAGCAGCTGCAGAACGTTGACCGTCTCTACCGATAGGAACGGCTTCATCGCCTCGAGCTGGTTCAGCTTCTCCGGATCTCCTCCGGAGCTGGCTTCCACGAGCTGCTTTACAAGCGGAAACAGGGTTTCGACGATGTAGCGAACATCGCCGGTGGTGAGCTGCTGAGAGATCAGCTCTGCCTTGTAAGACTGGGCTATGGAAACTAGTTCCTGCTTGTCTGCCAGAAGGTCATTGATGATCTCTTCCAGCGCGGCGATCGATTCCTCCTGGCGCCCTGACTCCCGCGCCGCTCGAACCTTATTCATAATCATGGTCGCACCGTTACGCGCCATGCTCTCGGTGAGGTTCACTCCAACTTGCAGTACTTCCGGGGGTAGTTCCATGAAAATTCAGATCCTTTAGATCGTCGTCGTGCCGCATCGGAAGGCACGAAAGAGCCGACTGTCGCGTTGCTCTAGTCACGATAACTAAGCCGAGCTTTCCCTGTGGGATGTTCCCGTCGCTTCGGCCATAGTACTAACTCGAAGGCGAGCACTGGGGACGCGGGAAAGTCTGGCAGAAGGTGTATTTGGTCGCCGTCGAGTTCGTGGACTCCGGGTTTTGCTCCTATGCCTACTGGGACGACCGATCATGGAGAGGCAATCAAGATCGGAATGGCCCAGTGACTATGATCGCGGATCTCCAAGCCACGCGAGAACGATGGCACGCAAATACGCCGACGAGTGGAGATGACAACCTGACGCTTTGCGAACGGTTAAGGTAAGCAGTAAATCGTAAGTATTAGCGTTCTGGGTCTGAACGTCCGGTCATTACTGGCTCGTTCGCTTTCCTGGGGGAGCACGGGAGTAAGCCGGAAAATTGTCCTACAAAATTGAACTAGTTAGCGGGAAGGCTGTTCTGCCAACCGGGGGAGACCCCTGGGGGTTTGCTGAATGGAACGACGCGGCAGAGAAGATCAAGCAGTTCAAGAAACGCGTAGTGGGCCGCAGGCCCCGACAACGAGAGCGCATCCCAGTGGAGCTTGCGCTAATCCACCGCCCAGACAACGACTACAACTCAAACGCCATCTCCATAGCAGCCCCCGATCATTATGGCGGTGACCGCGACGAGAGGTTTTTCGGCTACCTCTATGAAAACCAGCTGAGAAGGATAGGCATGACACGCCTCGCCGACCTTTCCACCGCCTTGGGCGGTGCCGAACTTAGCTGTACTGGAATCGCCACCCACTATGGACTCGAGTTAGACCTGCCGGACCCAGCAGAGTTGGCAAGAGCGATAGACAAGTTTCTCGGATATGACGACTCGGGAACCCACACACGTCCATCAGCGGAAACGGACAGTGCTCTTCAAGCCCTGAGGAACTTCGGGGCCGATCAAGCCCCTGCCGTAGCGCTGGATCTCACCACGCGCTACGGCAGGGGTGGGCGCCTGATCGAACTTCGAGACCGGGACTCCGACCGCCTAGTTGGAGAAATTCACCGAGGCGTCTTGCTTCTCGAAGACGAACGAGACAGAGACAACGTACTGAAGCTCCTTTCGGACGCACGCATCCGGGTAGCCGCGCCATTGGCCCAGCAGAGCATTCCGCTCGAGTCTGATTGGCCGATAACCCGCGTTCCTAACCTTCGCATGGATGCACGGGGTGAGGTGTACCTTTTCCCACCGGTTTCACCCATGGCTCGGTGGAACCCGAAAACGGGAAAGCTGTGGATCGAAGACAGCCGGCTTGCCGGGCCTGCCCTCTGCTACGCCTCACGGGTAGGGCTGAAAGTAACCGAACTGGGAATCTCCCGGCGGCCCTGGAAGCTGACCGAAGACATTCCCTTTGACGAGTTCAGCCAAGACGATCGTGAACGAAAAGCCGAAAGAAAGCGTGACAAGGCCGCTGAGCGGATGACCCGTCAGCTGATTGCATCGGTTCGCGCCGCGGGTTTGGAACAGGTGCTGCCCGCAGAAGCCATAGAGGTGAAAGACTATGAAATAACTCGGGGTGCCATAGGCGAGACCAAGCAACTGTTCCAGTTGCACGAGTCCCATGTCGCACAGCGTCGTCTGCTGTTCGGAAAACACACACTGGGTGACAAAGAAGGTAGCTGCAGGCTGTGCGGTCAGGCAGCCTGGACTGTAGTGACTTCCCTATGCCCCGAACCGCTTGCCTACTGCCAGCAATGCCTGGAGTTCGCCAGCGAGGGTGTTTTCGCCAACCGACCCCGAGCAGCCGCTGCTCTGAAACAAATAGCAGAATTCGAATTTGATGATGAACCAATGTTGGAAGGGCAACTAGCGACTCTGCACATTGATCCGCTTCTTTCATTAGAACCAGATGTCATAGACAAGCTTCTGCTGCTGCGCTTCGCGATAAAGCGTGGCAAGTTTCCATGGACATTACTCCTAGAGGAGGGAGGCCTGGCGGAGAATGGCTTGCGGTTGAGCAGGGGCACGCTTATAAGGGCCCGAGACGGACACCGATGTCTCTCGATGGGCGAAAAAGCAGTGTGCGACTTCATGCATCAATCGGGTATTGAGCATGAGCGTGAGCCCGCTTATCCAATAGATCCCATCCTCAATCCACTAGGGCGGCGACGGGCCGACTGGATACTGTCCGATGGCACCTTCGTTGAGCTGTGGGGACTACCTAACAATCCGGCCTACGCGGCAAAGATGCAAGAAAAGCGGTTGCTCGCGGAAAGACAGGGACTGACACTGGTCGAACTGACCGAGCGGGACCTATCCACACTTCCGCTGGCGTTCGCAGCTTGGTTGCCCGCCTTCACTCCAGCAACCACGTCGTGGGTCTGGTCACCCATCCTAAAATCCGAACCAGCCGCGCCTAGGGAAAAGAAACGGAGCCAAAACGCATCGGGACGCAATACCTTCAACTCAGACGTTAGGAAGGCACGAATAGAACGGTGCCGCCGCGCCTTGGAACTGCAGTCATCAGGTTTTACCCGGCGAGAAATTGCTCAAACTCTTGGCCTTAGTGCGGACAGCGTAAAAGCCCTCTTGCGCGACGCGAAATTCTTTGCTGATCCGGCGTCAGACGAGGAACGTCTGCGGCGGGCCGGCGCGGCGGCCGCGGCTCAGCGCAGCGGGTTGACGAAGGAACAGTTTCAATCCCAAAGCGGCCTAACCGGTCCTAAGGTCAATGAATCTTGGAAAGACGCTGACGTTATCGAGTCGGTTACCAACGAAAGCTAAGCGCAGAGGTCGAGGCGGGTTTGGGAGTGGTGATGTATCGGGAGTACGCCTTCCGGTGCAGCATCGGCAGCGACGTAAATGAATGGTCGGGGAAGTACATCCGAGCTGGTTGCCTAAATAGGGCAACTACTGACGTCGGCTATCAGCCAGTCGAGTCTGGGGGAGTGACGCGGCTTTAGCAGTAAGGTTCCGCTACGCGGCCGCCGACCACTGACGTCCCTTGTGCCGCTAAGTCGGTGGCACTGACATCAGTTCGTCGACTTCAATGCCCCCGACTTCAACCTGGGGATGTCCGGCCATCCCGCGAGACGGATCATCCGGGCGGCCAAGATCGGCATGCGCACGCCCGGCCTTGTATCCAGCGGTAAAACCATCCCGATAGTACTGTTGAAGGTGACTTGGCTGAGAGAATTTCAGGTGATTCGAAAGATAGTGGAAGAGATTGCCTGGACGGTTTCCATGAACCTGGAGACGGCCAAGCTCCGTCTGTCCAACGTTGGGCGGCAGGGACCACGAACACATCGACGCTTCGTGAAGCGAGTGTGCGGTCTTGCCGACCGAGATTAACCTGAGTGAAGGTGTAGAGGGAGTCGGCGTCCAGCAGCTTGCCCGTTTTGGCGATTACGATAACCACCTGCTTTGGCATGAGCTATCGTGAAAGGGGATGCATAAGATGGCCCTCCGGCTCCAGTTCGAACGGTGTCCATTTACCGCCTGTGCCGGCGGTCAGATTTTCACTCCACTTTGGCATGCCGCAGATACTGATAGACCGTTTCTCTACTGATTCCATAATCCCGAGCCAGGACGACTCTCGAGATACCGCTGTTGGCGCATTGGACCAATTCGGCCGCCCGTTCCGTCGTCAAAGTCCTTGTCCTTCCTTTGTACATGCCGCGCTGCCGGGCCTCTGCGATGCCTTCCCGCTGGCTTTCCCTGATCAGCGAACATTCGAATTCGGCAAAAGCGCCCATGACCGAGAGCATAAGGTTCGCCATGGGGAGTCATCCCCGGTAAAACGAGCTGCTTTTTGATGAACTCGACGCAGATTTCTCGTCGGGTGAGTCCCTGGACGAGGACGCGCAGGTCGTCGAGGTTTCGAGCGAGCTGATCCATGCTGCGAACAACGACGGTGTCCCCGTCGCGAGCGAACCGCAGCGGTTCTGTGAGCTGCGGCCGCGCCATGTCCCTTCCGGATGCCATATCCGCGAAGGCCTGACACCGGTGGAGAAATCGTCTCCGAGGAACTCATTGTTCAGGTCATCCCGCAGGGCAAGGACGAGTTTACTTGTTCTTCCTGCTTCCTGGTACGGCACCGGTCCCGACTGGCACGCGAAAGCAGAGGACAGTCCCACTGCATCGAGTGCGAGGGTTAGCTATCCTCTGTCACGCCATCAGCAGGGAGCCCCGGTTCTCGTCTTGCGCTGCCTGACAGTGACGAGATTATGGGCGTTTTATAAAGGGTGGGAGAGTGCCCGCGAAAAGCGGGCGGCGCGACAAGGGAAGAGGGCAAAGTCAGACGATTGCCCTCTTCCTAGGACAATCCTCTTTTGCTAGACTCTTATGTCAGACGCTTGTCAGACAGTGTCAGACGCCGAAGGAGCGACTGTTTATGGCTACGATCACTATGCGGGATCTGGTACGCGACTCCAAGCGGGTTTTTGACGCGCTAGAGGCCGACGGGACTCCAATGGTCGTCACGCGCAATGGCCGGCCGTTTGCTGCCTTAATGCCGATTGATCAAGAACAGGCAGAGTCTTTACTGTTAGCGTCGAACCCCGAAGTCGCAGAGATGCAACGAAAGGCAGAACGAGTTATCGCTAACGGGGGCGCCAGATCACTATCAGACGCTTTGAACGAACCGGCGAGAGCACAGGGTGACCATTTAGAACCAGCCTTGGACACGGCGATCGATGCTGAAGCTGGTAGTGACGACGTTTCTGTAAGCATCGCAAAGACGACCGAGTACATTACTGAGAACGCCATCAACTCCGTCACCCGACCCGGGCTTGACTCGCGGCCCGATGACAAATGGGTTGAACGAATTCGGGAACTGAATTCTGTACTAGTCGAAGTTAGCTACTTGAATGAACTTAAGCGGGTGACATCGCGGGCTGAGCTTTCGTCTAGCCTTGGCAGAAAAATTCCTCGGCGTAAAAAAGCGGCAAACCCAAGTAACTCACGGGAAACGACTGCGCTCGAATCGGCCCGGAAGATCGTTTATGAGCTAAATTCGGAACTTGTACTCAACGCGAAAAGGGCGGCTCCTGACGATATAGAGGAGACCTTTGAGTCGGAACTCAGAGGGGGCGTCTTATTTGCAAAACTTGCAGGCTTTTCTCCAAGCGATGCGTTCGGAAAGGAAGAGGGGCGGCGCGGCCGGAGTCTTTTGAAGCACCCTTGAACCGACGAAGCTGTTAGTTGGGGTCTAGGCGCTTTGCATTCGTAGCAAGATCTTCAATGTTCGCCGCCCTTTGACTCTTTTCATTCGCGGGTCCTACAGATGCCACGAGAGCAAAAATAGTGGCGGCTGCCGACGAAAGAACAATTGCAAAAGAACCCGGCCACAGGAGCGCGGACCAAGCAGGAACCGCACTGAAGATCGCCAGGCCTTCGCCCACGCCAACCCAAAGCAGCGTAGTCCAGTGAATCGCTGGGGCTCCTCTAAAGCGAGGAAGCAGAGCTATTGCTATAAGCAACGTGGCCAGGACCTGTGCCATCAGCGAGAAGAAGGTGACCTGCTCTGCACCCTGCATTTTGGGATCCCATAAAAAACATAACGCGGCCGTAACTGCTGGTACGACGGCATTTTGTACAACGGTGATCACGACATTCAATGTCTTCATATCAGTGGATTTCTACCTTCAGCGACGAGCCTGTCCGCTTCAGAAGCCGTCATGATCCTAGCGACATAGAGATGTCCTAAACCTAGGCCTTGCGGCCAGAAATCAGGTTTTCCCTTATCTAGTAAACCCATCACGTACCTGTCACCGAGTGCAAAAGTAATCCAAGAACCATTAGCTTCCCGTGCAAGTTCAAGGCGAGTGCCACTGAGAATCTCAGAGTCGGATACCAGTTTCAACAATCTGTAGTACTTCTTCAGAGTTGGTTCGTTTGGCAGGTCCGTTGTTATCAAGATGGATGGGGATCCATCCGGATCTTCTTCGATCACAGAAATCTCTACGTAGCGCTCCATCGGCATCCACCTCGAGTTCGATGTTCACAACCACTGGGCTCGTGTTGTGGTTCCGGCCTGTTTGGCGCCAGGCGCTTAGACATTCTGCTTAGTTTACTATGCGCAGTTCCCTATGGGGGCCTATTGCTGCGCCGCTACTTCTCGCTTTATCCCACGGCATGCCAGTTACCATGGAGCCGTTGCGCGATCGTGAAATACGATTCACCTAGGGCTACCGGAATGGAGGCGTTATTGGGAGCCGATCTACACACCCCAGAAGCTTTAGTGGTTGCTCTGGTGCCACCAGAGGTCCTTTGGGTGCCTGATATAGACCACCATGTCGAGTGCGCCAGAACGATATAAGGCAGGTCTAACAGGCTAGCCGCAGCAGAGGCTGCCCCGACGGATCCTTTTGACATTCATTAGTTTCGCGCGGCTGTCCAACGGAAGCTGTTGCCTCTCGATGTAGCAGTTTTTACATAACTTGCCGCCTCAGAGTCGACGTGTCCCGGCTCTCAGGGAATTCTCAGGTTCAGGCGCACATAATGGACCGGAGCTCCGGTCAACCGCTATTTGACTGGAGCTTCGCCAATTCCGCGCAGATGCGCCGGACACTTGGCGAATGGCTGCTGTGACCAAGTCCCGAGAGTCGTCCGAGGGCGTCGCTGGAGGCCTCCGGGGGAGCCCCTCTTAGCGCCAGCTTTACATAACGTCGGTTATCGGCGTTTGCAGATGGCCGGGAGAGACGCCCGAAAGGGGCCTCAATATTGCCCGTGGATGACGGGCCCGGCTTGCCGGCTAAGCTCACTGTCGCCTCTGGACAAGACGTCGATCCGGCGCGCAATCTGGCCTTGCGCGCAACAAAGATGTTCACGTTGGTGAGACGTATCGGGTCGAAGTCCCGCAGCGCCTGCCGCTGCTGTCCAAGCTCGTTGACGAATCCTGGAATGATCGGTTGGATTTGGCAATGCTCCGGGGCTGCTGGTTTGAACCCTCTGTCCTCGGCATGGATAAATCCCGGTCGCCGGAAACCGTCCATGGGATCCGGATAGTGCACCGCACGAATGTAGTTCTTCCGCTAAGTATCGGGCAGACGGCGGAACTTGGTTTGCCGGCGGGGTCCTGCGACATTGTTGGACATGTGCGTTCAGTGGACGACGAGTCCGTGGTCTCGCTGCCCGGCGTTCAGACTCTCACTGTGCCGGTGGGATGGCTGCATGGCCTGGAGTCCGAACCTTCGCGCGACCACAGGAACGCCGGCCGCTCGTTCTAGTGGTTGCCGCCACGTGAGTATCAGTAATCAAGGTAGACCTGCTTGACGTCTAAATCTATATAGCTAGATTTGTCCCATGGAGAACTTAGGGCGGGTTACGCCGGCGACCACACTGGTCCTTGAGGCGCTGCTGTCGGCAGAGAGCGTGTGGGGCCTGCAGATCGTCAAAGATGTTGGCAAGAAGCCGGGTACCGTCT
>NZ_JBFTHJ010000032.1:0-18655 GCF_056394175.1 Pseudarthrobacter sp. 10T415 | reverse complement strand
CTCATCCGGACCTCCAAATGTTGCTTTCATCAGATGAAGCAACATTGAGGGTGGTCCTGGTTCAGACCGTCACAACCAACCGGCGAGTCGTGGGATGGTCCTGATTCAAGCCGTCACACCGGTCCTGAATCAAACTGCCATAGTCACCACTCCCTTTTGCCATCCCCACAAGGTCCGTAGCGTCGGAATTACTCAACGGGAGACGCCACCCAAAGCAACCCCTTTTGCTATGGATTTATTAAAGATCAGATAGATGATCACCAAGGGGATGGTGGCGAGTGTCAACCCCGCAAACATTGCCCCGGTGTTATTGCTGAATTGACCTTGAAAATCAAGCAGTCCCACGGGAATCGTACGGCTGGACGGAGTCTGCAGCAGAACGATCGCCAGCTGCGTTTCGCCCCAAACAAAGAACCCGTTGACCATCCCGACAGCGACAATAGGTCCTTTCGAGAGTGGAAGAACGATGCGAGTGAACGTGGCAGTGATACCCAAGCCGTCGAGGGCGGCTGCCTCTCGGAGTTCACCAGGGAAGCCCATGTAAAAGCCATGAAGGATCAGTACGCATGTAGGCAGACACAGGGCGACGTAGACGACCCCGAGCGCCCACGGTGAACTGAGCAGGTTCAGGGTGCTGAAGGCTGAGTAGTACGGCAGCAGCAACATGATCAGGGGCAGGGTGGTGGCAACGAGGAATGCACGAATGATTGCGACTCGAACACGTGTTGGAGTCAGCGTCGCGAAGTAGGCTGTCAGTGCTCCAAGCAACAGCGAGAACGTGATCGCCACGACAGCAACGACGGCTGAGTTGAGTAGATAGGTGGAAAATCCTCGCCCGCCGCTTGGTCCGGTCCAGGCGTCAAGGAAGTTGGTTGGATTCCATTCGGCGTTGACTACGCCCAGAGGGTTGGTAAATATATCGGTGTTCGACTTGAAACCGAGCAGAATGATGAGCAGAAAGGGCAGAGCGGCCAGAACAGACCACACTACCGCTGTGATTTGTGCTGCTGTGCCGGCGGGGGTCAGGCGTTTTTTAGTCATTAGTCGTCCGCTGCTTTCCTGGAGCCGAGCCACTGCCCGGCGAATCCGACGGCCAGGAGGATGACGCCACCGATAACGCTTATAGCAGCAGCCATCCCGAAGTCACCAAATCGGAAGGCTTCCTTATAGACCTGCACAGGCAGGATGGTTGTTACGTCGCCCGGGCCCCCTTGGGTCATGCCCCATACAAGAGTGAAGCCGTTAAAGGCCCAGATCGCTTCGAGCAGGATGATCATTGACAGTACTGGCCTAACCAACGGCAGGGTGATGAGGAAGAAGCTCCTGACTGGTGAAGCACCGTCGAGGGAGGCTGCCTCGTAGGTGGACACTGGCACTTCCTCCATGGCCCCGAGAATAACCAGGAACGCGAATCCGGCTCCCTGCCAGATCGCGACAGCGATAATGACGTACATGGCCGTGGATGAATCGGAGAGCCACGCGTGGGTGTCACCCAGTCCTATCGCACCCAGAAAAGCGTTCACGGCTCCAGAACGCGGCTGAACGGAGAGGCTCCAGAACACTGCGACCGCAGATGGCGGAGCGATCGCCGGAAGGAACCAGACGATGCGGTAGAAAGCACCGCCGTAAATTTTTCCGCTAATCAAGGCGGCCAAGATTGTGGCGATGATGCCGATGCCTGCGGCCGTGCCGATGCCGAGGAGTATTGAGTTCAGCAGTGAATTCAGGAAGCTGTTATCGGTGAGCAGCTGCAGGTAGTTATCGACTCCGGTAAAGCGACGCTGGCCAATGCCTGACCATTGGGATAGTGAAGTCTGCAGCAGGTCGATGACAGGAAGTCCGAAGAAGATGATCAGGACGGTGATCCCTGGTGCAAGCATCAGGGCTATCTCCCGTGAAGCCCGGCGCGTTGTTTTCCCTGCTCCGCGTAGGGGAGCAGGAGGATTGCTCGTTGCTGGCGAGGTGTTGGCGGTTATCGTCATGAAGTTTGTTCCTTTGCGAAGCGTCGCTGTCACCCGCCCGTTCGCGCGGGTGACAACGACGATCTCCTACCCGTTCTTGGCCTTGAAGTTCTCGAACTGTCGTTGCTGGTTCTGTCCCAGCTGGTCGAGGGAGACCTGGCCGCCCAAGTACTTTTGGATTTCGGGGTCAATGAAGGACTGACCTAATGAACCGGGCAGAATGCTGGTCCAACCCGTGGTGGTTCCGTTTCCTGAGCTGAAGGTAACAATTTCCTGGACGACCTCGCCGAGGGCGGGAATATCGGCGGCTTTGACGGTTTGGACGGAGGGGAGCGAACCGACGTTCTCGGCGGCGTACTTTTGCACCGCATCGGAAACGTAGAGTTCCAGGAAGTCCTTTGCGAGGTCCGGACTCTTAGCCGTTCGTGGTACTGCCAGGGTGTCCCCGGCGTAGACGATTGGAACGGTCGGTTTGCCAGAGGTTTTTCCGGGGAGCAGCAGCCATCCATAGTCGAAGGGCAAATCGGTTTTTTCGAGGACAGAGGGTATCCATGTGCCCCCAAGGAACATCGCCGACTTGCCGGAGGTGAAGGCTGCTTGTGCCTGATCACCATCCTGGCCCAAGACCCCTTCCTGGAAGACACCTTTATCCGCCCAGCCCTTGAATTGCTTCACGGAATCCGTGAACTCGGTGCTCGTGTAGGGAGTGGTCTGCGTTTGGCCGGACTTCCAGGAATTCTTGAAGTCATCCAAGGCCTTGTCGGATGCGTTGGCCTGAAGCTGCCCGTCGACAAGCCACCCCCACTGGTAACCGGCGTTCCCGCCCATCGCGAGTCCATCGAAGCCTGCGGTTTTGAGTTTCCCAATGACGTCGTAGAGCTCGTCGTTCGATCGAATTTGATGATCCGCCGGCTCTGTGATTCCCGCCTTCCGGAAGGCGTCTTTGTTGTAGAAAACTACGTTGTAGAGGGTCGTGTCGAACAGTACGACATAGGGGGTGTCGTTGGACTTGAGAGACGTGGCCATCGACGCCTCGTAGCGCGTGTCAAGGTCAGCGTTTTCCCAGACATCGTCGAGAGGTAGGAGCGCGTCTGCCTTGAGGAGGTCCAGGTACGGTTGAGCATTTGTCGGGACCAGTCCGATGTCGGGCGCGTTTGTGGATGCCATGATTTGCGCATTGGTCGAGCTCTTTTGTTCTTCCGTAATCGTCTGCAAATCCACCTTGACGCCCTCGTGTGAGGCCTCGAACTTGGACGCTGCATATTGAAAGGCTGGCAACTGTGCAGACTGAACTTGGACGACCAACGTTTTCGACGCGTCTTCGCTGCTGCCCGAACCGCAGGCGGAGAGAGCCAAGCCCGAAAGCGTGACGGCAGCAATGATGCCAAGGCCCAGTCGCGAACGGCGGAGGCCGGGACCCTTGATGGTGTCTTGCATATGTCTACTTCACTTCCTCAAGCAGGGTGATGGGTTATGTACGGGTGAATAATTTCGAGCTAGCCAGCTTCCTGTTGCTGGCTTGTTCTTGGCGTATGGCGCACTTTCAGGGACGCCGGTAGGCGCAGGGATGCGACGTCATTTGCCCCAGCCTCGAAGGCTAGTGGTCCCGGCGACGTATACGATCTACAGAACCTCCAAAAGCGCGCTGAGCACCAAAACGAAACGTTTCGCCTTTTGTGATCAGAGTTACGTTATATTCTGAGACGACTATTCGTCAATCTTTGAGACCGGAGGGTCGCATCGCCGTTCGTGTATTACGAAACGATTCGCTATTGATCATCACGCCGTCTTCAGTTGACCCCTAGTCACCCCTCCTAGTGCCGGGGGGAGGGCAAGCGGACGACAGGGCTCCGGGGGCCTCGCCCTCGTTCAGCCAGTCTTTTGCGATGGCTGACGCGGGATTCAAGAAGCGCTTGGATCAGTTCGAGGGGGCTGTACAACGAGCGATAGGAGTTGCGGCAGCGCGGTCGTCATGCCGGCAAGGAAGTCGTGTTGGCAGAGATGCGCCTGGATAACACCTTGGCGGGAGCTGTACGCCTTCATGGAGCTTACCGCTGTCGTCGCATCATTCCCTGAGAGTCGGCTCTCCCTCTCCCCAGTCGCGATTTGGAAACGCCGATAGCTTATATTCGGTCAAGTAGCTATCGGGTAATGCTAGAAAGCAGAAGCCCAGTGGGGGTTCCCCGCACGCCTTGGCCCCTTAAAGTTTTTCTGAGGGCGCCTCGTCCTAGAGCAGCGTTGGACAGGGGGCAGGGGAGCGCGGGCAACTTGCGGGCGCCGGTCTCGGGTCGGAATAGCGCGAAATTCCGCATTGCTGACGGTGGCTCATGATGTTCTTAGATCCCACCCTGACAGTTGGAGGGGCAGGAAACCGAGCTGCGGTAGCCCGAGAACTATCAAAATAGTCCGAAAAATCGGGTCTTTATGGGAGTCGCTTAGCGAAGGGGGGCGATGTCACCTCCTGCGGTTCGTCAGGTGTCTGAGAACCAGACCAGAGCTCCACCTACGGAGAAGTCTTCCCACGTCAGGCGCCCCGACGTCAGGTTGGGGTGTGGTTCCGCCTGACAGCGATGGAGTTTGAAGGATCGTGCTCCGCTCAGGTGCCTTCTCTGGTCGGATGGGTTCGTTATTTTGTTGCAGAGGCGCGGTTGAAGGCAAGGGTGTGTAGTCCGGCAGGGAGTCGAGTCGGGGCGCTCCCCGGTTCGAGGTCAAGGACCACGGGGACGCAGGCGAACCGCTGGAGCTCCGTTAGCTGTGGCCTGGTGGTGTCCAGCCCCAGGCCTTGTCCGTGGAAGACCAGTCCAGAACCTGACCCCCGAGCTGGCGTTTCTCGTCCTGGTCAAGCGTGCTCAGCCGCACGTACCCGCTCCGCTGTCCGGCGACTGGCTGCCTCCTCCCTCTACCTGTGAGGTTGAGTTCTAGAGCTGTCCGATTGCAGGCTGCTCAGTTGGACGCTGATCCGCTCGACGGTTGCTTCGACTCCTTCGTCCGAGTTCATCGCGAGCCCGATTTCATCTTGTTGGAGCGGCTCGAGTGTTTCGAGCTGAGACGTGAGGAGGGAGGCCGGCATGAAGTGGCCAGGTCGCAGGGTCATGCGGACTCGCAATACCGGCGTTGCGACGTTCAGCAAGACAAATGCGGTTGATGGGGCCACGGCGCGGATCGCGTCCCGATAAACGCGTTTGAGCGCGGAGCAGGCCACAACGATGCCGCTGCCGGACTCGGCAGCAAGTGCTGCACCTACCAACTGGAGCCAGGGCCACCGGTCTTCATCCGTCAGGGGAGTACCGGCGGCCATTTTTTGCACGTTAGCAGGCGGATGGAGGGAGTCGGCGTCTATAAATGCTGCACCGATGCGGGCCGCCAGTGCGGCACCGACGGTGGACTTGCCGGCACCGGATACGCCCATGACGACGATAGCCCAGGACAACTAGATCTCTCCTTGGCTCGTTGTGCCTGCGGGAATGGCGCTCAATCGGGTGACCTCAACGGGGGTGCTGAGTAGTCCCTCAAGTGAAGCATTGAGTCGCTTAACGGCCTCTCCTTCGCCGTGTGCATCAAGCAGTGCTGCGGATTGCCATTTTTCAATCATGACAATCTGGCCATTTGGTGCTTCATGGATGGCATAGAGCAGGCAGCCCGGCTCCTGATGGACTTCGGTGATGGCGGGCGAGAGTGCCTCTACGACCTTGTGGAAAGCGCCGTCGATGGGAGTGAAAACTGCGGTGACGATGATGGACATCAGAGTCCTGCTCTTTCTGTGTCGATTGGGGGGGGAACGGAATGTACGATCGGCGTGCTCAAAACAGGCTGGGAAGGAAGTTGGTGCTCCAAACGAATCCTGGGACAAAAGTGTAACCGATACCACTTTTGATCAAAATCCCAGATGCTAGGACGAGCCGGAGTGCGTGCCGGGCACTAGGGGGTACTTCGTTTGCCTCAGCTGCTTATGCCGCGCCTGGCGGGACTCGTACGCGCTGCGGGATTTAGAGTTGCGGTGGCTCCAAGAGTTGTCTTGCGACATCCGCGTCCGTTATGAGCACATTGATCCAGCCTCCGGTGACGGCGCCGCGGATGGCGTCCAATTTGCGCATGCCCCCGGCGACGCCTATGCGGCGCGGCACACTCATCATGGCGTCAGCGTCGATGGAAATCACCCTGTCTTCTATGGCGGGCTTCATGGGATGCCCGTTGATATCGAAGAATCGCAAACAAATCTCTCCGACGGCGCCGGCCCGGGATAGCTCACCTTCTTCCGCCCTGTTCAGTGCATTTCCACTGGCCTGCCAGAGGGGGGAGGCCGGGAACGTTCCGATTCCGACCAGCAAGGTGGTCAGCCGGTCCCAGGCGTCAATGGAGGCCGCCACGGCAGGGTCGCCCGTGAACGCTTCGCGGATCTGCTGGTTTGCCACGAGCCCCGGGCATCCCATGTAGTAGGGCTTGGCTGATGTCAGTTCCGCGAGATGGGAGACCAGCCGCGTCGCCTGTATTTGGGCCTGCGGGCTTCCCACCCCTCCTATGAGTTGGATCACTTCGTTGGCGATCTTTCTTGGCCGTGAGCGCATGGCTTCAACGGTGTGCAGGAGCGTGGTGCTCCACGAGGAGATCCCGATGTACTCGTTGGCGTCGATGGTTGTTTCCAGGTAGGTGGCGGCGGAAGAGCCCAAGCGCATGCCCAACGAAGCGCCGTCCATGACGTCTACCACGACAACTTCGCGGAGCCGGTACTTCTCTTCCAGCGCTTTCTCAAGCCCCACATAGATTCCTGCCGGCTGAACTATGGAGGTCCGCACGATACCCAGGTCCACCGCGTTCTTGAGGTAGCGCGAAACCCGCGCTTGCGAGAGTTTGAGGCGCTCGGATATCTCGCCCTGAGACAAGCCTTCCTCGTGGTAAAGCACGGCAATCTTGGTGAATAGCCGCAGCTGCTCAGTGCTCACCGACAATAAGGAGGAGGGCCCTGTGGTCTGCGTCATATTTCGTCACTTTCGTCGATGTTTGAATATTTATGCACCTTTGAATGTGCAGCGATTGTTTCTGGAGTGGCACCCCTCCCGCCGCGGCTCGCCCTTCGGACCCCGATGGTCGACCAGGAGCAGTGCTGCCCATTGCTGAATCAATATTCAGGACTGAAAAATTCTAGCCCCGTGGTGCCGATTTCCCCTCTGTCCGGGGGCAAACGGCTCATAAGCTTCCAACACCAGCCCAACTTCAGAGTCGAAGTTCCGTCAGGAATTTCGATCGGCGTCAACGTGGGCAAAGTTGCCTCCACGATCGAAAGCGAAATGCAGATGACAGATGTTAAGTTCTCCACCCGCCTCAATTCCTTCGGGCTGGGCAAGGGCAAGAAATACCCCAGCGGTGAGGATTCGGTGATCGACCTCATCGCCCTCGCCGGAAGCGTCAAGGGGCTGACGTCACTCGAACTGAACTACCCCGAGCACTTTGGCCGACATTCAGTCAAGGAGATCAAGGCGGCCTTAGCCAAGGCAGATCTTGATGTCCGCGGGATCCAGCTCCGCTGGCCGGCACCCCAGTTTTCCAACGGAGGGTTCACCAACCCCGACCCCGCACTTCGGGAAGCAGCCGTCACGATGGTCAAGGAAGCCATCAGCTTGTGCCGGGAGTTCGGCACCGACCATGTACTGCTCTGGCCGGCCCATGACGGCTACGAATACCCGCTGCAGATGGACTACATGCAGGCCTGGAACTGGATGGTTGAAAGCCTGCAGGCTGTCGCGGACGTCGATCAGGAAATCCGCATCTCGATCGAGTACAAGCCAGCCGAACCCCGCGGGCGCACTATTCTCAACACCACCGGTGCCGTAATGAACCTCATCAAAGACTGTAACCGCCCGAATCTTGGCGTCACCCTGGACTTCGGCCACCTGCTGATGGCCCGGGAGAACCCTGCGCAGTCCGCTGCCATGTGCCTGCGGGAGCAGAAACTGTTCGGACTTCAGCTCAATGACTCACACGGCGTGGCCGACGACGGCCTGGTAGTCGCGTCCATTCACTTCGCCGAGACACTGGAACTCGTGTACTACTTGCTCCGCGAGGGTTACCAGGGCACGTACTATTTCGATACCGATCCGGTCCGGGAGAACCCGGTCGCCGAATGCGAGATGAACATCGAGAGGATGGGGACCATCATCGACAAGGCCCGCGAGATGGTTCGGGACTATCCGGATCTCCCGAGCGGCGACGCGCTGCACTCGTCGAGCGTTTTGTGGTCGAAAGTCGTAGGTGTGTAGGTGCGTCCAACCGGTATCTGTGTCGTCGGATCGCTAAACGCGGATCTCATTGCTTATCTTGGCGCAGATGAGAGCGCAGCGAGCTATGTGGCCGGGAAGCGCTTCGAAATGGCTGCAGGCGGTAAGAGCCTGAACGCCGCAATGAGCATCGCATCGCTGGATCCGACCGTGACTCTTCTGGGACGTGTCGGCGCTGACGATCTGGGAAATTTCATCACGGCCGCCCTTCAGGCGCGGGGCATTTCAATCGACGGCATCATTCCCGATGACAGCATTCACACCGGCGTCGGGCATGTAAGAGTCAATCCCGAGGGCGAATACGACACGGTCGTTGTTCCGGGAGCCAACGGGAATTTCTCGCCGGCTGACATTGACGCCTACCTCGAGGACCATGCTCCGCCGGCGTTTGTAGTTCTGAATCTCGAGGTGCCTCTTCCCGCCGTACGGCACGCAGCCACCAGGTTCCGTGAGCTCGGTTCTCAAGTTGTTCTGAACCTCTCTCCAGTACACGCGGAAGCGAGGACGCTCCTTCGGCTCGCGGACGTAGTGGTCATGAATCTGAGCGAAGCCTGTCATGTGTTGGATGTCCCCCAAAACACAGACGTGCCGTTGCTCCTCGACGCTCTTCGAGAGGCGGGTGCCAAAACTCCCGTGCTGACACTCGGCGGCGGCGGGGTTGCCGCGCTGAACGGCAACGACCTCGTGCAGGCAAAGGTCGCACCGACCCGGGTCGTCAACTCAGTTGGCGCCGGCGACAGCTTCCTGGGAACGATGGTAGTAGCGATGGCCAACGACCACCCGTTCCCTGTGTGCCTTGGGGTCGCCAACGAGGCGGGCCGGCTGGTTTGTAGCCACTCGGAATCGTTTCTGACGCCCGCCGACGTCCAGCCCCTCGAGGAGGTAGTTGGCGTTCGTTTCGCCAAAGCCCCGGCTGGATCGTCTGCAGGATCGGAAAAAGTGCCTACCTGAAGGGCCGGGGGAGTGGGCGTCATACCCGGCCCGGTAGCAGTTCCGCCCGCCGCTACGGGTCCCCGTGTCGGGGTACCAGTGACATTAGACATAAAGCTAATCACCAGACTATTTACAAGGCAAAATCTCTTGTGGTACAAAAGTGGAACCGATACCACAGCAAAGCTGAGACTGAAGACTTCTCCGCCGACACCGAGCGGCTGATGAGCTCGGGCGCTGTTCCTCTCCCTGGACCTGATGCCCGGTAATAACAGCAAGAGTGCCGCGTGTTTTGCGGGCCTTCCAATGATGAAAGGAACTATCACAATGACCAGAATTCCTCGAACCGCTACACAGCTCCTCGCGGCCACGGCAGTGGTCGCGATGCTCGCGGCCTGCAGCGCCACTCCCGAAGGGCCGAGTGGTAAGTCGTCCCAATCCGCTGACTTGGTCAGCCTGGTTGATGCGTCTGGAAAGACGCCGATCAAGGACCTGAAGGCGAGCCTAGGCGATCCGAAGGGTTCGGCCGACACCAAGCTGTGCTACATCACCCGGACGCTTTCCAACGAGTTCTGGGGATTTGAGCGGGACGGCTTCGAGTCCGAGGCGAAGAAGCTGGGCGTCAAGTACCAGACGTTTGATGTGACCGATGAGTCGTCCATTACTGAGCAGCTGGACAAGGCCAAGAGCGCCTCCAACCAGGGCTGCACCGCCCTGCTTGCCTCGCCTATCTCGGCGACCGGTCTGGACACGGTCTTTACCGATGCCCTCGCAAAGGGCACTCCCGTCGTCGTTCTGAACGATGCCAAGGGCACCGTGCCGGGAAGCGTTTACGTAGGTCCTGATGCACTGACGATCGGCCAGACGGCTGCTGATTACATTGCAACCAAGCTTCCCGACGGCGGGAAGGTCGCCATGATCGAAGGTGACCCCGGATCATCTAACGCGCTGAACCGCGGCGAGGGTTTCAAGACGGGACTGGCTAAGCACCCGAACTTGCAACTGGTTGCCTCTCAAACGGCCAAGTGGGATCAAACCAAGGCGCAGGAGATCGCCTCGGCGATGCTCACAGCAAACCCGGATATCAAGGCGTTCTACTCGCAGAACGACGGTATGGCCCTGGGCGTCTCCGCCGCCATCGCGGCCAAGAACCTCACGGGCAAAGTCCTGCTGGTTGGAACCGACGGCATTCCCCAGGCCAAGAAGGAAATCCAGGCGGGCAACATGACCGCCACGGTGAGTGAGCAGCCCGTCACCGAAGGCGCCAGCGGCGTGGATGCCGCACTGTGGCTTTTGGCCGGCAAGAAGGTACCCGGTTGGGTCGATGTTCCTGCCTTCATCATCGATTCCGCCAATGTCGGTCAGTACCCGACCGGAATGCCATAAGGACGGTACGGATCATGGTTGCTCCGCTGCTTGAGCTGCAGAACATCGCGAAATCATTCCCCGGTGTCCGGGCCCTGAACGACGTCAGTTTCACCTTGGAAAGGGGCGAGATCTGCACGCTGGCAGGGGAAAACGGCGCCGGCAAGAGCACCCTGCTCGCTATCCTTGGCGGCTCTCTTGTTCCGGATCACGGCTCTGTGATCATCGATGGTGAGCCGAGGGCGCACTTCTCCCCACGGCAGGCACTCGCAGATGGGGTGAGGATTGCCCACCAGGAACCGGCCATCGTGCCACAACTATCGGTGGAGCAGAACCTCGTGCTCGGGCGGACAGCACGCCAGCGCCGGGACGCCGGCAAGGACATCGACCAGGCACTGGCCGATGTCGCCCAGATGGGATTCCCGCTCAAGGCGAAGGCTTCGGTGCGGGGGCTGAGCCCCGCCCAACGCCACGCCCTTACCATTGCCAGGGCCCTGGCCTTTGGCGCGAAGATCGTCGCCCTCGACGAACCTACGACCAGCATGCTGGAACACAACGTCGAAGGCGTCCTGAGCAGGGTGAGGGAAATCGCTCACACCCGTGGGGTAGGCATCATCTACGTTTCGCACAAGATGCCCGAGGTCATGAGCGTCTCCGATAAGGTCGTGGTCCTGCGTGATGGCACAGTCAATTACACAAAGCCGATTGTGGAGACCTCTGAACAGGAAATAGTACGGAACATGGTGGGCCGGGAACTGCTGTCGTTCAAACGACAGCACCCGGTGCCACCGGGTGCTCCGGTCCTGTTTTCGGCCTCGGACGTCAGTCACCCCAGCGGTGGAGGCCCTCTGGCCCTGGACGTGCGGGCTGGGGAAGTCGTGGGGATCGCTGGCCTGGTCGGCTCAGGCCGTACCGAGTTCCTGCGTGCAATCATTCGGGCCGACAAAGGCAGCACCGGCACGATAACCGTTGACGGCAAAAAACGCAGGATCCGGTCGCCAAGGGACAGCCGGAACGCTGGCATTGCGTTCATCCCCGAAGAACGCAAACACCAGGGCCTGGTCCTGCAGGTTCCCGCTTACTTCAATATCGCACTCACTGCGGACAGGCAGTTCAACGGTTTCGGCCCGATGATCAGCCTGCGAAAACAAATTGCCGCAGCGGAGGAAGCCGCGGCGCGAATGTCGCTCCGCCCCGCCAATGTTCGCCTCAACGCCCGTCAGTTCTCCGGCGGCAACCAACAAAAGATCGTCATCGCCAAGTGGACCTGGCGCAACACCAGAGTATTCCTCTTCGATGAGCCCACCAAGGGCGTGGACGTCGGCGGCAAGGTCGAAATCTACGAACTTATCGACGCCTTGGCCAAGGCCGGAAGCGCTGTGGTCGTCGTGTCGTCCGATCTGCCCGAGATCATCTCCCTCAGCGACCGGGTCAAAGTAATGCGGCAGGGTCAGTTCGTCTCCGAGCACACAGGCGATGACATTAATGAACACAGCCTCGTGGCCAACGCCATGGGCATCGCAGAAAGAACAACGACATGAGCCAGCCCACTCTGCCCAAGGATGCCACGGGCAAAGACAGCCAGAACGCCATTGTGAAGGAACGGTCAGAGGCCTCACCCGGGAAACGTCGCACCCGGCCGACGCTAAACCTCCAGGCGCTGGGAATTTATATCGCCGCCTTGGTCATCTTCCTCATCTTCGGGCTGCTGAACCAGAACTTCCTTACCTCCGGCAACCTTCGGGACATCGCCGTCTCGGCCAGCGTCAACGCAATCATCGGCCTTGGCATCACGTTTGTCATCATCACCGGCGGTATCGATCTGTCCGTCGGCTCGATTGCGAGTTTCGTCGGAATCGCTGCTGCCACCATGATGGTCAATGCCGGGACGTCCCCCTTCTTCGCCCTGCTTGCCGGCATAGCCCTCGGACTGGTCTGTGGCGCCCTCAACGGCCTGCTGATCACCAAACTCAAGCTGCCCCCCTTCATCGCCACCCTCGGAACGATGAGCATCTATCAGGGCTGCGCTTACGTGGTAACCAACGGAAAGCCCGTCTACAACATCCCCAAGGACTTCGTCTTCATGCTCAACAGCTACGTCGGCGGAGTCCCGGTCGCGGTCATCCTCGTCGCGGTCCTGGCCATCCTCTGCTGGCTGCTGCTCCGCCGCACCGTGTTTGGACAGAACGTCATCGCTACCGGTGGCAGCGAAGAAACGGCCTGGCTCTCCGGTGTCCGTGTCGACAGGGTAAAAATCGCCGTTTACGCTCTCTCCGGCGTACTGGCAGGAATCGGCGGACTGGTCATCGTAGCCCGAATCAACGCGGCCCAGACTGACGCCGGCAGCCCCTACCTGCTCACGGCCATCGCCTCCGCAGTGATCGGCGGAGCCAACCTCATGGGCGGCGAGGGACGCATCGCCGGGACCCTGGTTGGAGCCCTGATCCTCGGTGCACTCACCAACGGGCTCGTCCTCCTCAACGTCCCGAGCTTCTACGAACAGATCGTCACCGGCCTCGTCGTTGTGATCGCCGTCGCCCTCGACCAAACCAGCAAAGGCTGGCCGTTGTTCAAGAAAAAATCACTACAGAAGAAGGAAGCGACAGCCTGACAAAACCTCAAGAGGGGGAGGTACCCGGGAGCCTACAATCAGGCACCGGGGTTGCACTGATGGGCGGCTGCGGAGAATTCCGTGGCCGCCTACCCCCGCTACGCCCCCGGCGCCTATGGTCCATCCCGCAAGCTGCAGGCCATACAGCACGCCGAGGGAACGCCCGGAAATTAGGAGATCTCAGTGCTCGATTTTGATATCGTCGACGCCCATCACCACCTGTGTGACTACTCCCGACCATACCCATGGCTCCAAGGGCCGGCAGAACCGTTCCGCTACCACGGGGATGACCGGCCGCTCCGGCGAAACTATCTCATCGAGGATTACCTGGATGATGCCAGGGGATTGCGCCTGGCCGGGTCCGTCCATATCGAAAACGGAGCCGCTGACGCTATCTGGGAAGCAGACTGGATCCAGGACGTCCACGACAACAGCGGCCTACCATCCGTTCAAGTAGCCAAGGCCTCCCTGGCCGAGGCAGGAGTAATACCCCGCTTGGAACGCCTCGCGGCGATTCCATCGGTACGCGGCATCCGCGACATCCTTAACTGGCACCCGGACCCCCGATACACCCACACGTCCCGGCCGGACCTAATCACGGACACCCAATGGTTGAAAGGGTTCTCGTGTCTTTCTGCGCTGGGCCTGTCCTTCGACCTCCAGGTATTCCCCGCCCAGCTGGACCAGGCGGCCCAATTGGCCGCCAACCATCCGGACACCACGATTATCCTGGACCACGCGGGAATGCCCATTCACCGCGACCCCGCGTCCCTACGGGATTGGAAGGCCGGAATGAAACACTTGGCAAAGCAGCCAAACGTGGTAACAAAGATTTCCGCCCTCGGAACGAATGACCACTCCTGGACGACGGCATCAATCCGACCCATCGTCCTGGACACCATCGACGTGTTCGGGCCCCACCGGACCATGTTCGGAAGCAACTTCCCGGTTGACAGCCTCTACTCCAGCTTCACGGCGCTCTATGCTGCCTTCGACGAGATAACCTCCGCCATGAGCGACGATGAACGCAGACACCTCTTCGCGGAGACGGCCAGGAAGACGTATGGCATCGGCCCCTCGGCGGCGCCACACAAGCATGAAAAGCGGCAGTAATTTCCCGCCTCCTGCTTCAGGGCAAGAGGCTCGCAACGCCCTGGCCCCTGTTTCGGGCGGAGTGGGTTCAGTAGCTAGGCGAGGGGAGAAACGCCCGAAGTTCCCTTCCCGGCAAAGACATGGAACCGGTTACACTTTGTCACGTACCTCATTTTCAGGGTCAACACCTTAATTTGAAAGAATTGCCTTCAAGGGTCAGGGGTGCTGAACAGAACCAGGAGCAAGCGTGCAGAAGCAACCGACGATCCGGGATGTTGCCCAAGCCGCCGGCGTGTCCGTCGCCGTCGTATCCCGGGTCCTCAATCCCGGCTCAGGTCCCGTTGCGGCACTGACGCGAAGCAAGGTCAGCGACGCAATGGAAACCCTCGGCTACCATCCCAGAACAGCCGCCAGGGAACTGAAGCACGGTCCTCCAACCACCCTCGGACTCCTGCTCGCAGACGTTTCCAATCCTTTCTTTGCCCACTTGGCCGACCTGGTAGTGCAAGAAGCCCACTCCCGCGGCATCCAGGTGCTTCTGATGACGACTCAGGAGGATGACCGGCTGGAGTCCGAACGCCTCGCGACGCTGATCGAACGCAGGGTCAGCGGCATCATTGCGACGCCGACCGGCAACAACCTTGAAATCTGGAAGAAGCTACAGGACCTGGGCACCGGTGTGGTCTTCGTCGACCGCTCAATCCCGGAAATGCCGGAAGTTGATGTCGTGAGCATCAACAACGTTGAGTCTGCCCGGTCGGCGACGGCTCTCATGGCTGCCCACGGGCACCGTCGAATTGCCATCATCTCCGGACCCGCCACCTCCACAACGGGGCGCGACCGGGTCGCCGGCTACCAGGAGGCACTGAGGGAAGCTGGTCTGGCCGAGGACCGTACGCTGATCCGGTCCGCCGCGTTCCGAGGAACTTCGGGCGGCGATGCCGTCACGGCCCTGCTCAATCTCCAAGATCGGCCCACGGCCCTCGTGGTGGCTAATACCGCTCAGGTCACCGCAGTGCTGCGCCGTCTCGCACATGCCGGAATCTCCATCCCGGACGAGCTTTCCGTCGTCGTGTTCGAGGATTCCCCGTGGACAGAACTGATGACTCCGCCGCTGACGATCATTCGGCAGCCTATCGACATGCTGGCCAGACACTCCGTGCAACTGGCGCTCTCCAACGCCAACGGGACAACCACCGGAAAACCAACGACAGTCCGCGTCGACGCTGAGCTCGTCGAACGGTCCAGCGTCGTAGCGCCCAAGACAGCCTAGAAGCCTTCCCGCCGGCGGATATCCGGGAGAGGGAGCGGGAACCCGGCTCGCCTGGATGCCGGAAGCCTGAGCGGGCGGCAGGCTTGGTTGCTTCTGAGCACCCGCACTGTTTCTTGCGGCGCCGTTTCCCGGGAACAGGGAGTGACCTGAGCGTGTGCCAACCGAGTCGGAATGGCATATGACGCCGGCAGTTTGGGTCCCTCTACCGCACGCGGCGCGTCCTGACTCCGGCCCAAAGCATCCAATCATTGGAGAGCCGATCGCCCAGGTACTGCTCCGGTTTGATGCCCTATGATATACCGCGGCTCCCACGGCATCATGGTTCCAGTCCGCCCATTTCGGATTTGAGGAGTGGTGCTGTTGACACGACCTAAACTCCACTGGTACAAAAGTGTAACCGGTTCCACTCCGGTCCCACAAACTCCAGTTCGCGACGAAGATGTTGCTCCTCCTCTCTGGGAGCCACCTTTCCGCCGCGATACGTCAAGCAGAGGATCCCCATGAACCTTCACCAGCTTCTCAGTGACCGCGAGCAGGAAGGTCGCCCCATCCGGGTTGGCCTGATCGGTGCAGGCCGTTACGGCACCATGTACTTGGCCCAGGCGAACAACATCCCAGGCGTCCACGTCGTCGCCATCGCCGACATCAACGTCAAGCGCGCCGAGGGGGCCTTCGACCTGGTCGGCTGGCCGAAGAACCAGATTGCCCCGGACATCGCGACCGCCTTACGGGACCGCACCACAACCATCGTGGCTAACGCGGACGAGCTCTTCGAAGTCGATATCGACGTCATCGTTGAAGCAACGGGCAACCCCATCGTCGGTGTGAAGCACGCGCTGCGGGCGATTGAAACGAAGAAGCACATCATCATGGTCACCGTCGAGGCCGATGCCCTGGCAGGGCCCGCCCTGGCCAAGCGTGCGGAGGCAGCCGGCGTTGTCTACTCCATGGCGTACGGTGACCAGCCGGCCCTCATCATGGAACTTGTCGACTGGGCGCGGACCAGCGGCTTCGACGTTGTCTGCGCCGGCAAGGGCGCAAAGTTCCTCGAGCACTATCACGAGATGAACCCGGACAACGTGTGGGAGAACTGGGAGTTCTCCAAGGAACTCACGGATTCCGGACAGCTGAACCCGAACATGCACACCTCTTTCCGTGACGGCACCAAGGCGTCCATCGAGATGGCCGCCGTTGCCAACGGTGCCGGGCTGGTGCCTTCCGACACCGGGCTAACGTTCACTCCGGGGGACGTCGAAGAGATCGCCACCATCTGCCGGCCAGCCGATGTCGGGGGAGTCCTCGCCCATGAAGGCACCGTCGACGTCATGTCCAGCGTCAAGCGCGACGGCACCTGGATCCCGCACAACACTCAGGAAGGCGTGTTCGTCGTGGTGAAGGCAACGAACGCCTACGTTTCGGGCTGCTTCACCGAGTACCCGTGGCACCCGGACCCCACAGGCCAGTACGCCGCGCTCTACCGCCCTTACCACTACGTGGGCCTGGAACTGAACATGTCCATCGCCAACGCGGCCCTCCGCGGGATCGCCACAGGTTCGCCTATCGGGTTCTTCGGCGACGTTGTGGCGACAGCAAAGAAGGACCTCAAGGCCGGTGAATTCCTCGACGGTGAAGGCGGATACACGGTTTGGGGCCAGTTGGTTTCGGCCAAGCACTCCGTCGCAACCGGCGCCCTTCCCGTTGCTTTGGCCCACCATGTGGAACTGCGAAATGACGTAGCCAAGGGCGGGATCGTCGGCTGGGACGACGTCATCATGGACGATTCCCTGGCCCAGGCACTGGAGCTCCGCCGGGAAACCGAAGCGCTCGTCTCGGAATCCAAAATCAACGCCTGACCCCCGCCGGCGTCGGCTGCTACGCCGCTTGTACAACTGCCCGCAAACCTGGCTGCCCTGTTCATGGGGCTCCTCGTACTTGCTGCCGTTCCCTAATTCAGCATCTTCCTCACCGCACTGGCCGGCTCATCACCTTCTAATCCAGGAGACAGTCAATAATGGACGCTTCTTCCGCCGGACTGCCCGCCTCAGTGGCTTTGCTAGGAACAGGTCCGATGGGCGCCCCCATCGCCCGGAACATCATCGCCGCAGGCGTTCCCCTGAAACTTTGGAACCGCACACTGGAAAAAGCCCGCGTAATTGACGGAGGCAGCGTCGTTGCACGTCCGGCAGATACAGCCAGCGAGGTCGTGCTGAGCGTGTTGCCCGACCTTCCCCAGGTTGCAGCCCTTCTACACGGTGAAGACGGGCTGCTGGCCGGGTGGAAGAGGGCCGACATAAAAAATCCGATCCTCGTGATTCACGGGACAGTGTCACCAGTAGCAGTTGCGGAATTCGCTGATGACTGCCTCCGAAATTGGGGCCTGACCGTTGTGGACGCTCCGCTCAGCGGCGGCACAATCGGGGCCGAGGAGGGCCGGCTGAGCATTATGATCGGAGGCCCCCGCGGCGCAATGGAACGTGTTCGACCGCTGTTCGCGCTATACGGCTCGACCATCGTGTGGTTCGGCGACACGGGCACAGGGTCAACCGTAAAGGCGTGCAATCAGATCGTCGTTGCCGCCACCGTCACGGCCTTGGCGGAGGCGATGGCCTTGGCCAGCTCCGCGGGACTGGACCTTGAAAAGGTGCAATCCGTGCTCTCCGGCGGCCTCGCCAACTCCGAAGTGCTGACACAAAAGGGACGTCGTTGGATCGACCAAGACTACGCGGGAGGAGGATCTGCCAAGAACCAGCTCAAAGACCTCAAGTTCATCACCGAGACTGCCGAGAATAGAGGACTGAAACTTCCATTAGCCGAGTGCCTAAAGAGCGCGTTCGAGGACATGCTCGCAGCCGGCGACGGTGACCTGGACCACACAGGAATATACCGGACCATCCTCACCTAGCCCGCAAGCAACCAGATTGACGTTGACGCATGGCTAAAATGCGGTACCACTCCCCGCCTGCTTAAAAGGCCGATAATAAAGATTCTGTAAAGCTGGGGTGTTAGCGGCCATGAAAAACTGCCCATAGGCGGCCACGAAAGTGCCCGCTGGCGGCCAGTGGAACTGCCCGCCGGTGGCCATGAGATCTGCCCACTTCCTTACTGAACCGACCGCGTCTTAGGCGGTGGGGGCCTCTCCCTGGGGTTTTTT
>NZ_JBFTHJ010000031.1:0-20667 GCF_056394175.1 Pseudarthrobacter sp. 10T415 | reverse complement strand
GGCATAAACGGAGCCAGGTGCGCCTTCGCCGCGACCGGGCCGACGCCGGGCCCGCCGCCGCCGTGCGGGATGCAGAAGGTCTTGTGCAGGTTCAGGTGCGAGACGTCACCGCCGAACTTGCCCGGCTGCGCCAGGCCCACGAGGGCGTTGAGATTCGCGCCGTCCACATACACCTGTCCGCCTGCGGCGTGGACCGCGTCGCAGACCTCGGTCACGTCGCCGTCGTAAACACCGTGGGTGGACGGGTAGGTGATCATGATGCAGGACAGGGCGTCCCGGTTCGCCTCGATCTTCGCGGAAAGGTCGGTGTGGTCGATGGTGCCGTCCGGTGCGGTGGCGACAACCACGACTTTCATGCCGGCCAGGACCGCGGAGGCGGCGTTGGTGCCGTGCGCCGAGGCGGGGATCAGGCAGACGTTGCGCTGCTGATCGCCGCGGGAGTGGTGGTAGCCGCGGATCGCCAGCAGGCCGGCGAGTTCGCCCTGGGAACCGGCGTTGGGCTGGATGGACACCTGGTCGTAGCCGGTGATCTCGGTCAGGTCAGCCTCCAGCCCGGTGATCAGCTCACGCCAGCCCTCGGTCTGGGAATCCGGGGCGAACGGGTGGATCGAGGCGAACTCCGGCCAGGAAATCGCTTCCATCTCGGCGGTGGCGTTCAGCTTCATGGTGCACGAACCCAGCGGGATCATGGTCCGGTCCAGCGCCAGGTCACGGTCGGACAGGCGGCGGATGTAACGCAGCAACTGCGTCTCTGACCGGTGCGTGTTGAACACCGGGTGCTCCAGGTAACCGGAGGACCGCAGCACGGATTCGGGCAGCTCGAAACCCTCGGCGTCGCCTACCGGACCTGCGCCAAAGGCGACGGCCACCGCGGACAGCGTTGCCGCCGTCGTGGTCTCATCGATGGAGACGCCCACGGTGTCCGCGTCGACGAAGCGGAGGTTGATGCCGCGCGCTTCGGCGGCGCTGATGACCTTGGCGGCCTTGCCCGGCACGCGCACGGTGAGGGTGTCGAAGAAGGCGTCGGTGACCAGTTCGCGGCCCATGGCGGTGAGGGCCGTGGCCAGGATCCTGGCGTTGTGGTGGGCGGTTTCCGCGATGGCCTTCAACCCGTCCGGGCCGTGGTAAACGGCGTAGAAGGAGGACACGATGGCCAGCAGCGCCTGCGCGGTGCAGATGTTGGACGTGGCCTTCTCGCGGCGGATGTGCTGCTCGCGGGTCTGCAGGGCCAGTCGGTAGGCCGGAGCGCCCGCGTTGTCCTTGGAGACACCGACGATCCTGCCGGGGAGGGTGCGTTCCATGCCTTTCTGCACGGCCATGTAGGCGGCGTGCGGACCGCCGAAGAACAGCGGCACACCAAAGCGCTGGGTGGAGCCGACGGCGATGTCCGCGCCCTGCTCGCCCGGAGGAGTGATCAGCGTCAACGCCAGCAGGTCAGCGGCAACAGTGACCAGCGCACCGCGCTCCTTGGCCTCTGCGATAACGGCGCTCTGGTCCCACACCCGGCCGGACACGCCCGGCTGCTGGAGCACGATGCCGTTGATGGCACCCTCAGGCAGGCCCGCGGAGAGGTCAGCAACCTCCACCTCGAAGCCGAGAGCCTCAGCACGGCCCTTGACGATGGCGATGGTCTGCGGGAGGCAGTCGGCGTCAAGGACGGTTTTGCCGTCCTTGGCGTCCTTATTTTTGTTCGCGCGGCGCATCAGCAGCACAGCCTCGGCCACAGCGGTGGCTTCATCGAGGAGTGACGCGTTGGCCACGGGGAGGGCGGTGAGGTCCTGGACCATGGTCTGGAAGTTCAGCAGCGCCTCCAGCCGGCCCTGGGAGATCTCGGGCTGGTAGGGCGTGTAGGCGGTGTACCAGGCTGGCGCCTCAAGGATGTTGCGGCGGATCACGGCGGGGGTGACGGTGTCGTAGTAGCCCTGGCCGATCATCTGCACGGCAGTTTTGTTCTTGCCGGCCAGCCGGCGCAGCTCGGTGAGGACCTCAACCTCGCTCAGGGCGTCCTGCAGCTTCAGTGCCGTTTCCTGGCGGATCGACGCCGGAACAGCCACGTCCACCAGGCCGTCAACGCTGTCGTAGCCCACAGCCTTGAGCATGGTGTCGATGTCGGCCTGCCGGCGCGCGCCGATATGGCGGTCAACGAACGTGGTTGGAAGGGATTGAATCGTCATGAGGAACTCCAGGTCTGGCCGGCCAGGGTGGCACGGCATGGGATGGGTTCCTCCCCGCTCTGTATTGGACCTGAGAGATTCCGCGAAAACCCTGCGTGGCGGGTTCGCTTGCACCGTCGGTGAACCTGGCTTAGGCCGGGTTACTTTCCAGAGTTGCCTCGCCGTGACGGTACGGGGGCCTGAGAGATTCCTGGGGAGGATTTGCTCCTACGGCGCCTGCCCGGTGGTGCCGGGAGGACTCTCCCGTCACAGCTCGAAAGGCTATTCAACTGTGGGTGATTCGCCTCACACCGTACAGGTTAGTTGAAAGGAAAACAAATCCGACAGTCACGCAGTGGGCGGCAGCTGCCTTGTTGCGGGGGTGGAAAAATGGGGTTTGACATTCGATCGTGACCCGCACCACACTGGGTCCGGTGATCAGCACCGTGTCCGGCTGGCTCAACTCATCGGAGCAGCCCGGGCCAACGTTGCCCCGGAAGGGTGCGGCCGCTGAGCACACCTAACTGAACATGCCTTCGACCTGCGGCGGGAGAGTCCTGCCGGGTACATTTAGCAGGCGCCGTAGGAGCAAACCCTCCCCAGGAAACTCTCAGGCCCATGTACCGCCGCGGACAGGCAACTCTGGAAAGCAGCCGGACCAGTTCCGGCTCACCGGCGGTGCAAGCGGCTTGGGCCGCGGAAACTCTCAGGTTCACTACAGAGCGGGGAGGAACCCAACTTCTGCGGCACCCAAAAATGCTGCTTTATCGATGGAGTTCCCCATGGCGAATCATCCCCTCACGTCCAACGGCGAGCCACCCCGCAACAACCCTCCTGCGGGCAGCGCCGCCCGCAGCGAGCCTCCCCACCTGGAGCGGCAGCTCAGCAACCGGCACATCCAGCTCATTGCCATCGGCGGTGCCATCGGCACCGGCCTCTTTATGGGCTCCGGCAAGACCATCTCCGCGGCCGGCCCGTCCGTCATCTTCGTCTACATGATCATCGGCTTCATGCTGTTCTTCGTTATGCGGGCCATGGGCGAGCTCCTGCTCTCCAACCTGAACTACAAGTCGTTCAGCGATTTCGCCGCTGACCTGCTGGGGCCGTGGGCCGGCTTCTTCACCGGCTGGACCTACTGGTTCTGCTGGGTGATTACCGGCATTGCGGACGTGATCGCCATCGCCGCCTACTCGGAAGAACTCTGGCCGGGCATTCCGCTGTGGATCCCGGGCATCGCCACGGTGATCATCCTCCTGGTCCTGAACCTCGCCACCGTCAAGGCGTTCGGTGAGACCGAGTTCTGGTTCGCCCTGATCAAGATCATCGCCATCGCAGCCCTGATCATTGTTGGCCTGTTCATGATCTTCAGCGGTTTCCAGTCCGACGCCGGCCCTGCCACCTTCACCAACCTGTGGAGCCACGGCGGGATGTTCCCGAACGAATTCATGGGCTTTGTTGCCGGCTTCCAGATCGCCGTGTTCGCCTTCGTGGGTATTGAGCTCGTAGGCACCACCGCCGCCGAAGCCAAGGACCCGGAGAAGAACCTGCCCAAGGCCATCAACTCCATCCCCATCCGCGTTCTGCTTTTCTACGTAGGCGCCCTCATCATCCTGATCTCCGTCACTCCGTGGACCCAGTTCCAGGCCGGCCACAGCCCGTTCATCGCCATGTTCTCCCTGGCCGGCCTCGGCGCCGCGGCCACCATCGTGAACCTGGTGGTGCTCAGTTCCGCCATGTCCTCGGCCAACTCCGGCATCTACTCCACCTCCCGCATGGTGTACGGCCTGGCCCAGGAGGGCGACGCGCCCACCATGTTCAGCCGACTGTCCAGCCGCAAAGTCCCGCAGAACGCCCTGTTCCTGTCCTGCATCCTGCTGCTCTCCGGCATCGTCCTGATGTACGCCGGCAAGGACATCGCCAAGGCCTTCGACATGGTCACCACCGTGGCCGCCGTCTGCTTCGTTTTCGTCTGGTCCATCATCCTGGCCAGCTACCTGAAGTTCCGTTCACGCCGGCCTCACCTGCACGAGGCGTCCAAGTTCAAGATGCCCGGCGGTGTCCCCATGGTCTGGGTGGTCTTCGCGTTCTTCGCCTTCGTCCTCTGGGCCCTGACCACCCAGCCGGACACCCTGGCAGCACTGCTGGTGACCCCCATCTGGTTCCTCGTCCTGGGCGTGGCCTGGTTCTTCCTCCGCCGCCGCCCCGCCCACCTTGCCCGCTTCGAAGTCTTCCGGGCCGAGCTGCGCGCCGATGAGCAGGCGGCGGCCGGCGGGCTGGACCGTGAAAAGTCCGCCCAGGAGGAAGCCGCCCGGGGCTCCCGCTCCTAGGCTTCATCGCCGATCCGGGCCGTCAAGGTACTGATCAGCGAATAAGCTCCTGATTGCAACGCTGCGGCGGGACTCACTCCGGGTCCCGCCGCAGTGCTGTCTGCAGCCGGAGGTGGAGGGGCGCCGGCGTTAAAGTTCAGCATGCTTAGTGTTTCTGCATCTAGGATGGAGAAGCACGGCAGCCACCCGCTGCAGCTCGACGTGAAACGAAGGTGACCATGGCTAAGCGCAGCAACCCAGCAGTACGGATCGCCCAGGAAACGGCCCACAACGCAGTCTTTGACAAGGACGGCAAGCCCAAGCCCGGCGTCCACAACATGCTCCTCAAAGCCGTAGAGATCCAGCGGCCGCTGGTGCTGGCCTATATCCGCCGGCTGCAGAAGAAGCACCCAAAAGCCACGGCAGCCCAGCTGGCCGGCATCCTGGAGCGCGACTACCTCCGCGCAGTCACCGGCGGCGGCGCAATCGTGGGGGCCACCGCCGTCGTGCCCGGTGTGGGGACCGTCGCGTCGCTGGGACTCTCGGCAGCCGCCACGGTGGGCTTCCTCGAAGCAACCGCCCTGTACGCCACCTCCCTTGCAGAGCTCCACGGCATCCGCCTGACCAACCCGGAGAAGGCCAGCACCATGGTCATGGCCATCATGCTGGGCGAGGAAGGCACCGCTTTGCTGGGCACCCTCAGCGGACAGATGGCCGGCAACGGCGCTGGAGCAACCAAGCAGTGGGGCAGCGTGCTCTCCAAGTCGATGCCGATGCCGGGCTTCAGCACCATCCGCAACCGCATCCAGAAAGCCTTCCTCAAAAATCTCCTCAAACGCCAGGGAACTGCGCTCCTGGGCCGGGCCCTGCCGTTCGGGATCGGCGCCGTGGTAGGTGGAGCCGGTAACCTCGTGATGGGCCGCGCGGTGGTGGCCAACGCCAAGGAGGCGTTTGGACCCATGCCGGACAGCCTGCCCGGCGAGCTCACGGCAGCCGGGGCCACGGACAACCAGCTGGAAGGCAACACTTTTGGATCTCAACGCTGACCTCGGCGAATCATTCGGCTCGTGGACCATGGGCGATGACGCCCGGATGTTCCAGCTGGTCACCAGCGCCAACGTGGCCTGCGGCTTCCACGCCGGAGATCCCGTCACCATGCTGGACAGCTGCCGTGCGGCCTACGAACTGGACGTCACCGTCGGCGCCCACGTGGGCTACCGGGACCTGGCGGGCTTCGGCCGGCGTTCCCTGGACACGAGTTTCGACGAGCTCTTCGGCGACGTGCTGTACCAGCTGGGCGCGCTCGACGGCGTGGCCCACGCCGTGGGTGCGTCGGTGGACTACGTGAAGCCGCACGGGGCGCTCTACAACCGTCTGGTGCACGACGCCGAGCAGGCCTCCGCCGTGGTGGCGGCCGTCAACGCCTACGATCCCGGGCTGCCGATCCTGGGCCTCCCCGGTTCCGAGCTGCTCAAGCAGGCGCAGGAAGCCGGCCACCCGGTGTTCGTCGAAGCCTTCGTGGACCGCGCCTACCGGGCTGACGGAACGCTGGTGCCGCGGTCCGAGGAGGGCGCCGTGCTGCACGACGTCGACGCGATCGTTGAGCGGGCCGTCCGGCTGGCCACGAAGGGCGAAGTCGTGGCCACCGACGGCACAGTGGTCCAGGTCCGGCCCGACTCCCTGTGCATCCACGGCGACACCCCGGGTGCCGTGGAAATGGCCGCCGGTGTCCGGGCAGGCCTGGAGGCCGCGGGCGTCAGCCTGGAGTCCTTCGCCTGACCCAGGAGCTCCCGGCCGCAGCCGGGGCTACCCGAAGATCAGGTGCGCCACCGTGAAGATCAGCAGCCCGGCCAGCGAGCCCACCACGGTGCCGTTGATCCGGATGAATTGCAGGTCCTTGCCCACCTGGAGTTCGATCTTCTGCGAGGTCTCTTCCGCATCCCAGCGCGCCACGGTATCCGTGATGACGCCGGCGATATCTGACCGGTACGTCTTCACCAGGTAGCCGGCGGCGTCGCCGATCCAGGTGTTGACCTTGCCGGCGAGTTCGGGATCGTTGACCAGCCGCGAACCGAAGTCGCGGACCGCCGCCTTGAACTTCACGGTCAGTTCGCTGTCCGGATCGTCCACGGCGCCGAGCAGGGCGTTCTTGACGGTGCCCCAGGTCCGTGAGGCCAGCTCCCGGACCTCGGGATCGCCAAGGACCTGGGCCTTGACGTCCTCGGCGCGCGCAATCATCTTGGGGTCGTGCTGCAGGTCCTGCGCCAGGTCGTTGAGGTACTTGTCGATCTGTTGCCGCACCTGGTGGTTGGGGTCGGACTGCACGGCACGGGCGAACTTGAGGATCTCAACGTAGACCTTGTCGCCCACCAGGCCATCCACGAACTGGGGTACCCAGGTGGGGGAGCGGTCGGACACCAGCCGCGAGACAGTCTCGTGGTTCTCGTCCACCCAGTCGGCGGCGCGGTCCACCAGGAGGTCCACCAGGGTGTGGTGGTGTCCGTCGTGGAAAATCCGTTCCGCGAGCCTGCCCACCGGCGGTCCCCACGGCGGCGTGAGCAGGTGCTTGCGGACCATGCCCTCGATGACCGCCTGGACGTCGTCGTCGTTCAGGACCTTGAAGGCGCCCCGGATGACCGCCGCACCTTCCTTGGCCACCCGGTCCGCGCCGCCGGGCGCGGCGAGCCATTCGCCGGCGCGGCGGGCAATATTCACGCTGGCCAGCTTGTCCTGGACCACCTGCTCGGAGAGGAAGTTGGTCTCCACGAACTCGCCCAGGGAGGCGCCGATCTGGTCTTTCCGGCGCGGAATGATGGCGGTGTGCGGAATCTTGATGCCCATGGGGTACTTGAACAGCGCGGTGACGGCGAACCAGTCAGCCAGCGCACCCACCATGCCGCCTTCCGCGGCAGCGCGCACGTACTGCAGCCACGGGTAGTCCTCCTGCAGCGCAAACGCGAAAACGAAGACCACGGCCATGGCGATGAGCAGGCTCAGGGCCAGCATCTTCATTTTCCGCAGCGCTGCCGCCTTTTCGGCGTCTCCCGCGCTGAGTTGATGGCCGACGACGGCGGCCCGCGGTTTCGCGCCTTCGGGCACCGGAGGAGCGGTGCGGGGAGGGGATTCCCGGGCAGTTGGCTCAGAGTTCACCTGCATGAGCCAAGCCTAGCCCCGCTGACCGGACCGGGTCGGCTACCGTGTCCCCATGACACCTGACGAGCCGACACGCGACAGGACCGCAGCTAATGGGACCGCAGCCAACGGGACGGCAGCTGATGGGACCGCATCTGAGGGAACCACTCGGAACGGGGCCACTCTGAACCTGACCACCCCGGGTGGGCCGGCGCAGCGGCCGCTGGTCTTCGCCCACCGCGGCTCGAGCGCCGCCTTCGCTGAACACACCCGCGCCGCCTACCTTCAGGCGCTGGCGGACGGAGCTGACGGCGTGGAATGCGACGTCCACCTCACCCGCGACCAGCATGTGGTCCTGCTGCATGATGCCAACCTGGACCGTACCTCGGACGGCACCGGCCCGGTGGCCGAGCGGACCCTCCGCGAACTGCGGCAGCTGGACTTCTCCTCCTGGAAGGGCGCCCGCATCCCGGAAACCTACGGCGCCCGGTCCGAGCAGCTCCTCACGCTCCCGGAACTCCTGGACGTCCTCCGCGGCGCGGGCCGGCCGGTGAAGCTGGCCATCGAGCTCAAACACCCCAGCCCCTACCAGCTCAAACTGGAGGACCGCGTGCTGGAGGTCCTGCGCAGCGAAGGCTGGGACCCCGGAAGCTCCACGGTGGACAACGTGGCGGTGACGTTCATGAGCTTCAGCCCGGATTCGGTCCGGCACCTGCTGCAGTCCGTCCCCGCGCAGTACATCTGCCAGCTGGTGGACGACCTCACTGTCCATGAAATCCGCGGCGGCCTGGGCCTTGGCCTGATCACGGGCGGTGCCGTCGCCAACCTCATGAAGGCCACCCAGCTGGAAGGCGAACGGATCCTCGACGCCGGCCTGGTGGGGCTTGCCGGGCCGGGCATCGACTACGTCCGTGAACGCCCGGACACCATCCGGCAGTGGCTGGAGGCCGGGCGGCGATTCCGGGTGTGGACCGTGGATTCGGCGGAAGACGTAGCGCTGTGCCGGGAGCTGGGGATCCAGGAGGTCACCACGAACGTCCCGGCCCGGGTGCTCTCGCAGCTGCAGGTGGCCCCCTCGCAGGGACGATAACGGTGGCGCCGGCGGATACAGCGGGCCTGCGCACCTGGTGGGGCGGGCCGCTGGATGCAGAAGGCCTCGCCTTGGCTTCGGTGGGTGCCGCGGCCGCCGCGTTGGACCGGTACACGGGTGCTGCCGGCAGGTACACCGCCAGCCCGGAACTGACCGCTGCCGCCTTCGACTCCTCGGGACACCTGAGGATCGCCGGCCGCACCTTGCAGGGGTTTGCTCCGCTTTCCGGCTTCCGCCGCACCCGGGACGGCTGGATCCGGCTGCACGCCAACTACCCGCACCACCGGCAACGCCTCCTGCAGGCCCTGGATGCCACGACGACGGAGGAAGCCGAAGCTGCCCTGCGCGGCATGGATTCCCTCGAGGCCGAGTCCGCCCTCCAGGCGCGGGGCGCAGTGGCGGCGGCCGTCCGGACCCGGGCCGAGTGGCAGGCCTCGGACATGGGCCGGGCAGCAGCCGCCGGACCGTGGATCGTCCTTGACCCGCAGGTTCCGGACGGCCCGGCTGCTGGCGCTGCCACTCAGGGCCGCGGCCGTCGGGACATCCCGCAGCCCGGCGCCAATCCGCGCCGGCCGCTGGCGGGAGCGCGCGTCCTGGACCTCACCCGGGTCATCGCGGGCCCGGTGTCCACGCGGCTGCTGGCGGCGCTGGGAGCCGACGTACTCCGGATTGACCCGCCGGCGCTGCCCGAACTTTCCGACCAGTTCGTGGACACCGCCTTCGGCAAACGCAGCGCCGTGGCCGACCTCGGCCGGCCCGGCACCCGCGCCGCGCTGGAACACCTGGTGGCCGGGGCCGACGTCGTGATCACCGGCTACCGCGGCGGCTCGCTGGACCGCTTCGGCCTTGACGCGGCGTCCCTGCTGTCCACCCGGCCGGACCTTGCGGTGGTCACACTGAACAGCTGGGGGATGGATGGGCCGTGGAGCAGGTTGCGCGGCTTCGACAGCATCGTCCAGGCCGCCAGTGGGATTGCCCACCTGTACGGAATGACGGACGACGCCGGATGGCGGTCGGGTGCCCTGCCGGTCCAGGCCCTGGATCACGCTACAGGCTACGGGGCAGCCGCCGCGGCGGTAGCCCTCCTCGCCCGGCGGCATGAAAGCGGCGCCGGTGGTTCGGCCCGACTGTCACTCGCCCGGACAGCGGAGGAGCTCTTCAGGCTTCCGCCGAACCCGCACGGACTGCAGGCCCTGCTGTCGCCGGAATACCGCACCGTGGCCAGTTCCTACGGTGAGCTGCGGTACGTCGGGCCTCCGCTGCTGGTGGAGGGGCAGCCGCTGGACTACCCGGGCCCGCCACCGCCCTACGGCAGCTCCGCCATGGACTGGGTGCCGGACGGAGACTGAGCATTCGGAGGCGCACATCGGCAGCAGCCCCACCGCGCACCCCTGAACAAGGGGGTGCGCGGTGGTTTCTGCCGGTGCCCGCGCTGTGATTGAGTGGAGCCATGCCTTTCCCCAGCTCCGGCCGGGCTGCACGAAACCTGTCCGCTGCTGCGATGAGCGCCCTGCTCCTGGCCAGCGCCGGCAAGCACTTCCGAAGCCCCGGCTTCTACCGCCAGGTGGTTCCCGACTACCTCTGCCGTGAAGACCCCGCCCCCGGCACCGTGCCCACCGGCGCCAACGGCCCCTTCGCCGTCCTCTCGCGCGAGGAATGGATCGCCGCGTCCGGCCTGATCGAGGCCGCGGCCGCCGTCGGGCTCCTCATACCGGCCACCCGCAAGGTCACCGCCACTGCCGTGGCCGCGATGTTCACGGCTTTCCTCGCTGGCCACGTTGACGCGCTCCGGCGCGCCTACAGCCCGGCAGGGACGCCGCTCGAGCGGCGGATCCACACGGTCCGCCTGCCGCTGCAGGCACCCCTCATCGCCTGGGCCTGGAGCCTTCGCAACACGGGCCCGGACGGCCCGCGGTGAAGCTGATGGCGTCCCCCGCCGTGCGGGTGGGGATCTCCATCAGCATTGCCACCGGCCTCTACGGCGTGTCCTTCGGTGCCCTGTCCGTCACCTCCGGCCTGGATTTCTGGCAGACCATGGCCCTGAGCCTGCTGCTGTTCAGTGGCGGCTCCCAGTTCGCGTTTATCGGCGTGGTGGGCGGCGGCGGTTCCGGCATTGCCGCCATGAGTGCTGCCACCCTGCTGGGCATGCGCAACGGGATCTACGGGATGCAACTTAATGCCCTCTTGCGACCGGAAGGGTGGCGCAAATACGTCGGCGCCCAGCTGACCATCGACGAGTCCACGGCCACGAGCACCGGCCAGGCTGATCCTGCCGAGCAACGCCGTGGCTTCTGGGCTGCCGGCATCGGCATCTACGTGCTCTGGAACCTCTTCACCGCAGTAGGTGCGCTGGCCGGCAGCGGACTCGGCGATCCCAAGCAGTGGGGGCTCGACGGCGCCGCGGTGGCCGCCTTCCTGGCGTTGCTCTGGCCGCGCCTGAAGGGCCGGGAGCCGGTGGCCATAGCCGTCGTCTGCGCCGTGGCCACCGTGCTGGCCGTGCCGTTCGTTCCCGCGGGAGTGCCCATTCTGGTGGCGGCGCTGGTGGCGGCCCTGATTGGCTGGTTCAGCCACGGCCGCAGCGATGAGGGCCTCGAACCCGATGTGGAACCCTACGGCGGCCACCACCGGCACGGGCCCGGCGACGCGGCGGAGGCCGGCCGATGAATCTCTGGTTCTGGATCCTCGTGTCCTGCGTACTGGCCTATGCGTGGAAACTGGTGGGCTACTTCGTGCCCGCCCGGTTCCTGGAGAACCCCCGCATGTCCCGGATCGCCGGCACCATGACCATCGGACTGCTCGCCTCCCTGACCGTGGTGAACGCCGCGGCCACCGGGCAGGCACTTGCCGCAGACGCCCGGCTGGGGGCGCTTGCCGCGGCAGCCATCGCCCTGGCACTGCGGGCGCCCTTCCTGCTGGTGGTCATTGTTGGGGCCGGCACCGCAGCCCTCCTCAGGATGGCCGGCTGGAAATGACGTGATCTGGCTCACAGGAAATGGGCGGGACCGGCGGTATCATAATTTCGGCTATGCAGTTGGCCGTTGGATTACCTGTGAACGGCCACCATGGAAAATCAGCAGCACGCCGGCGAAAGAGCCGGCCGATCCCACCGCAAGAACCCCCGGCGCCGGACCGGTCTCCCGGCCAAGCACTTCATCACCCGCTTCGCCGGGCTGTCCGATGTCCCTGCCGCGGACCTGGAGTTACTGGCAGGCAGCCTAAGGAACGGACTGGACCTGCAACCTGGCTCGCCCGTCCCGGCGCTGCATGCCGCCGTCCACCGGGAGATCCGGCGCCGCGCGGATGCCGCTGCCGGATAGCCGCCTCACCGGCCGGCCGCAACCCTCTGTGGTGGACTGTAAGCAGGCCGCCCGCCACACGGCGGCGGCGAAAACCTACGCCTGGCGCCGCCAGAAGGAGGACCCGCGATGAACGACAAGTCACCCCACGGCTCCGAATCCACCAGGGAATTGCGGGACACCGCCCGTCGCCGCAGGGACGCCGAGGAGAAGCTGCAGCAGCATCTCCTCGAGGCCAGGGACCACGTCCCCAACGACTACAGCGAGCAGCCGGCCACCGATGCCGGCGCAAATGGCGCTGCACCTGATGCAGGCACAGTAAATGCAGGCACAGCTGCTGCAGGGGATCCAGGTTCAGGTCAACGGGATAACGAAGGGGCCTAACGGCCGGACGGGCGGGGGCGGTTACGCCACGCCGTGTGCCGCCCCGTCCGGCGAAACCGTCCGACGGTTGCTCTCTTCAAGGGCAAGGTCATACCAGGCCTGCGCGCCGAAGGCAGGTTCAACAGTGTCGAGTTCCTGGAACAGAAGGTCCAACAGGCCGGCCAGGTCTTCGGCGGGCAAGTTTGCCAGGACTTCTTCGGGATCGCGGGGATCGCTGAGGAAAGAAAAAAGCTGGGGAGTATTCATGGGATGCCGCTCTAGCGCGCCGAATGCGCGGGGGAATGCTTCACGGGTCGCTCCAGGGAGGAAGAACTGAGGCTGGCTGCGTAACCCTGAGTGAAGTCTAGGGCACCGGCGGGAACCCCCACAATGGCCCGCGGACAGGTGCGCCGCCCGCGGCGTCCGGTCTGGTGCGGTCCGGGCCTCAGGGCAGGGGACCTGCCGCCCGCCCGCAGGCCGGCTGTCAGTCCCGAAGGCTGCCCGGCTGCTGCGCTGTTGCAGTAGCCGGCACCGGCACATGGGCGGGCAGCGGACGCGCCGGTCGCGTGGACCTGATGGCGTCCTCCACCAGCGCCAGTGGCCGCCGCCAGGCGTCCGATCCGGGTTCCATGGTGTCCACCACGGAAATCAGCATGGCCAGGAGGCGGAACATGTCCGTCATGGAGATGTCCTGCCGCAGGCTGCCCTGGCCCTGCCCGCGGACCAGCAGGACGCTGAGGGAATCCATCAGGGAGCCCGTGATGCCGGTCAGGAGCTCGCGGCGCCCGGCCACGGCGCCGAGCAGGTTGGCGTCAGCGCTGGCGGCGTCCATCAGGGCTTCCAGCACCCGGAACAGCCCGTTGGCCGCATCAATGTCAGCCAGGGCGCCGTCAACCACGGGGTCCACCGAGATCCGCAACTGCCGGTTCAGTGCGGCCAGGACGAGTTCTTCCTTGTCGGCGAAATTCCGGAAAAGCGTGGCCGGTCCAACGCCGGCGGTGGAAGCGATGGTCTGCAGCGGAACGTCGGGTCCGAACTCCCGGAAGCACTGCCGCGCCGCGGTGATGATCTTGTCCACATTCCGCGCTGCGTCGGCGCGGAGGGGCTTGCGGGCGACTGCGAGGCTCATGCGAAAAGGTTAGCAACGGAGTACTCGCCCTTCACCGTTACTGAGGGGTAGGAGCTTATTGTGACGGCGGCCCTGCCGGGGCGGATTCTGCCCCGTGGCGTGCAGTGGCAGACTTGCCCCATGCTCCTTGCCTTTTCAGTCGCCCCGTCAGGTACTCCCGCGGGAGGTTCACGCCCGGGGGACGCCTCCGTGCACGACGCCGTTGCCGCCGCGGTCAAGATCGTCCGCGACTCGGGCCTGCCCAACAAAACCGATTCGATGTTCACCACCATCGAAGGCGAATGGGATGAGGTGTTCGACGTCGTCAAACGGGCCACCGAAGCCGTGGGGCAGTACGGCAGCCGCGTTTCCCTGGTGATCAAGGCCGATATCAGGCCCGGCTATTCGGGCGAACTGACGGCCAAGGTGGACCGGCTCGAAGCGGCGCTCACGGACGGCTCCTGACCAGCCCCTTACCGTCCCCTGCGCTGCGGGGGCAGTCGGTTTGCCGCCCTCCGGAAGCCTCTGGACCGGCTGATCACTGCGTGCCAAACTGTGCCCATGTTCGAGCACAAGCCCCGGCCGGAATGGATCGCCACCGAAGAGTTCCTCTCGCGGGTGGTGGTCCACCCGGACCCCGCGCTGGAGCAGGCCATCCGGTCCGCGGCCGACGCGGGTATGCCGGCCATTGAGGTGGCACCCAACGCGGGCAAGCTGCTGATGCTCCTGGTGCAGCTCTCCGGTGCCCGGCGCATCCTGGAAATCGGTACGCTTGCCGGCTTCAGCACCATCTGGATGGGCCGCGGACTGCCCGCCAACGGCACGCTGGTCACCTGCGAGTTCCTCCCCAAGCACGCCGAGGTGGCGTGGGCCAACATCGATTTCGCCGGCCTGGGCCAGAAGGTGGAAATCCGGCTGGGCCCGGCACTGGAGACGCTGGCTGCGCTGGAGGAAGAGGGCCGCGAGCCGTTCGACTTCATCTTCATTGACGCGGATAAGGAGAACAACAGCCGCTACCTTGACTGGGCCGTCCGGCTGGGCAGGCGCGGCGCCACCGTGGTGCTGGACAACACCATCTGGGAAGGTGCCGTCCTGGATCCGGAAATGGATCCCGTGAATGCCCCAGGCATCATCGACGCACTCACCCTGCTGGGGGAGCATCCCCGCCTGGATGCCACCGTCATCCAGACCGTGGGCTCCAAGGGCTGGGATGGTTTCGCCCTCGCCCGTATCACCTGACAACGCCCTCAAACGCCCACCGGACCTCCATTGATAAGTATGCTTAGAATAAGTGTTCGGCTGGCGGGCAGCCGGACAGGCCGCAATGGAGGAAAACGATGAAGGCATCACCCACCCTTGCCAGCAACCTGCAGATGGTCCTCACGGACCTGATTGAACTGCACCTGCAGGGAAAGCAGGCCCACTGGAACCTCGTGGGCACCAACTTCCGGGACCTGCACCTGCAGCTGGATGAAATCGTCTCGGCGGCACGGCTGTTCGCCGATGAGGTGGCCGAGCGCATGCGGGCCCTTCACGCCCTGCCGGACGGCCGCAGCAGCACGGTCACAGCGGACAACCGCCTGGCTGAATTCCCCGCGGGCCTCACGTCCACGAAGGACACCGTCAAGCTCATCACCACACGGCTGGAGCGGACCGTGAAAACCATGCGCGATGTCCACGACGACGTCGACGACGAGGACCCCACCAGCGCAGACCTGCTGCACAAGATCATCGAACGGCTGGAGCAGTTGGCCTGGATGGTCAACGCCGAAACCATGGCGCCTACCGCCGCGGTGACCGAGCCGGCCAGCAAGTAGGTGGCGGTGGGGGACAGCCCGGACAACGGTCGGGGCACACTGCAAGGAAAACCGGAAAACGGCGGCAGCCCCGTCCGGCCCGTGCTTCTCAGTTCAACGGCGGAAGAGCTCGCGCGGTTTGCCCCCGGTCTTTCGGCTGTGGGCGGCGCAGCAGAGGATGTCCCGGCGCTGCTTCAGCTCGCCGTCGCGGCTGGACGCTCCTGGCCGTTGCCGGGCGAAGGCCGGACCGCACAGCTGTGGGAGCTCCTCGCTTCCGTGGCCGCCGTCGATGTCGCTGCCGCCCGGGTCTTCGAACCGCACCTCGACGCCGTGGCAATCCTGAAGCAGGCAGCGGCAGCGGCAGACGCGGGCGAAGGCTCCTGGGGTGTTTTCGCAGCCGAGGGCCCGGGGCTCCGCCTCCGGGCCACAGCCGACGGCGCCGGGTACGTCCTGAACGGGTCAAAGCCCTGGTGCTCCCTGGCCGGCCGGCTGGACCAGGCGGTCATCACCGCGCACACGGACGACGGCGGCCGGGCAGCGTTCGCCGTTGACCTCCGCCACGCCGGGGTAACGGCTGAGGAGCCGGAATGGATTGCCCGCGGACTTCGCGAGATTCCCAGCGGTACGGTGCACTTCGACAAGGTACCCGCTGCGGCTGTGGGCGGCAGCGGCTGGTACCACAGCCGTCCCGGCTTCGCGTGGGGCGGAATGGGGGTTGCCGCCTGCTGGCTCGGGGGAGCGGTGGGCGTTGCCCGCGACTTCCGGGACGGCCTGCGGAAAGGCGCGGAATCGGGCCGCGAGCCGGACCAGCTGGCGCTCGCTGCCCTGGGCGAAACGGACCGGATCCTCGTTTCGGCACTGCAGTACCTGACCAGGGCCGCCGAGCGCGTGGACGCCTCTGGAACCGCGGCCGGGTGCAGCAGCGGCTGGAGCGAAGCCCAGCGTGTCCGCGGAACTGTTGCCTCCGCCGTCGACCACGTCCTCCAGCTGGTGACGGCCAACCGCGGCCCCGGGCCACTGGCGTTCGACGCCGCGTACGCCAAGCGGGTGGCTGACCTTGCCCTCTATGTCAGGCAGCACCACGGGCGCCGGGACGACGCCCAGTTGGGTGCGCTGACCCTCAAGGGTGACTGCCCATGGTGACCTTCTCCCACGCGGACCTGGGCACCGCCGAATCGTCATGGATGGCGGCCGGATTGTCCGCCGCCCCTGAGCTGCCCCTGGACAGCGGCGAGTTGGCCGCCCTGGGCTTTGTGGTCCTCGCGGCCCACCCCGACGACGAAACCCTTGGCGCAGGAGGGCTGGCAGCGAGCCTGCGCGAGCTGGGGGCAGCCGTGGAAGTGCTGCTCTGCACGGCAGGCGAGGGCTCCCACCCGGAGTCCGTAACGCACACGCCCGAACGCCTCGCCAAAGTCCGGCTGGAGGAGTTTGGGGCAGCCCTCACGGAGTTGGGGCTGGAGGGCCGCTGGCGCTTCCTCGGCCTGCCGGACCGCGGACTGGGCCTGCACGCGGACGTCATCGCTGATGCGGTCCGGCAGGCCGCAGCCAGGCTCGCCGGTATTCCCGGGGAACGCCGCGACGTGGTGGTGGTGGCGCCCTACCGGGCCGACGGCCACGCCGACCATGACGCCCTGGGTGCAGTGGCGGCGGACGTTGCGGCCGAGGGCGGCCACGGCCTGCTCGAATATCCCATCTGGTACTGGCACTGGGCCGGCCCGGACCATTCGGACTGGCGTGACTGGATGAGGTTACACCTTGACCCGTCCGCGCGGGACGCCAAGGACCGCGCCATGGCCGCCCACGCCACGCAGGTCCTGCCGCTGTCGAATGCCGCGGGTGACGAAGCGCTGCTCAGCGAGGGCTTCCTGAGGCACTTCGCCAGGGGGTTCGAGATGTTTGCCTGGACGCCGCCGCGGAAACCGGGGGACCCCGTGCACAGCAGCGGCGAGGCCACGGAAATCTTCGACGCCGTGCACCAGCGCACCGAGGACCCCTGGAACTACAGTTCCAGCTGGTACGAACAGCGCAAGCGTGCCCTGACGCTGGCAGCCTTGCCGGAGGCCTCCTACGGGGCAGGACTGGAAATCGGCTGCTCCATCGGCACCCTGACGGCGGACGTGGCACCCCGGTGCCGGAGCCTGCTTGCGGTGGACGCGAGCGGGGTGGCCGTGGAACACGCGAGGCACCGGCTGGCGGGGGCACACCACGTCACCGTGGAGCAGGCCGTGCTTCCGGAAGCCTGGCCGGAGGGCTCCTTCGACCTCATCGTGGTGTCCGAGGTGGGCTACTACCTTGCCCGCGATGAGCTTGCCGACCTGTGGGATCGGGTGGAGGCTGCCATGCAGCCCGGCGGGACGCTGGTGCTCTGCCATTGGAGGCACCCGGTGGCGGGCTGGGAGCTTGATGGCGAATCCGTCCACGCCCTCGCCAGGGAGCGGCTGAGCTGGCGCCAGGCAGGGATGTACCGGGAACGGGATTTCCTCCTCGAGGTCCTCGTGGCTCCCATTCCGGCCAGGACGGCCCCGGAATGACAGCTCCAACCGGCCAGCGCGTCAGCCATCTTGGCGTGGTTGTCCCCGCCCACAACGAAGAGCGGCACCTGGGTGCCGCACTTGAGGCTGCCCGCACCGCCGTCGGCGACCTCCAGGTGCAGCGCCCCGGACTGGGCGTCCGCGTGCTGGTAGTCCTGGACGCCTGCACCGACCTGTCAGCGTCCGTGGCTGGCCGCTTCGCTGCGGCAGATCCCCGGTTCAACGTCCTGGCAGCTGATTTCCGAAGCGTTGGGCGGAGCAGGCGGGAAGGGAACAGGGCGGTCCTGGCCGAGGCCGGTGCCCTGGGTATTCCCGCAGGGGAAATCTGGATTGCCAACACCGATGCCGATTCCCGCGTTCCTGCGCACTGGCTCACCCGGCAACTGGAACTGGCTGATGCCGGCGCCGACGCTGTGCTGGGCTCCGTGGAACCGGACTCTGACGGGATGGACACGGGGCTGCTGCAACGGTGGCATGCGCGGCACCGTCTACAGGACAACCACCACCATGTCTACGGCGCCAACCTCGGTGTCCGTGCATCCGCCTACCTGGCAGCCGGTGGATTTCCCGCCGCAGAATCCGGGGAGGACAGGAGCCTTGTCAGGAAGCTGCGCAGCGGAGGCGCGGTGATCGCCGCTACCGACAGCAACCGCGTCATCACCTCCGGCAGGTTGGAGGCGCGTGCTCCCCGCGGGTTCGCCGGCTACCTCCTTGCCCTTGCCCTTGACCCGCGCGGCGCAGAGGGCTGAGCGGAGGAGCTGAGGAGACACGAAAGGGCTGCCACGGAAAGCCGTGGCAGCCCTTTCGGTTAGCGCTCAGACCAGGTCGGGTGCGCTGGCAATAATGTAGTCAGCTGCCGCGGGGCCGGTCATGGAGAGGTTGTTGCTGTCGGGATCGATGCCCTTCACTTTCAGGGCTGCCCACAGGTCTTCAGGCGCTTGGAGCTGGACCTTATTGATCAGGCACCAGCTGGTGTACAGGCCGTAGAGTTCGTCGCGGCCGAGGCCCAGGCCGGGCTCCTTTGCCGGAACAACTGCGTCCGCAAGAAAATCTTCAAAATGGTTGGCAGGCATATCCGCTCACAAGGTTTGACCGTGATTTCCGCCGTGTCTGCTTCAGCGGCCCTGCCATCAGTTGGCCGGCAAGGTAAGTAAACATGAAGGTATTTCAGCACGGGCAGTTTGTCCAGTTATGCGAGCCTTGCGCGCCACGGCATATGGCCAGGTCACGTGGGAGATCCGCCCGGGCGGAATCCGTCCAGGGGGCCGACGGCGACTGGGGGGACTGGCCTCGGTCTCAGAAGAGGCCATCTCACCGCCGGCCCCGCCTAACCCCGGGCTTCACGCACCCGGGAACTCTTCAGGACCTGACTAATCTTCCACCAATTCGGGGGTCCTGCCTAGTGCCTTTGGGGTCCCCGGTCATCGTCTTCCGGCGTGCCGTGCGTGGCGCGGTCGCGGACCTTGTCCCGGACCCGTTCCCGGTGCGGTTCAGTGGGCGCGTTTTCCCCGGCGCCGGTGGCCTCTGCGTCGCCGTTGTCCCCGTTTTCCGCGGCATATTTCTCACGCAGTTCGCGGCCATGCTTGATGTCTTCTTCTTCCTGGGCCTGCAGTTTTTCGCTCTTCTTGGTGTCGCGCGGCGGCAGCTGGATGGTTTCCTCTGCCTTGATGCCGGCCTGGAGCTGGCGGCCGCGTTCTGTCTCGGCGTCGAACTCGGCTCCAAAGAGCAGCGACATGTTCAGGATCCAGAGCCACAGCAGCATGACGATCACGCCGCCCAGGGCGCCATAGGTCTTGTTGTAGTTGCCGAAGTTCCCCACGTAGAAGCCGAATCCCAGGGAGGCCAGCAGGAAAACGACCAGGGCGATACCCGACCCCATGCTCATCCACTTGAACTTGGGCTGCTTGACGTTGGGTGTGGCGTAGTAGAGGACGGCGATGATGACGATGATGAGGGCCACCATCACGGGCCACTTGGCGATGTTCCAGACGGCGAGGAAAACCCCGCTGAGCCCGATAAAGCCGCCGACAGCCTCTGCCACCGGGCCGCTCAGGACCAGCATGCCGGCGAGGATGGCGATGATGGCAATCGCGAGCACGGTCACGGCCAGCATGGTTCCGCGCAGCTTGACGAACGGGCGTCCCTCGTCCACCTCGTACACGCGGTTCATGGCACGGCCGAAAGCACCCACATACCCTGAAGCCGACCAGAGCGCGGTGGCCAGGCCGATGACCAGGGTAAATCCGGCCGCAGGGGCGTTGGCCAGGTCTTTCACAACCCCGCCGATGGTGTCCACGGTCTCGCCCGGGACGAACCCGCTGACGATCTGCAGGAGCGCGTCCGTGGTCTTCTGCGGATCGCCGAACAGCCCGATAAGGGACACCAGGGCCAGGATGGCCGGGAACAATGACAGGACCGCGTAGTAGGTCAGGGAAGCGGCGAGGTCGGGGCACTGGTCCTTGCTGAACTCGCGCAGTGTCTTCTTGGCGATGTATTTCCAGTTCTGCTTATCCAGCTCCTTGGGGCTGTCAGGCTTCCTGGAGTCGTTTGGATCCGGTGCCTGCCCCGCCTTCGCGGTACTGGTTTCGGATGCGTCATGAGTTGCCATGGGGGTGTCCTCTCGGTCAGGGGGCCAACCAGACAGGCCGGCTCCGCGGGTGGGCGGGGCCGGCCTGTCGTGTAATGCAGTTGCCTACGGAATGACGTGCAGTTGCCGCGCCTGCCTAGGTGTTTTGGATGGTGCCTTTGGCGGTGGTGGCGCGGTCTTTGACGTCGGTGGCGGCGTCTTGGCTGTCGGTTTTGACGTGTTCGATGCCGTCGGTGGCGGTGGTTTTGACGTTGTCCATGGCCTGTTGGGCTGGTTCTTTGAGGTCCTGGACCATGCCTTTGGCG
>NZ_JBFTHJ010000030.1:0-28602 GCF_056394175.1 Pseudarthrobacter sp. 10T415 | reverse complement strand
TACGCCAGACCCTACATAACAGAAGCCGAACGCGCCGCCGCCTACCCAGACTGGCTACACGCATACAATCACCACAGAACCCATACCGGCATCGGAGGCAAAACCCCCATCAGCCGCGTTCACAACCTCAGTGGGAATTACAGCTAGCCCTTCTTCCGGCCCGCTGCGTCCTGTGACGTGGCGGGCCGAAGTGTTTCCGGCGTGGCCAGCCACGCAACGACGGCCAGTAGCAGGACCCCGCCCGTGACACCGAAAGCCCAGCCGAAGCCCAGCCGGTCCGCGAGCACACCGGCCAGGACGGGGCCGACGATCGCACCGACGTCGGACGTCATCTGGTAGACCGCCAGTACCTTGCCGCCGGACCGGCCGCTGCCGATTACATCTGCGACGGCGGCCTGCTGGGCAGGACCGAACAGGCCCGAACCGATGCCGGCGAGTGCGGAGGCGGCAAGGAACCATGGCAGGCCCGGGGCGAAACCGATGCCCGCGGTGGCCAGCCCCGCCACCGCCAGCCCCCACATCATCATGGGCCTGCGTCCCAGCGAATCCGCCAGGCGGCCGGAGAATGACAGCGCCGCTGCATTGCCTGCCGCGAATACTGCCAGGGCCAGCCCGGCCGCCTCGGGACCGGCGCCGAAGGCCGCCGCAGCAAACAGCGGGACGGTGGCCATCCGGACCCCGAACGTAGCCCACCCGTTGGCAAAACTGGATGCCAGTGCGGCCCGGTAAGCCCCGCTCCGCAGGGCCTCGCCGAAGGGCATATCCGGCGCCCGGTTGGCCGCCGGTCCGGAGCCGCGCCGCTGGTGGCTCAGCTGCGTTTGGACCACCGCTGCCGCGATGACCAAGGCAGCCGCGTACGCAAGGAACGGAACCCGCAGGCCAAACCCCGCAAGCAGGCCGCCGACGATCGGTCCGCAGACGTTGCCGATCAGGAACGCGGAGGCGTAGGCGCCGGACACCCTGCCCCGGCTCTCCGGCGGCGCCAGCCGGACCACGAGGGCCATGGAAGCGACCGTAAACATCACCGAACCTGCACCGCCCAGTCCACGGAACAGCAACAGCTGCCAATAACTCCCGGCAAAGGCGCAGGCCGCCGTTGAGGCCGCCACGATGAGCAACCCCGACACATAGACCGGCCGTTCCCCGAGTTTGGCGATCAGGGCACCGCCGGCCGGGGCGAAGATGAGCCGCATGAACGCGAAGATGGCCACGATCACGGCCGCTTCCGTATTGCCCACACCGAATGTTGTGGCGAATTGCGGCAATACAGGCGCAACAAGCCCGAATCCCAGCGCGATCAGGAACGCGGCGGCCAGCATCACCTTGATATCGCGGGGAAGCTTGTCCCGGCCGGGCCGCAGGCGGGCCAGGATCCTTGAAGCGGTGCCGCTGGCGCGGGCTTCTGCCATCATGATGCACGGTTCCTTGCAGGGTGGGGCGCCGGCTGCCGGCGGGAGTGGTGAAACACAACCGTAACAAGGCGGATATGCACCATTTACTTCCTAGAGGTTGTTGTAACAGTCCGGCAATCTAAATCCTCTGCGGGCGAAACACGCCGCCGACACACTCGTTACAGGACGCAAAGGGCGTTGGCAGGCGGAGGACTCCGCAAGATTCGGAAGAGAGGACGTGCACCATGGAACTTACCGCAGGTCACGTTTGGCTCATGGTGTCGGCAGCGCTCGTGCTGTTCATGACACCGGGCCTGGCATTTTTCTACGGCGGCATGACGCGTGCCAAGGCAGCACTGAACATGATGATGATGAGCTTCATCTCCATCGGCATGGTCGGCGTGGTCTGGATTCTGTGGGGCGCTTCCATGACGGGCGGCGAAGGCTTCCTGCAGATCGTGGGAAACCCGTTTGCCACCTTCGGGCTTGAAGGCATCGATACGCCGGACGGGCTCATCAAGGCGGGATTCGCGGCAACCTTCGCCATCATTACCGTTGCGCTGATCAGCGGCGCTATCGCTGACCGCGCCAAGTTCGGCGCCTGGAGCGTCTTCGTCCCGGTCTGGGTCACCCTGGTCTACTGCCCGCTTGCCTACATGGTGTGGGGCGGCGGCCTCTTCGGTCCCGAGGGAGCAGTGGGTAAGGCCCTCGGCCCCGCTATCGACTTCGCCGGCGGCACCGTGGTTCACATCAACGCCGGTGTTGCGGCGCTGGTTCTGGTCCTGATCATCGGCAACCGCAAGGGCTTCGGCAAGGATCCCAACCACCGCCCGCACAACATCCCGTTCGTCATGCTGGGCGCTGCCATCCTGTGGTTCGGCTGGTTCGGCTTCAACGGCGGCGCTGCCACCACTGCGGAGCAGGGCGGCCTCATCTGGGTGAACACCTTGGCCGCTCCCGCCGCTGCCATGCTCGGCTGGCTCGTCACCGAGCGGATCCGCGACGGCCACCCCACGTCCCTCGGCGCCGCTTCCGGTGTGGTCGCAGGACTTGTGGCCATCACCCCGGCCTGCGCCAACGTCAGCCCCGTGGGTGCCCTCGGCCTCGGCGTCGTGGCAGGCGTGGCCTCCGCGCTGGCGGTGGGCCTGAAGTTCCGCTGGGGCTTCGACGACTCGCTGGATGTTGTTGGGGTCCACCTCGTGTCCGGCATCATCGGCACCGTTGCCCTCGGCTTCATCGCACTGCCCGCCGACGGTGTGGGCGGCGGCCTCTTCTACGGCGGCGGCTTCGCCCAGCTGTGGGCACAGCTCGCAGCGGCAGGCATCGCGATTGCTTACTCGGCCATCCTGACGGCGATCATCGCGCTGGCCATCCACAAGACCATGGGCTTCCGGGTCTCGCAGGAACAGGAAACGGTGGGTGTGGACCTCAGCCTGCACGCCGAGACCGCCTACGAGTTCGGCCTCTCCGGACACGGCGGAAGCTTCCAGCCGCTGCATGACATGATCACCGGCAAGAACCAGGCAGAAACCGCCGGCAGCGCCGCTGCAGCAGATGCCAAGAAGCCAGAAACCGCAACAGGCAAGGAAAGCGTGGGGGCATGAAACTGATCACCGCAATCGTCAGGCCCGAGAAGCTTGAAGCAATCCGGGAAGGCCTGGAGGCCTACGGAGTGCAGGGCCTGACGGTCAGCGCAGCCAGCGGCTACGGCCGGCAGCGGGGCTACACCGAGGTGTACCGCGGCGCCGAGTACAACGTGGACCTCCTGCCCAAGATCCGGGTAGAGGTGCTGGCTACGGACGAGCAGGCCGATGACATCCTGGACGTCATCATCGCCAGTTCCAACACCGGCAGGGCAGGTGACGGAAAGGTCTGGACCATGGATGTCTTTGAAGCAGTCCGGGTCAGGACCGGCGAACGCGGCGTAGCCGCCATCTAGGACAGTCATCCGGCCGGCCCCTGCCACAGGGGAACGGGCAGACAGAAGCGGGGTGGGCGGGAACCGGAAGGTTCCCGCCCACCCCGCTTCCGCTCTTAAGGAGTGCGGGCCGGCCTCAAAATCAGCCCCCGCTCACTGCCCTTCCCGGGAGGTGGCCCAGGCCGCCGGACCCGCCGACCCGGCGTCGTACCCCTCAAGGGGAACGGAACCCTGCGCCCAGGCCTGAAGTACCGGTTCAACGATGCGCCAGCAATCCTCGGCGGTGTCACCCCGCACGGACAATAGCGGGTCCCCGGTCAGTACGCCTTCAAGGACCTCACCGTAGGGGAGGAGGTCGGAGGCGCTCAGCTCCGCCTCGAGGGTGACCCGGCCGAGGCTGAAAATGTTTCCGGGGCCGTTGACGTCAACATCGAACTCCAGGGTGTCCGGCCCGAATCCGATCCTCAGCTGGTTCGGCGAGTCGACGCCCGTGAAACCCTGCGGCAGGTGCGGCACCGGAAGGAAAGTGATGACAGCCTCCTTCCGCTTCTTGCCCAGCGCCTTGCCGGACCGGAGGATGAACGGAACACCGCTCCAGCGCCAGTTGTCGATTCCAATCCGGATTTCAGCCAAAGTCTCTGTGCCGCGGTCCGCGTCCACGCCGTCCTCGCGGGCATAATCCGGTACCGTCTTGCCTCCCACCGTGCCCGCTCCATAGCGTGCCCGCCGGGTGGAGTCGGTAAACGGCGGCGCCACACTGGCCGCGCGAAGGACTGCGGCAATGGCGTCGCGAAGGTCCCGCTCACCCAGGGTTGCCGGCGGTTCGATGGCCAGGAGGGCCATCACCTGCAGGAGGTGGCTTTGGATCATGTCCCGCAAGGCGCCAGCACCGTCGTAGTACCGTGCCCGGCCCTCCAGTGCGAGATCCTCGTCGAAGAAGATTTCCACCTTCTCCACGTGCCGCCGGTTCCATACCGGCTCCAGGAAGTTGTTGGCGAAACGCAGTCCCAGGATGTTCAGGACCGTGGCTTTCCCCAGGAAGTGGTCCACGCGGTGGATGTGGTCCTCCGGAACCAGCCGGGCAAGCGTCCTGTTCAGGGACCGCGCCGACTCCTCGCTGGAGCCAAAGGGCTTCTCCATCACCAGCCGCGTCCCCGCCGGCACCTCCCCGGGCTGCAGCGCTTCGCACGCCAGCTGGCTGATCCTGGGCGGCAGCGCGAAATAGACGGCGGTGGGGCCGTCGAGGCTTTCCAGCAGGGAAGCGAGGGCGCCGGCGGCTGTGACATCGAGCTGGTGGTACGCCGTGTCCTTTTCCAGCGCAGCTAGCGCGTCCTTGCCGTCCGGCTCCGCGGTCTCCGCAGCCGCGGCGAAGGAGGACTGCACCCGCTCCCGCCACTGTTCCGGCGTCCAGGGGTCGGATCCGGCACCGACGAGGCGGAGGCCGTCCGCCCGGCCGGCGGCCACCAGCCGGGCCAGTCCCGGCAGGAGCAGCCGGCCTGTGAGGTCGCCTGAGGCGCCGAGGATGAGCAGGGTCTTGACAGTTGTTTGGCTCGTCATTTTGCCAGCATGCCATCTGGCGTGCCCGACTTGGTACCCTAGATAGTCGAGTCCCGATCATCTCCTGAAAGAAGTTCACGGCGCGTGTTCAATTCACTCTCTGACCGGTTGACAGCAACCTTCAAGAATCTCCGCGGCAAGGGCCGCCTGACGGAGGCCGACGTCGATGCCACCGTCCGGGAGATCCGCCGCGCCCTGCTGGACGCGGACGTTGCCGTTCCCGTGGTGCGGGAATTCACCAGCCGCGTGCGCGAACGGGCGCTGGGCGCCGAGGTATCAGCGGCGCTGAACCCCAGCCAGCAGATCGTCAAGATCGTCAACGAGGAACTCAAGGAGATCCTCGGCGGCGAGACCCGGCGCATCCGCCTGGCCAAGAACGGCCCCACCGTCATCATGCTTGCCGGCCTCCAGGGCGCGGGCAAGACCACCCTTGCGGGCAAGCTGTCCAAGTGGCTGAAGTCCCAGGGCCACAGCCCCATGCTGGTGGCGTGTGACCTGCAGCGGCCCAACGCCGTCACCCAGCTGCAGGTGGTGGGCCAGCGGGCCAACGTCCCTGTTTTCGCCCCGCACCCGGGTGCAACCTCAACCGAGCTGGAGCAGCCGGCGGGCGATCCCGTGGCCGTTGCCCGGGCCGGCGTGGAGGAAGCCCGCCAGAAACTGCACGACGTCGTCATCGTGGATACCGCAGGCCGCCTCGGCGTCGACGCGGACATGATGGAGCAGGCGCGCCAGATCCGCCGGGCCATCGTGCCCAACGAAGTCCTCTTCGTCATCGACTCGATGATCGGCCAGGACGCCGTGAACACGGCCCTGGCGTTTGACGAGGGCGTCAACTTCACCGGCATCGTCCTGTCCAAGCTCGACGGCGATGCCCGCGGTGGTGCCGCGCTGTCCGTCTCCTCGGTCACCGGCAAGCCCGTCATGTTCGCGTCCACCGGTGAGGGCCTGGACGACTTCGAGTTGTTCCACCCGGACCGGATGGCCTCGCGCATCCTGGACATGGGCGACGTCCTCACGCTCATCGAACAGGCCGAGAAGTCCTGGGACAAAGACGAAGCTGCCCGGATGGCGAAGAAGTTCGCCGACCAGGAAGACTTCACCCTGGACGACTTCCTGGCCCAGATGCAGCAGATCCGCAACATGGGCTCCATGAAGAAAATGCTCATGATGATGCCCGGCGCCCAGAACATCCGCCAGCAGCTGGAGCAGTTCGACGAACGCGAGATCGACCGCGTTGAAGCGATTGTCAGGTCCATGACCCCGCACGAACGCGTGGCCCCCAAGATCATCAACGGTTCGCGCCGCGCCCGTATCGCCCGTGGTTCCGGTGTGCACGTCTCCGAGGTCAACGGCCTGCTGGAACGCTTCGCGCAGGCCCAGAAGATGATGAAGAAGATGGCCCAGGGCGGCATGCCCGGGATGCCAGGCATGCCCGGCCTCCCCGGTGCCGGCGGCGGGGCCCGGAAGAACGCGAAGAACGCGCCGAAGAAGAAGGCCCGGTCAGGAAACCCGGCCAAGGCCGCCCAGGAACGCAAGGACGCCGAAGCGCGTCGCGCCAACGCATCCAAGGCCCTGCCCACCGGAGCTTCCTTCGGCCAGCAGTCCGGTGACTTTGACCCTTCCCAGCTGAACCTGCCCAAGGGCTTCGACAAGTTCCTGGGCAACTAGGAACACTGCCGCCTAGTAGCGCCAAGTGTCGTTGGAAACGTCCCAACGACACTTGGCGCTATTTCGTTAAGATGCCGGCGCCGTGGAATAGGGTTGGGGGATGTTCAAGCAGAGGGTAGTGTTCGTGCACGGCTCGGGGAGCTTCGGCGCCGCCGCCTGGCCCCGGCAGCACGGCATGGCGTTGATGTACGACGCCCTGTTCCTCCGCCGGCACGGATACCACAGCACCGCCGAACCCCTGGAGTCCTCCTTTGCGGAGGACACGGCCATCGTGCTGCGTTCCCTGGGCGATGACGGGCGGGGTGCTGCCGGCGGACACGTTGTGGCCCATGCGCAGGGAGCCATTCCGGCCATGATGGCGGCCGTGGAGCGCCCGGACCTCGTGCATTCGCTGACCCTGGTGGAGCCGGCCTGCCTGTCCCTCACCGCGGAGCTGCCCGCAACAGCCGCCCACATCCGGATGATGAAACCGCTGTTCGACGTCCGCCACCAACTCAGCGACGAGGACTTCCAGCGGGAGTTCGTCCGCCGCGTCTACGCCGCAGACCTGCACCAGCCAGCAACCCTGGAGGAGAAGCGCTCTGCCCGCCGGCTGCGGCTGCAGTCCCCTTCATGGGAGGCGCCACTTCACATCGTCCCAGGAGTCCCCACCCTTGTCCTCACCGGGGGTTGGGAACCGCTGTACGAAGAAATCGCCGGGTACCTGAGGGAGACCGGTGCCCTGCACCGTGTCGCCGCCGGCGGGCACCGGCCCCACGACTCAGCGGACGGCAACCGGGCAATCCGGCAGTTCCTCGCCGAGGTCAGCCGGAGTGAACCGGCCCGGGCGTCCTAGCCGCCCGGGCCGGCCACAGCAACCGCCGGTCACCGCCGGCGGCAGGCTCAGCTTCCGGCCGGGACTTTCAGCTCGGGAAGGTACACCTTGCCGCCGGATTCCAGGAACTCCTGGCTCTTCTCCCGCATCCCGGATGCCGCTTCTGCTATCGCGGCCTGCGCCTCCGCCGACCCGTACTCGTTGCGGATGTCCTGGCTGATCCGCATCGAGCAGAACTTCGGCCCGCACATGGAGCAGAAGTGTGCCGTCTTGGCGGGCTCGGCCGGCAGCGTTTCATCATGGAACGCTTCGGCCGTCTCGGGGTCGAGCGAGAGCGCGAACTGGTCCCGCCAGCGGAACTCGAACCTGGCCTTGGACAAGGCGTCGTCCCGTTCGTGCGCTCCGGGGTGGCCCTTGGCCAGGTCAGCGGCGTGCGCGGCGATCTTGTAGGTGATGACCCCGGTCTTCACGTCGTCCCTGTCGGGCAGTCCCAGATGCTCCTTGGGCGTGACATAGCAGAGCATGGCGGTGCCGTAGCGGGCGATCTCGGTGGCGCCGATGGCTGATGTGATGTGGTCGTAGCCGGGAGCTACATCGGTGACCAGCGGCCCCAGGGTATAGAACGGCGCACCCTTGCACAGTTCCTGCTGGCGCTCTACGTTCTCCCGGACCAGGTGGAACGGGACATGGCCCGGCCCCTCCACCATCACCTGCACGTCATGCTTCCAGGCGCGCTCCGTCAGCTCGGCCAGCGTGTCCAGTTCCGCGAACTGCGCAGCGTCGTTGGCATCCGCGGTGGCACCGGGGCGCAGGCCGTCACCCAGCGAGAACGCGACGTCGTACCGGGCAAAGATTTCACACAGCTCATCGAAGTGCGTGTAGAGAAAATTCTCCTGGTGGTGCGCCAGGCACCAGCCCGCCATGATCGACCCGCCCCGGGACACGATGCCGGTAACCCTGTTGGCGGTCAGCGGCACGTAGCGGAGCAGGACGCCGGCGTGGACAGTCATATAGTCCACGCCCTGTTCACACTGTTCTATGACGGTGTCGCGGAAGATTTCCCACGTGAGGGCGTTCGCCTCGCCGTTGACCTTTTCCAGGGCCTGGTAGATGGGCACGGTGCCGATCGGCACGGGGGAGTTGCGGATGAGCCACTCCCTGGTGGTGTGGATGTCGTCGCCCGTGGACAGGTCCATCACCGTATCGGCACCCCACCGCGTGGCCCACTGCAGCTTGTCCACCTCCTCGGCGATGGAACTGGTCACGGCGGAGTTGCCGATGTTGGCGTTGATCTTCACCAGGAAAGCCTTGCCGATGATCATCGGTTCGGACTCCGGATGGTTGATGTTGTTGGGGATGATCGCCCGTCCGGCCGCCACCTCACTCCGGACCAGTTCCGGATCACAGTTTTCCCGCAGTGCCACGAACCGCATCTCCGGCGTCACCACGCCCTTCCGGGCATAGTGCATCTGGGTGACAGTCCGGCCGTCGACGGCGCGGCGGGGCACCGGGCGCCCGCCTTTCCACTCCGCGGAGGCGGCGCCGCGGCGTACGGCCGAGCGGCCGTCGTCGAGCAGGTTCCGTTCCCTTCCGCTGTACTCTTCCGTGTCAGCGCGCGCCTCAATCCATTCCGACCGGAAGGGGCTGAGGCCGCGCACGGGGTCGCTTCCCGGCCCCGCTGTCCGGTAGGTGCGGAAAGGGGCGTTTGGCTGCCCGTTGGGCGAGGGCTCCAGCGCGATCTCCGTGACCGGGACACGGATCCCGCGCTCCGGATCATCGATGTAGGCCAGCGAGTGCGACTTCAGGGACTGGGTGACAGGCACTTCAGGCGTGGCTCCGGCGGGGTGGTTTTGGGCAGGGGTCAGCACTGTTTTGGGTGTATTCAAGGAATACTCACTTCCTTCGCCGGCATTACCCGGACAGGTTCGACGGTCGCAGGCCGCGTCAGCCCGATCTCAGCCCCTGCAAGGGCACCCGTGTGGTCAGGAACGAAGCTACCACACGCCCTGCAGGGACAAGCGCTAACGGCCCTGTCACATTTGCCGGTGCTAGCCTGACCGGGCAGGAAGAGGAGGCATCCATGCCCTACATCATTGGTTTCAGCGGCACCGCCCTCACGGGACCGGACAGCGAAAGGCACGGCCTCTGGTCCGTGGACGGACGCCTGACGTTTACCCGCCCGGAGGCCGGTCCGGACGTTGTGCTCGACGGCTGGGTGCTGCCCGGCTTCGTCGACGCCCACTGCCACATCGGCCTGGGCCCTGCCGGCCCGGTGGACGCCGGGGAGGCCGAAGCCCAGGCCCGTGCCGACCTGGACTCAGGAACGCTGCTGATCCGGGACGCGGGATCGCCCGCCGACACCCGGTGGATGCAGGGTGGCCGCGACTTTCCGCTGCTGATTCGGGCCGGCAGGCACGTCGCCCGGACCCGCCGCTACCTCCGGGGCTTCGCCCAGGAGGTCGAGCCTGAAGGCCTTGTGGAGGCCGTGCGCAAGCAAGCCCGCGACGGCGACGGCTGGGTCAAGCTCGTCGGGGACTGGATCGAGCGGAGCGCCGGCGACCTCGCACCCTCCTTTCCCGCCGGCGTCGTCCGTGATGCGATCAGTGCCGCACACGACGAAGGTGCCCGCGTCACCGCCCACTGCTTCGCCGAAGACACCCTGGACCAGATGCTCGACGCCGGGATCGACTGCGTCGAACACGCCACCGGCCTGCTGCCCCGGCACCTGCCGCGGTTTGTGGAGCAGGGCGTCCCCATCGTTCCGACGCTGGTCAACATCGCCACGTTCCCTGATATTGCCGCCCAAGCCAGGCCCAAGTTTCCGGTGTACGCCGACCACATGCTGGCGCTCTGGGAACGACGGCTGGAACGCATAGGGGAGGCCTGGGAAGCCGGAGTGCAGATCTTCGCCGGAACGGACGCCGGCAGCGTGATCCGTCACGGAAGGATTGCGGACGAAATCCTTGCCCTGCACGCGGCTGGGTTGCCCGCAGCCGAGGCGCTCAACGCGGCCAGCTGGGCCGCCCGGGCCTGGCTGGGTGCTGACGGGCTGACGGAAGGGGCGCGGGCCGACGTCGTGCTGTTCCGGAACGATCCCCGGAGGACCCTGGACACCGTGGCGCACCCATCCCACGTGGTTTTGGGTGGCCGCGTGGTCCGCTAAGCACAACATCCACCCCGCACTTGGAATAAATTGAAGCTTCAAGTAATTTTAACTCATGACAGGCCGCCTCATCCGGACGGCCTCCAGTAGAGGGAGCGTTCAATGAGTGCAGAAGCCACCAGCCAGGATCTTCTTCCTGCCGACCTCGCCATGGGCACCGTGATGCTCAAGGTCGGCAACATGAAGGTCATGACCGACTACTACCAGCGCGCACTGGGGCTCGAGGTGGTCGCTGAGCAGGACGGCGGCCTCTACCTCGGCCGCCTCGGCAAGCCCCTGGTCCATCTCGCCCCGGCCCCCGGCCTCACCATCCCCGGCAGGGGAGAAGCCGGCCTGTTCCACACGGCCCTCCTGTTCGAAGACCAGGCGGCGCTCGCCGCCACGGTGGCCACCGCAGCCCAGTTCGAGCCCCGCTCGTTCACGGGCAGCGCCGACCACCTGGTCAGCGAGGCCTTCTACTTCAGTGATCCCGAAGGCAACGGCATCGAGCTCTACTGGGACCGCCCGCGAAGCAACTGGTCCTGGAACGGCACCGACGTGGTCATGGACAGCCTGGCGCTGCCGCCCCAGCGCTACCTGGAACAGCACCTCTCCGAAGAATCCCTCCAGGGGCAGCGGCAGACCACCGCCGGAGTGGGCCACGTCCACCTCCAGGTAGGCGACGTCCAGTCCGCCCGCGACTTCTACGTGGGAACGCTCGGGTTCGAAAAGACCGCCGGCTGGCACGGGCAGGCCCTCTTCGTCTCCGCGGGCCGCTACCACCACCACATGGCCATGAACGTCTGGAACAGCCGCGGCGCCGGTCCGCGGAAAGACACCCTTGGCCTCGGCGAGGTCCTCATCGAGGTGCCGTCCGGTGACGACGTCGGCGCGCTCGCTGACCGCCTGAAGGTCGCCGGGGTCTCCTCGCACCACACCGGGGCTGAGTTGCGCTTCGAGGATCCGTGGCGCAACAGCATCCGGGTTGCGGTGCGCTGAGCACCCCTTACGCGTACTAGGCTGAAGCCGATAGACCGGGGACGCCAGGCGGGTGTCCCCGGCGCGCCGGACAGTACACGGAAGAGGTCACTTCCCATGGGTTTTACCGAAATCTTCGTAGCCACACACGATGCCGCGTTGAAGCGCGCTGGAACCCTTGACAGTGGGGGCACCCCGCCGGCCGCCGACGCGGTCCGGATCCCCGGTATCAGCGACTTCGAAGTGGAGCAGCTCGGAGACCTGGCCGGTACCGCGGTCCACGCGGGCGGCGCCGACTACGAGCTGACGATGGTGGACGTAGCCAGTGATTCCCTGCTGGCCGTCCCCCCGGCCATGGTCCGGGCCCTGGCTGACCTGCTTACCTACGAAACTGAGGGCGAGGGCGACGTCCTCGAGGACGTCGCTGCGCAGTGGGCGGCGCAGGATGACATGCCGTTCGACGCCGGGCAGGCGCAGGCCTACATCCGGCAGGTTGCTGAACTGGCCGGCGGAATCGGCGATTCGGAGCGGTCGGGACTGTACGTCTGGTCAGCCTGACCTTCCCCTTGCAGGACAATCCGGGGAAGCGACGGCGCCGTCCCCGCGGGCCCTGGGTGTCAAGTCGAAATCCTCCCGCTGATCTGGCACAATAGACAGGTACTCGATCTGCGTGGCCCCTCTCTCCGCGTCTGGATCCTGTCCTTAGAACCCGCAAGTACGGCCCGCCCCACGGGTGCAGAACGCCGGGTTCACCCCTTTTCTGAAACAGGAGTGACCACAAAAGTGGCCGTAAAGATTCGCCTTAAGCGCTTCGGCAAGATGCGCGCCCCGTACTACCGCATCGTCGTCATGGACTCACGCGCCAAGCGTGACGGCCGTGCCATCGAAGAGATCGGCAAGTACCACCCCACCGAAGAGCCCTCGTACATCGAGGTCGCTTCCGAGCGTGCACAGTACTGGCTCTCCGTCGGCGCCCAGCCGTCCGAGCAGGTTGCCGCCATCCTCAAGATCACTGGTGACTGGCAGAAGTTCAAGGGCCTCCCGGGCCAGGAAGGCACCCTGAAGACCAAGGGCGAGAAGGAAGCCTTCGTCGCACCGGAGAAGGGTTCCGTCATCATCCCGGAAGCCATTACCAAGAAGGCCTCCAAGACTGAGGCAGCCGAAGCCGAAGCAGAGACCACCGAGGCTGAGTAAGTTGCTGGCAGACGCGCTGGAGCACCTGGTCCGCGGAATCGTTGATTCCCCGGACGACGTCACGGTCAATTCGAAGAACAACCGCCGCGGGGATACCCTCGAGGTTCGTGTTCACCAGGATGACCTGGGACGGGTGATCGGCCGCCAGGGCCGCACGGCGCGTGCACTGCGCACCGTCGTGGCAGCGCTGGCCGGCGGCGAGCCGGTCCGGGTCGACGTTGTCGACACCGACCGCCGCCGCTGAGCGTCCGGCAACACCAGTTTTGCTCTCCGGCCCCTCCACCATCTGGTGGAGGGGCCGGAGTTTTTTCACGAACCAACACAATATGCACCAACCCGAACAGAGGAACATATGCAGCTCCAGGTGGCCCGCATCGGCAAGCCCCACGGCATCCGCGGGGAAGTCACGGTCCAGGTAATGACCGACGCCCCTGGGGACCGTTTCGTCCCCGGCGTGGAGTTCGTGGTGGAGCCGGCGCAGTCCGGGCCGCTGACAGTCAGCAGCGCCCGCTGGAACAAGGACATCCTGCTGCTGGCCTTCGAGGAAATCGAGGACCGCAACCAGGCTGAGACGCTCCGCGGCGCCAAGCTCTTCATCGAAACAGCGGAACTGGACGAGGACGATGAGGACGGCTGGTACGAGCATGAGCTGGTAGGCCTCGAAGCCAGGGTGGGCAGCACGGTGGTGGGCAAGGTGACTGCCCTCAACACCGCACCGGCGCAGGACCTGCTGATGGTCACCACCCCGGGCGGCGAGGAGATCCTGATTCCCTTCGTCGAGCAGATTGTCCCCGAAGTCAATGTCAGCGACGGCTACATCCTCCTCACCCCGCCGGACGGGCTCTTCGAAGTCAACTCCGGCGAAGCCGCACCGGCGGAACCGGAAGGCACCGACTAGATGCGCATCGACGTCGTCAGCATCTTTCCCGAGTACCTGGCGCCCCTGGAGCTGTCCCTGATCGGCAAGGCACGCCAGGACGGCATCCTGGACCTGCGTGTCCACGACCTCAGGTCGTTCACCACGGACCGGCACCGTACGGTGGACGACACTCCCTACGGGGGCGGCGCGGGCATGGTCATGAAGCCGGAGCCGTGGTCCCAGGCGCTTACCGCTGTCGCCGAAGCCCGGCCCGGACACCAGGGCAAGCCCGTCCTCATCGTTCCGTCACCCGCAGGGGAGCGCTTCACGCAGGCCCTGGCCCACGAGCTGGCCGGCGAGGAGCACCTGGCCTTCGCCTGCGGACGCTACGAAGGCATCGATGAACGCGTGATCGAATGGGCCGGCGACCACTTCGACGTGCGGCCCGTAAGCCTGGGCGACTACGTCCTCAACGGGGGAGAAGTTGCAGTGCTCGCCATGGTGGAGGCCGTTGGGCGGCTGCTGCCCGGCGTCGTGGGAAATCCCGAATCCCTGGTGGAGGAATCCCATTCGGACGGCCTCCTGGAGTACCCGGTGTACACCAAGCCCGCCGTCTGGCGCGACCGTGAGGTGCCAGCGATCCTGCTGAGCGGAAACCACGGCAAGATCGCCCAGTGGCGGCGGCATGAACAGTTCCGCCGGACGTCCGAGCGGCGTCCGGACCTGCTGGAGGCATTCGACGCCGGGAAGCTTCCGAGGGCCGACCGCTCGGCCCTGCAGGAACTCGGCTACGACATCATCGACGGCAGGCCGGTCCGACGGCCGGGCAAGACGGAACCCGCCGGCTGAAGCCGCGCAGGATTGGCTGTACGGGCGCCGCTGTGGCAAAATTAATCCTTGTGTCTGCTGGGTCCGCACCTGCCACAGGGGGAGCGCAACCAACAGCCTGACAACCGGCCTCGTCAACCAGTGAGGCGGCCGGACCACTTACCTTCGGGCGGGATACTCCCAATGCGCCATCGGCGCAGGGCTTTCCCGGCCGTGACCTAAAGTGAATGACCTGTGGCGTTCACCAGGAGTGCAATTATGCATATTCTCGATTCCGTCGATGCAGCTTCGCTGCGCACTGACGTCCCCGCGTTCCGCGCAGGCGACACCCTCAAGGTGCACGTAAACATCATCGAAGGCAAGAACTCCCGCGTCCAGGTCTTCCAGGGCTTCGTCCTGGGCCGCCAGGGTGACGGCGTCCGCGAGACCTTCACGGTCCGCAAGGTGTCCTTCGGCGTCGGCGTGGAGCGTACCTTCCCGGTACACTCCCCGATCATCGACAAGATTGAAGTTGTCACCAAGGGCGACGTCCGCCGCGCCAAGCTTTACTACATGCGTGCACTGCGCGGTAAGGCTGCAAAGATCAAGGAAAAGCGCGACTTCTCCTCTGCCAAGTAAGTCCTTCCGGACCTACGAAGGCTGGGCCGCAGCCGTATCCGGCCAGCGCCGGAGCCATCAGCACCAGCGCCCAGGATACGGACTTATGGACCAGACAAAACGCCAGCCCAGGAAACCGGGCTGGCGTTTTGCGTTCCTTGCACTTTTCCTCGCGGTCGTCATCAGCGGCCTGGTCCGCTCGCTGTGGCTGGACATCTACTTCATCCCTTCGGAATCGATGGAGCCCCTGCTGGAAGGCGGGGACCGGATCCTGGTGTCCCGGACCGACTTCACGGCCGAACCCATCCGGCGCGGGGACGTGGTGGTCTTCGACGGACGCGGCACGTTTGCCCCGCTCAACAGCGGCAAGGGGCCGTTGGCGGACGCCGCGGCCGCGGCCACCCGGTGGCTGGGGCTGACAGGGAGCGACACCACGTACGTCAAGCGGGTCATCGGACTGCCCGGGGATTCCGTGGTGTGCTGCGATGCGGCCGGCAAAGTCACCGTCAACGGCCACCCCGTGGACGAACCCTACGTCTTCCCGGGAGACGTGCCCAGCACCCAGAAATTCAATTCAGTGGTCCCGGCAGGCCGGCTCTGGCTCATGGGCGACCACCGGTCCGTGTCCGCCGACTCGCGAAGCCTGCTGGGGGCCCCCGGTGGCGGCATGGTTCCGCTGGACCGTGTCATCGGCCGGCCCGTCCAGATCGTCTGGCCGCTTGATAGATTTGCTCCAGTACCAAGGCCGGCTGCGGCTGCACCAACCCCAGAGAACGGACAGTAGATGCCCGAGAACCACGCGCGGACACCCGAACCGCGGCGCGATGGAGCCGCGGACGAGCCCGCCGGGCAGTCACCCGAACCAGCCGCGGCTCCGGATCCCGCGCCTGACGCCGGGACCGAAGCCGCGCACGGCAACGCAGAGCCCGCCCAGGCTCCCAGCCGCTCGGCTGCCAAGGCCGCGGGCAAGCCGTCAGGCAAGGACTCGGGCAGCCCGCTGTTTGCCTGGCTCAAGGAAGTAGCCACAGTGGTGGTGATCGCCGTCGTGCTGTCCTTCCTCATCAAGACCTTCCTGTTCCGCGCGTTCTTCATCCCCTCCGAGTCCATGGTGAACACCCTGGACATTGACGACCGGATTTTCGTTAACCTCCTGGTGCCGGAACCCTTCGCCCTCAGCCGCGGAGACGTCGTCGTCTTCCGCGATACCAAGGGCTGGCTCCCGCCGGCGGCACCCGAGGCGAAGGGGCCGTTCACCTGGGTCCAGGACGGCCTGACCTTTGTCGGCCTGCTCCCCGACAACACCGACCAGCACCTCGTCAAACGGGTCATCGGGCTGCCGGGCGACCACGTGGTCTGCTGCGACGCCGGCGGTAAGCTGACCATTAACGGCACCGCGGTGGATGAGGCCTACATCAACCCGGCAGAAGTCCCGCAGGTCCGCAACTTCGACGTCACGGTCCCGGAAGGCAAGGTATGGGTGATGGGCGATAACCGGAACCACTCCGCCGACTCCCGCTCCCACATGGAGTCCGATGGCGGCTTCATCGACCTCAGCGACCTTGAAGGCAAAGCAGCGGTGATCGCCTGGCCGCTCAACCGCATCACCACCCTGGGGAACTACCCTGAAGTGTTCCGCGACGTCCCCGCGGCGCCCTGACCATGACCCAGGTAGTAGCCGCCGGGACGGCCAAAGCGCCCGCCAAGCCAAGGTCCGGATCGTCAAAGGTCACGGGCCGCGGCAAAGCACCCACGCTGCGCCATGAGCGGACCTTCAAGGCGCGGGGCGTGCGGCTTCTTGCCGGGGTAGACGAGGTGGGCCGCGGCGCACTGGCCGGTCCCGTGAGCGTGGGGATCGCCGTCGTCGACCTTGAACGCCAGAAGCCCCTGGCAGGGGTACGCGACAGCAAGCTCCTCAGCGCCCCCGAGCGCGAGCGGCTGGAGCCTTTGGTACGCCGCTGGAGCGTGGCCTCCGCGGTGGGGCATGCCTCGGCTCACGAGATTGACGCCCTGGGAATCATTGCGGCCTTGCGGCTGGCCGGAACGCGGGCCTGGCAGGACATCCTGTCCGCCGGGGTCATTCCGGACATGGTGCTGCTGGACGGAAGCCACAACTGGCTTTCCCCGGCAGAGCAGCTGTCGCTCTTCGACCAGGAGGTGCCGGAGGCAGCATGCGACGCTCCGGTGCACACCAAGATCAAAGCGGACATGCAGTGCCTGAGCGTGGCCGCGGCCAGCGTCATCGCCAAGGTTGAGCGGGACCGGACCATGCGTGAACTTCACGCCGAGTATCCCGACTTTGGCTGGGAAATCAACAAGGGCTACGCCACGGTGCTGCACCGCGACGTGCTTCGTGCCGCCGGACCCACTCCCTACCACCGGGTGAGCTGGCGCCTCCTGGGCGGGGAACTCCAGGGCGCCGGCGAGATGCCGGGCGGGGACTGACCCCTTTCCTGGCCTCCTCTGCGCCTGCTCCGGGGCCGTTGCGGCTCCGGCACTGTCGGACATGGTGCAAGATGGAAGCATGAGTGCCGAGGACCTTGAAAACTATGAAACCGACATGGAGCTGCAGCTCTACCGTGAATACCGCGACGTTGTCGGACTGTTCAGCTACGTAGTCGAGACCGAACGGCGCTTCTACCTGGCCAACCACGTGGACCTGCAGGCCCGCAGCGCCGATGGCGAGGTCTACTTCGACCTGACCCTCTCTGATGCATGGGTCTGGGATGTGTACCGGTCTGCACGCTTCGTCAAGAGCGTCCGCGTCCTCACCTTCAAGGACGTTAACGTGGAAGAACTTCCGCGGAACGAGGAACTGGCACTGCCGAAAGACGTAGACCTGGGCAACTAGGGTACGCCGGCTCCAATAGCGCCGCGGGGTCCGCGGCGCATGGCCCTCCACGTGGACTATCCCTCCACACCGCCGCCGTCATGCACATAGGGGATGAGCTCCCTGTCCTCCGCAACCTCACGCCCGCAGGCTGGTTGCGGAGGTAGAAATGAAAGCCAAAGATTTGCTCGGCCGGCATGGCGAAGACCTCGCCGTCGGCTATCTCGAGACCCTCGGCATGCTGATAGTGGAACGCAACTGGCGCTGCAGCGAAGGCGAAATTGACGTGGTCGCGCTGGACGGGGACGCGCTGGTCATCGCTGAGGTGAAGACGCGCCGGTCCCTTGACTACGGCCACCCGTTCGAGGCGGTGGGACCGGACAAGCTTGCCCGGCTGCACCGGCTCGGCGCGGCCTGGTGCAGGGACCGTGAGCTGAGGATGCCGCTGCGCCGCGTGGACGTCATCGCTGTGGTTGACGACGGCGGCGGCAATCCCGTGGTGGAGCACCTCAAGGGGGTGGGCTGAATGGCGCTCGGACGCACCTATTCGGTGGCGCTCGTGGGCCTGAACGGCTACATGGTTGAGGTCGAAGCCGATATTGGCCAAAGCCTTCCGGCGTTCGTGATTCTGGGACTTCCGGATGCGGCGCTGAACGAAGCCAGGGAGCGCATACGCTCCGCGGCAAAGAACTCAGGGATACCCCTCAGCCGCCGCAAGATCACCGCCAACCTGATCCCTGCTTCATTGCCCAAGCGCGGTTCCGGCTTTGACCTCGCCGTGACCATGGCGGTGCTCCGGGCAGCCAATGACATCCGGCCCACAGGACGTTCCGTCTTCATCGCCGAACTTGGCCTTGACGGCAGGCTCCGGCCTGTCCGCGGCATACTCCCCGCGGTCATGGCGGCTGTGCAGGCCGGGTACCCCGATGTTGTGGTGGCGCAGGCAAACCTCGCCGAAGCCTCTCTGGTGCCCGGAGCCAACGTCAGCGGATACCGGACCCTGGCACGGCTCGCCCTCGATTTCGGTGCCGACCCCCAGGAGCTTGCCCTGGACTTCGAGCCCGACGACGTCGAGGACGATGCAGGAGCGTCGGGGGAAGCGGCCCCCTGCCCGGACATGGCAGATGTGTCCGGGCAGGGAGAGGCCCGCAAAGCGTTGGAGGTGGCGGCGGCGGGCGCCCACCACCTGCTGCTCACCGGGCCGCCCGGAGCCGGGAAGACCATGCTGGCGGAGCGGCTGCCGGGGATCCTGCCGGACCTTGCGGACCGCGAATCCATGGAGGTGACGGCCATCCATTCCCTTTGCGGACTGCCCTCGTCACAGGTCCAGCTGCTACGGCGGCCGCCCTTTGAGAACCCGCACCACACAGCTACCGCCGCGGCCATTATTGGCGGCGGCTCCGGACTGCCGCGGCCCGGGGCTGCATCCCGCGCCCACCGCGGTGTGCTGTTCCTCGACGAGGCGCCCGAGTATGAACGCAGGGTGCTCGATGCGCTGCGGCAGCCGCTGGAAAGCGGCGAGCTGGTGATTCACCGGTCAGCCGGGACAGCAGCCTACCCGGCACGGTTCCAGCTGGTGCTGGCAGCCAATCCATGCCCCTGCGGCAAGGCTTCAGGCAAAGGACTGGACTGCACCTGCACGCCCATGATGCGGCGCCGGTACCTTGCCAGGATGTCCGGGCCCCTGCTGGACCGGGTAGACATCCAGCTGCAGGTTGAGCGGGTTTCGCTGGCTGACTTCGGGCAGGCCGGCGCCGAGGAAGACACCGCATCAGTGGCCCGTCGGGTCAGGGATGCACGCCAACGCCAGGTACAGCGGCTTGGTCCCCTCGGGCTGGAGACGAACTCCCAGGTGTCCGGCCGGGTCCTCCGCGGCGAACTGCGGTTGCCTCCCGGTGTTACCCGGATTCTGGATCACTCGCTGGAACGCGGAATACTGACGGCACGGGGATACGACCGCGTCCTTCGGTTGGCTTGGACGCTGGCCGACCTTGGCCTGCGGGATGCTCCGGATGTAAACGACGTGGGGCAGGCGCTGGGCCTGCGGCAGGCAACGGCGGCCGCGGCATGACCGGCGCCACTGAAACAACCATGACCCCGGAACGCCTCGCCCGTGCTGCGCTCTCGCGTCTGATGGAACCGCAGGATGCCGCAGGCCTTGCCTTGGTCCAGGTGGCAGGAGCAGTGGATGGGCTTCGGATTGCCACGGGCCAGGTGGCCGCGGGGCCGGGGCTCGAACAGGAAATTTCAGTCATGCTGACGGACAACGGCCCGTCCGCAAGCTGGTCAGGTTTGGCCGCGGCCCTGAAACGGTGGCAACCCCGGATCCCGGATCTCGCACCCGAGCGGGACCTGGCTACTATGGCCCGGCTCGGCGGCCGCCTGATCGTCCCTTCGGACGAGCTCTGGCCTGCACAGCTTGCCGATCTCGGCATCCAGGAGCCCATCTGCCTCTGGTGGCGGGGCCACGAACAGCCCCTTCCCGCCCTGGAAACCAGTATCGCCTTGGTGGGCTCCCGTGACAGTACAAGCTACGGTGCCTCGGTTACCGGTGACCTTGCGTACTCCCTGGCGCAGCGGGGGATGACAGTGGTCTCCGGCGGGGCATATGGCATCGATGCACACGCCCACCGGGCCGCACTTGCCGGCGGCTCGGGAGCCGTTCCAACCATCGCCGTCATGGCCGGTGGGGTGGACCGCTTCTACCCTTCAGGAAACGAGGACCTCCTCCGGGCTGTCTGCAACCGGGGAGCTGTGCTCGCCGAAGTGCCTCCGGGTTCGGCGCCAACCCGGTACAGGTTCCTGCAGCGGAACCGCCTGATTGCGGCGCTGTCAGCCGTCACCGTGGTGGTTGAGGCAAGGTGGCGGTCCGGGGCGCTCAACACCGCGCACCACGCGGAAACCCTGGGCCGCGCCGTCGGCGCGGTTCCCGGTTCGGTGCACAGCGCCAACTCGGCCGGCTGCCACAGGCTCCTCCGCGATGGGGGAGCGGTCTGCGTGACCGACGCCGCCGAGGTCGCCGAGCTTGCCGCACCCAGCGGGACTGCCCTCCCGGACCAGCGGCAGGTTGCTGCGCAGGTCCAGGACGGGCTGACGCTTGAGGACCTGATCCTCCTGGACGCACTGCCCCTTCGCTCCACCACATCGGTGGAGAAGCTGGCGGCAGTCGCCGGCCTGGGCCAGGACTCTGTCCGGGCCGGGCTGGGCCGCCTGGGGCTCCTGGGGCTGGCAGTCTCGGAACGGGGCGGCTGGAAGCGGGGCAAAGCCACCGACTGACTGAAAACAACCCGGCGCCGGCCGACAACGCGTCAGCATCACCTCACCGATGGCCCCGGATCGCCGGTGGGCCGTGTCCGGCCGCAATGCGGGGCCGGCACCTGAGAAAGTAGGAGGGTGGAACATGCTGAACGGCCCCCCGGGCTGCCCCCGACACTCCTGCAGGCCATGGAAGGGTTTGCCGCGTACCTTTCCGGCGAACGGGCAGTATCCCCCCACACCCGGCGCGCATACCTTGGCGACCTTGAAAGCCTCCTGGCTTTCGCTGCTTCCGAGGGGGCCACGGAGCTCCAGGACCTCGAACTGGGAACCCTCCGCCGGTGGCTGGGCGCCCAGAGCCAGTCCGGGGCGGCCCGGGCCACACTGGCGCGGCGCTCCGCCACAATCCGGGCCTTCACCGCCTGGGCCCTGCGGGAAGAGCACCTCGACGCCGATCCTGCCCTCCGGCTCAAAGCACCCAAGCGTGAGCGGTCGCTCCCGGGGGTCCTGCAGGCGTCGCAGCTCGAGCGGCTGTTGAAGGATCTTGAGGCACGCGCTGCCGATGGTGATCCGATGGCAGTGCGGAACCGGGCCATCGTCGAACTGCTCTACGCCACAGGCGTCCGTGTGGGTGAGTTGGCCGGCCTGGACGTGGACGACCTGGACCCGGACCGCAGGACACTTCGGGTGATCGGCAAGGGCAACAAGGAGCGCACCGTTCCCTATGGTGTACCGGCTGCCTTGGCTGTCGACGACTGGCTGCGCCGGGGTCGGCCGCTGATGGCAAAGGACACCAGCGGGCCGGCGTTGTTCCTCGGGCTCCGGGGCGGCCGGGTGGACCAGCGCCAGGTCCGCTCCGTTGTCCACGGCCTCTTTGAAGCCATGGGGGACACCTCGGCCTCGGGTCCGCACGCACTGCGGCACTCGGCGGCCACCCACCTTCTGGACGGCGGCGCGGACCTGCGTGCCGTCCAGGAAATCCTGGGCCACAGCAGCCTTGCAACCACCCAGATCTACACCCACGTGTCCGTGGACCGGCTGCGGAAAAGCTACCAACAGGCCCACCCGAGGGCCTGAGCCGACGTGAGGCGCATCGCACTGGCGTAACCAGGCGGGGTACGGCACAATAAGAGTCACGTCCGGCAACTTTCAAGTGCCTCTTGAAGCTCTCAGGCTTCATGCGGCACATCGAGTCCGGACACTGTTTAATCTGATACAGCTGAATAACCAGGCAGGACACAGCCGCCGCAGCACAAGGCGCAGAAGTTCCGTCCAGGCGCAGGTCGTTGGGGAAGACGTACCTAGAGCTATGGAGGATGGAATGTCTGTTGCAATGACCCGCGGTGTGCTGTTCGTTCACTCGGCCCCTACGGCCCTGTGCCCTCATGTCGAGTGGGCCATTGGATCCGTTGTGGACAAGCGCACGGATCTTGAGTGGACCCCTCAGCCCGCCGCGCCCGGAATGTTCCGGGCCGAGCTGTCCTGGGCCGGAACTCCCGGCACCGGGTCCAAACTGGCGTCGTCCCTTCGCGGGTGGGCCCACCTGCGCTACGAAGTCACTGAGGAACCCAGCCAGGGCGTCGACGGCGGCCGCTGGTCCCACACTCCCGAACTGGGCATATTCCACGCCGTCACGGACGTGCACGGAAACATTATGGTCTCCGAGGACCGGATCCGTTATGCCTATGAATCGGGCGCCGGCGATCCGTCCGCTGTCTATCATGAGCTGTCGCTCGCGTTGGGCGAGGCGTGGGACGAGGAACTTGAACCGTTCCGGCACGCGGCCGAGGGCGCACCTGTGCGCTGGCTCCACCAGGTGGGCTGACCGCCGTCGTTCCCCCTTGCAGTACCGCAAGGCTCCATAGCAAAAGGAGGAGGCCCCGCCTGATGGCGGGGCCTCCTCCTTTGTGCGCCAGTGCCGGCCCGGAAAGCCGGCGGCCGAAAGTCCTAGACGCTGCGGACGGCAACGACGGCGTTGTGGCCACCGAAGCCGAACGAGTTGCTGAGTGCCACGATGTTGCCGGCGGGAAGGTCCCGTGCGGACGTCACGACGTCGAGCGGGATCTCGGGGTCCTGGTTTTCCAGGTTGATCGTTACCGGGGCCTTGCGCTCGTAGACGGCCAGGACCGTCAGCACAGCCTCCACGGCGCCTGAGGCGCCGAGCAGGTGCCCCATCTGCGACTTGGTTGCGGAGACGGCCACACTCTCAAGCTGGGAACCGAGGGCGGCGCGCAGGGCGGTGTATTCGGGCTTGTCGCCAACGGGCGTGGATGTGGCGTGTGCATTGACGTGCACAACGTCCTCGGCTTGGATCCGGCCGTCGAACATGGCAGCCTTCAGTGCGCGGGTGGCACCCAGGCCCTGAGGGTCCGGAGCAGTGATGTGGTATGCGTCAGCCGTAACGGATGTGCCGGCCAGTTCACCGTAAATGCGGGCACCGCGGGCGAGGGCATGTTCCTCTGCTTCAAGGACCAGGGCACCAGCGCCTTCGCCCATAACGAAGCCGTCGCGGTCGATGTCGTAGGGACGGGACGCCCGCTGCGGGTCGTCGTTCCTGCGGGACAGGGCCTGCATGGACGCGAAAGCGGCCAGGGGCATGGGGTGGATGGCTGCCTCGGCGCCGCCACACATGACTACGTCAGCCTTGCCGGAGCGGATCAGTTCCAGGCCCAGGTGCATGGCCTCGGTGCCGGAGGCGCAGGCGGAGACGGGGGTGTGGGCGCCGGCCCGTGCACCAAGGTCGAGGCTGACGGCCGCGGCAACTCCGTTGGGCATGAGCATGGGAACGGTCATTGGCAGGACCCGGCGGGGGCCCTTTTCCTTCAGCGTGTCCCAGGCGTCCAGCAGGGTCCAGACGCCGCCGATGCCGGTGGCGAATGCCACGGCCAGCCGGTCCTGGTCGATCTCGGTGATGCCTGAGTCGGCCCACGCCTCGCGGGCCGCGATCACGCCGAACTGGGTGGAGGGGTCCATGCGCTTTGCCTCGACGCGCGAAAGGACGTCGAGGGCGGGGGTGCTGCAGCGTGCCGCGAAGTGCACGGGAAGTTCATACTTGGCCACCCAGTCGTCCTCCAGGGTGCGGGCACCGGAGACCCCCTTGAGCGCGTTCTTCCACATTGTGGGTACATCGCCGCCGATGGGTGTGGTGGCACCCAGTCCGGTGATGACTACTTTGCGTGTCATGGGATCACTCTTTCGTCGGTGGGAAACCGTCTCCGTCTGCCGGAGGGTCCCGCATCTTGATGGCCGGCGCGGCCGGTGTGGAGGCCGGCGCCAGGTAAAGCAAAAAGTGGCTGGAAATACGGCGGGCTGCCGGCCCGGTCATCCGGACCGGCAGCCCTGGCCATGCCGCAGGAGCGGCGGAAGCTGTAACTAGGCCTGTGCGCCGGCGATGAAGCTGACGGCGTCGCCAACGGTCTTGAGGTTCTTGACCTCTTCGTCCGGAATACGGACGCCGAACTTCTCTTCGGCGTTAACCACGATGGTCATCATCGAGATGGAGTCGATGTCCAGGTCCTCGGTGAAGGACTTGTCCAGCTCCACGGCCTCGGGGGCCAGGCCGGTTTCCTCGTTGACGATTTCAGCCAGGCCGGCCAGGATCTCTTCGTTGCTAGCCATTGATGGCTCCTTTTCTTGTATTGCCGGCAGGGGCTGCCGGAAATGGATCAGGCCGCGGGTGCGGCCCCTTTGATGGGACGATGCTAGGGAAGGACAATTACCTGTGCGCCGAAAACCAGGCCCGCGCCGAAGCCGATCTGCAGGGCGAGCCCGCCGCTAAGCTCCGGGTTTTCCTGCAGCAGGCGGTGGGTTGCCAGCGGAATGGAAGCCGCGGACGTGTTGCCGGCGTCGGCAATGTCCCGTGCAACTGTAACCGTCTCGGGCAGCTTCAGCTTCTTGACCATCTCATCGATGATGCGCATGTTCGCCTGGTGGGGGATGAAAGCCACCAGGTCTTCGGCCTCCACGCCGGCAGCGTCCAGCGCCTGCTGGGCGACTTTGGCCATTTCCCACACAGCCCACCGGAATACGGTCTGGCCGTCCTGCCGGAGGGTGGGGTAGAGCTCCTGGGCTTCTTCCAGCAGGGCAAGGTCACCGGTGGAATCGGACTGGCGGGCGGCCATGCCCAGGTCCCGGACATCAAGCAAGGAACGGGTCATGCCAATGGCATCCCACTTGCTGCCATCCGAGCCCCAGACGGAGGGGGCGATGCCGGGCGTGTCGGACGGCCCGATCACCACAGCGCCGGCGCCGTCGCCGAGGAGGAAAGAAATGGTGCGTTCGCGGTTGTCGATAACATCGGAGAGCTTCTCGGCGCCGACCACCAGGACGTACTTCGCGGCCCCGGAGCGGACGAGCGCGTCGGCCTGGGCGATGCCGTAGCAGTACCCGGCGCAGGCTGCGGAGATGTCGAAGGCGGGTGCAGGCGTTGCCCCGAGCCGGTCAGCCAGGCTCGCGGCCGCAGACGGGGTCGCATAGGGGTGCGTCACGGTGGACACGATGACGGCGCCGAGGTCCGTGGCTTCGACGCCTGCCTTCGCCAGGGCTTCGCGGGCAGCACCCTCGGCCATGTCGATGACGCTGACGCCGGCTGCGGCGCGGTGCCGGGTCACGATGCCCGTGCGCTGGCGGATCCACTCATCCGACGAGTCGATCCACTGGCAGACGTCGTCGTTGGTGACAATGACATCGGGGCGGTAGGCGCCCAGACCCAGGATGCGGGTGTGCTCCTGCAGGGGAGCCTGCTTCAGTGTGGGAACGCTCATGCGCCGCCCTCCAGTTCAGCGAAGAGTGCCAGCGCGGCGGAGAGGTCATCGGGAGTCTTGACCGCGACGGTCTTGACGCCGGGCATGCCGCGCTTGGCCAGCCCGGCCAGGGTGCCTGCCGGGGCCAGTTCGATGACTCCGGTGACGCCTCGCTTGACCAGGGATTCCATGCAGAGGTCCCAGCGCACCGGCCGTGACACCTGGGCGATCAGGCTTTCGACGGCGGCAGTACCGTCGGTGACTTCGCCGCCGTCGTAGTTGGACAGCAGCGGCACGGTCGGCGCCTGCGGCTTCAGCTGCGGCGCAATGGCCTGCAGGGCGCTGACGGCGGGGGACATGTGCCTCGTGTGGAAGGCCCCGGCAACCTTGAGCGGGATGACCCGCGCCTTGGCCGGCGGGTTATCCGCCAGGGCCTTGAGCTGTTCGAAGGTGCCGGCGGCTACGGTCTGGCCGGCCCCGTTGACGTTGGCGGGCGTGGCGCCGGCAGCCTCAATGGCTGCCAGGACTTCCGCGGGATCGCCACCAACAACTGCGCTCATGCCGGTGGGAGTAACGGCTGCGGCGGCCGCCATGCTGTTCGCGCGTTCGCGGACGAACGTCATGGCTTCGTCCTGGGTGAGGACGCCGGCCAGGGCCGAGGCGGTGATTTCGCCGACGGAGTGGCCTGCGAGGACCACCGGCAGGGAACTGAGTTCAACGTCGAAAAGCGAGGAAGCTGCGATGAGTCCGGCGGCGACGATCAGGGGCTGCGCAACGGCAGTGTCCTTGATGGTTTCCTCGTCCGAGGTGGTCCCGTGGGCCGCCAGGTCGATCCCGGCGATCTCGCTGAGGGCGGCCAGCTGGCCTTCCACCTGGGGCAGTTCCAGCCAGGGGGCAAGAAAACCCGGGGTCTGTGAGCCCTGTCCAGGGCAGACTATTGCAAGCACGTAACCAGCTTTCCAAATTACTGTGTGGTCCAGCGGTGTTTGTCCGCACCAACCTCACGGGGTCAGGTTGTAGGAAGTCTACAACGCCTTAGGTCTGATTCCGGGACGGTTGCCGCTCCGTGGCGGACTTGGGCGGGCCGGAAAGGCGCCCCACAACGAGGGCCGCCTGCAGGACGAATGCTTCGCGCGGCAGGAGCGGATCCCACCCGGTGACGTCGCAAACCCGCTTCAGCCGGTACCGCACCGTGTTGGCGTGGACGAAAAGTTCCCGTGCTGTGGCCTCCAGCGAATGGCCCAGTTCAAGGTATGTGCCCAGCGTCTCCACCAGGCCGTTTGAAGCGGCAAGGAGGGGCCGGTAGATGTTTTTGACGAGGGAGCGGCGGGCCGCATCGTCACCCGAGATGACGCGCTCGGGAAGGAGGTCGTCAGCGGCCACGGGACGCGGCGCCGAGGGCCAGGCGCGTGCCGCCGTCAGGCCCGCGAAGGCTGACTGTGCCGAGCTGCTGGCCTCCAGCAGCGAACTGGCTTCCGGACCGTACACCACTGGCCCCGGGGCGAACATTTCGCTGAGTTTCACATAAGCGGTTTCGCGGTCCTGGACGCCGCCGAGGATGAGGATCAGCCGGTCGCCCTGGATTCCCACCAGAGCATCTTCGGCATACCGGCCCGCCATCCGCCGCAGTTCACTGACGTAGCTGGCGCTGGGCTCGGACGGGGAATTGCCTACCATCACGGTGAAACGCTCCTGCGCCTTCCAGCCGAGCGCTGCGATCCGGGAGCGCAGCGCATCCGTGTTTTCACCCCGCAGGATGGCATCAACAATGAGCGCTTCAAGCCGCGTGTCCCAGGAACCCCGGGATTCGGCTGCGCGGGCATAGACATCGGCTGCGGCGAAAGCCACTTCCCGCGAATACCGCAGCACCGCCTCCCGCAGCGAAGGCTGGTCCGCCTCGGGCGCTATCACCGGCACCTGGTCTTCGACCACTTCCACGACGATGCGGATGAGCTGCAGCGCCTTTTGCAGGCTGATGGATCGCGTCAGCTCGGTGGGAGCGGTGCCGAAAACGTCAGTCAGGATCCAGGAGGGGGAGCTGGGACGCTCATACCAGGTGACGAACGCGGCGATGCCGTTCTGGGCCACCATGCCCAGCGCCGACCTTTCATCGGCGCTTAGCCGGCTGTACCAGGGCAGCGACTGTTCCAGTTGCCGCATGGTGGTGGTGGAGAGCTGGCCCACGTTGGCCCGCAGTTTCTTCAGGGTCTCGGACTTCTCCGGAGTGACCTTCGGCTGGGGCGGTTTACGCTTCGCAGGCTGCGTGGATGGTGCTGGCATCCTCCGAGCATACGGCCAGCAACCGGCAAGCTCCATTTGTGCGAAGGCTACAACACGCTTTGCCCTGCGTCACAGCGGCCAGTGCCCGTAAACGGACGACGGCGGCCCCCGCGCTAGGTGCGGGGGCCGCCGTCGTTGCTGCTGCCGGAAGGAGTTCGTGGTCAGTTATGCCGCTTCAGCACCGCCGAAGTCCGCAAACCGGGTCGAATTCCCTAAGGGAATGGTCAGGCCTCGCCTCCGGTGTTGCCGGTGGTGCCGGCGTTGACGTTGAGCAGCTTGTACTTCTCGATCGCCTTGACGGGGGCGCCGGCATCCACTTCGCCGCGGCGTGCCAGCATCTCCAGGGCACGCACCACGATGGAGTGGGTGTCGTTTTTGAAGTAGCGGCGGGCTGCTGCGCGCGTGTCGGAGAAGCCGAAGCCGTCGGCGCCGAGGGTGGCGTATTCGTTGGGGACGAATTGGCGGATCTGGTCGGGGACGGCTTTCATGTAGTCGGAGACGGCGACGACGGGGCCGGTGGCGCCTTCGAGTTGTTGGGTGACCAACGGGACC
>NZ_JBFTHJ010000029.1:0-28968 GCF_056394175.1 Pseudarthrobacter sp. 10T415 | reverse complement strand
TCCTTCCACCACGTGGCCCTCACGCGGTGGAAGGAGCCTCTCAGGCGGCGCTTAACCACACCAATACCGGCGCTGAACAGCGCAAACTCTGGGAACGCACCCTGGCGCTAACCCGCACCACAGATGGACCCCTCAAGAGCGAATATTCAAGAATCTGGCTTGCGCGAAATTCTCCCCTCGAAGACTGCTACGGGGCAGCTCGATAACAACAGGTTCGCGCCTTTGACGGCAAGGGCAGTCAGATTACCCGCTCGTGTTCGCGCATAGCGATCTTGATGAGGAATCAGTACCTGCCGGTGAGCGCCCAATGCGAGATGCGCTTCTTGATGCGTTGAGCAAAGTCTGGTGCCCCAGCATCAGAAAGCGCTTGATGGAGGTTCTTGCCAGACCGTTTGGCCCAGTAATCCATTTGACGTCGCGTTGCAGCACTTACGGCATCGGAGCGGCGTTCCTCTATAAGACACAACATATCGTCGGGTGTATAGATCTCGAACTCAACATTCTCAATGACAGGTGCGAAATCCGAGTAGTTAGACGTTACAAGATAGTCGACTTTTCCATGCTCGGCTGCTGCGATGACGTGTGCATCGAACACGTCTTGCCCTGAGGTCAAATACGTTTCATCGATTTCATAACCAGTGATCATCGCCTGGGGGAAGGCCGCAGTAAGGCGACGTCGCCATCCGCCTATCTGTTCCTCTGACCAGCCAGGATTCTTCTTACGAACGTGGTACTGGTATTCGGTCATAACGTCTTCGCTCCACCGAGGTGAAATACCTTCAGGTCCCGACTCCTGGCAGATTATGCAGAACCAGTCTCGCAAGGTCCTCGAGAAGAGAACGTTGGCGTCTAAGAAAATGAGAGTGGCCCCTGGTTGCATGCTCTTAGCATAGGTAACCAGGGGCCACACATCGCGGAGTTACTCCGCGAAATCCTCCGCGTCTTCGAATGAGCGCAGATTATCGAAGGACTCGCGTTGGCTCTGAACTCTCCGTTCAGCAAAGGTTTGCAAATCTGTTCTATTGAAGCGGGTGTGCGACCCAACCTTGTGGGAAGGGATGTCCCCACTCATGGCTAATTTCATGAGGGTTGGTCGCGACATTCCGAGGAACTTAGCAGCTTCAACACTGGTAAGTGCCCTAGATAGGCGTGTGATGCCGACAGCCTCCCCAGTAGCAGCGAGGCGCAGTACAGCCTGAAGGAGGTCGCTAAGGGATTCGGGCACTGTAACGGTGTCCCCGGAGGATGATTCAATACGAATCCTAAGCTCACTCGCAGGAATTTCATTGAAATGCCGAGTGACTTCTTGCGCTTCAGCACTCTGCGACGACGTTACGTCGATGGTCTGAACGTTCTGCACGGTAGTAGAGGTACTCACGACGCTCTCCTTTTCACTTGTTTCAATCATGACCGATAAGTGAAATAAGTGCAAGCCGGCGGTTGTCATTAGGGGGTCGGTGCTCCGACCCCCTCGAATCGAGCTGCCGCCCAAATTTCGACACGTTGTCCTCGACGGATTGAGTGTGTGTGAGTCGCAATCTGACTGCATCATCGCTTCCGGCGACCTTCCCGGCCCGTCCGCTCCACTTTGCGGGTCAAGACCTCCGAAGGTGGCATGCCTTCGTCATTGCTTCCATGTTTCGAACCCCGATGCGGCTAGTAATGGCGGCTCCAGCGCGTTGGAGCGGGTGGCGGTCTTGTCGCCGCTCTGCTTCCTAAGCCGGTCTCCGACCAGTGGCACCCGCCTATGGCTGCGTTCATCAGAGTCGCTGCCGCTGCGAGGCGCCAACCATCCTGTAATACTCGCCCGAAGAACTCTTTCAAACGGCAGGCTGTACAGCGACGAGGGAATGATCGAATCAGACTCCGGCTTTACGGTTTGCATAACTGTAGAGGTCGGGCGTCTCCCGTCCGTAGATATGTTCCTGTCCAAGCAGGGCGACAACACTGCCTGCCGCCGCGAGCACGGCAGTCGCAACCGACAGCCGTGCCCACACCGGATTCAGAAGGTTCCCGCCCTTCGGCATCGGCGCTCGACGAAGCGTCTTCCCGTTCATGACGTCCCATCCTGCAAGGTTCGGCTGTTTTGTCGATTCGCAGGGAGGCCGACTTTATCGGGCTTCGAACTTGTCGAATGCTTCATCGCTTCGTTGCCCGCGATCAAGGGAGAACCAATTGCCGGGGAAATTCCCAGCAGAGCAAAAACGAGGATCAGTTCCAGGGCTCCGAGCCCAAAGTACAGACTTTGCAGCCAGGAGTACCCGATGATGGCCAGCTCGGTAAAGATCCAGATGAGCATTGCGAAGCCTGCAATCGTCGATGCCAGCAGAGCCCACTGGCGTCGTGTGAGCAGCCCAAATGCGGCGGCCGCGTGGGTTCCTCCAACGATGATGCCAAGGATGAGACCCGGGGCGAGGAAGGACGGGAACCATGTCCCCGCGAGAATCTCCGGCGGGACACCCGCTCCGTTGCAGATAATGGCCAGTACGGCGCCCCCGAAGGCTGACACCGCATCGAAAATCAGGAGGACAACTAGCACGCCTGATAATGTTCTGCTGGAAAGCGGGAGACTCATGATTGGGACCTTCCGGTGGGTCACGCTGTTAAGAGACCCCGTTAGGAGCGACTACGGTCACATCGTTCTGTCCTCCGCCTGCGTCTGCTCTCGCCCACGGAGGTGCCGGGCAAAGTGTCGGGCGTAGCCTCGCGGAACCTCAGGCCCTCAGGGCTGACTGTAGTCGCCTTTCCACACGACTCATAGGGCCTCGTGCCCATCATCGCCGGGACCATCCGACTCACCGAGCTGTCCGGCGGCCAGATCAGACCGGACCACGCCCGGCTCTTCGATGCGCCCCATTGTGGTGGTGACCATTCCCTGGATTGTCTCGGTGGGACCGGTGACCGAGCTGAGCCGGGCGCTGCTGATCGGCGCTTCCTGCGTGCTCAGCCTGGTTGTGGCGGAATACTTCATCTACAGGCATCCGCACGGGCGGCCAGCGCCTCCACTAAGCCGGCCTAGGCCTGGCTCCGCTTTTAGGTGTCTGCGCGGCCGTGGAGGCAGGCCATAGAAGGCCGCGACCCTTGCAGCTCCTGCAGGATGGCAAGCTGGTCACGGTTGATGGTTATCAGCAGTTCGATCTCTTCCTTTGCCTTGGTGTTGGTATCGTAGTCGTGCTGGGCCATGGCCGCAGCGATGGCGTCCTGGCGCTTGGCGGCGATGAGCAGTATGGCGCCCTGGAGTCCTGCCAACATGGAGAGCAGGAGGTTCAGGAGTATGTAGGGGTATGGGTCCCAGGCCTGGGCGTCCAACGCCCAGGTGTTGATAGCGGCCCAGATGAGCATGAACCCGATAAAGCTTCCAACGAACGGCCAGCTTCCCATGCCGTTCCGCATAATGTCAGCCGCCCGTTGCCCCCTGGTGAGCGAGGCCTTGTGTTTGTCGTGCCAGGTCTTTTGTTGATGGTTCATGACTCAGACTAAGCCTCCCGTCCTCACCGCGGGGTGCACGCTGTTTCCCCGCACCTGCCGGTCCTAGGTAGCGGGGGCGTGGTCCCTGTTGAGGTACCGTCTGTGTGCCCGATGCAGGAGTTCGACGGCGAGGCAGCCGGCGAGAGCGACCAGCGCCGTCGCTGCCAGGTGTTCTTGGTCAGGCAGGGTGAAATCAAAAAAATCGCGGAGCGGCGGCACTGTCAGCATCATCGCAAGGGCGGCATACATGAGACCGATGATTAGTATCCGCCAGCGGTTCAAGGGGCGTGAGAGAACCACCAACACCCACAGGGCGATAAGGGTCAGGACAAGAGCGGAACCGGTCCGCACAGCGGGGCCGGTGCTGTGACCGGCCCACGAGGCATATGCGTCGATGCTGAGGACAGCCAGTGCGATGATGAGCCCGGCAGGGACGGCGAAGGATAGTGATCGCTTCAGGAATCCGGCCCGGTAGCGGCGGGTGTTCGGCATCAGCGCCAGGAAGAACGCGGGAATTCCGATGGTGATGCCGTCCGTGGCGGAGAGCTGGCGGGGAAGGAACGGAAATCCCCAGAGGAGGGCACCGAACGTGACCGAGAGGATGACGGCATAGGCGGTTTTGGCCAGGAACAGCATGGAGACCCGCTCGATGTTGGCGATCACTTGCCGGCCTTCCGCGACGATTCCCGGCAGCCTGTCGAATCTGCCGTCCAACAGGATCAGCCGCGATACGGCTTTGGTGGCGGCAGCGGCGGAGTCCATGGCGATGCCGATGTCCGCTTCCTTCAGGGCCAGGGCGTCGTTGACGCCGTCACCGGTCATGGCCACGACGTGCCCGCGCAGTTGCAGGGCCCGGACCATGTCCTTCTTCTGTGCAGGAGTGACCCGGCCGAACACGGTGTGGCGCTCCATGGCATCGGCCAATTCTTCGGGGTTTTCGGGCAGTTCCCGGGCGTCGAAGCCGCCATCGGTTTCCACCCCTACCTCGCGGGCCACCGCCGTCACGGTTCGGGGATCGTCACCGGAAATGATTTTCAACTCCACGCCCTGGTCCCGGAAATAGGACATGGTCTGCGCGGCGTCCGGACGGACCTGCTCACGAAAGGTCAAAAGTACGGCGGGAGCGGCCTGGGCCGGGAGCACTTCTTCGTTGTCGTTTCGGGTGAAGTTTGTTCCGGGGGCGTGTGTGAGCACCAGTGTCCGTAGTCCGGAGGAGGCAAGTCCGGCCGCCGTCCGACGGGCACTGTCAGCCCAGGGAGTTCCCGGGAGGAGGATAATTTCCGGGGCCCCCAGCAGCCACGTCCCGGCTGCGGCGGTGCCGGCCGGGAAACTGACCGCGCTCCACTTCCTGGCGGACGAAAAGGGTACTGAGTCAAGCGGGCGGAGCGTGTGGTCCGCGGGGAACGTTTCGGTGAGGCACCGGGCGGTGGCGTTCGCGTTCGGGTCTGCGCCGAACCACCCAAGCGCCTGCTTCCACCCTGTCGTTGGTTCTGTGTCCAACAGGTGGACGGCGTCGAAAACAATCCTGCCCACGGTGAGGGTCCCGGTCTTGTCCAGGCACAGCACATCCACCCGGGCAAGGCCCTCCACAGCGGCGAGTTCCTGGATGAGCACTTTCTGGCGCGCCAGCCGGACGGCGCCCACAGCAAAGGCGACACTCGTCATCAGGACCAGGCCCAGCGGAATCATTGCTATGACGCTGGCGACGGCGCCCACGGACGCAGTCTTCCAGGTCCCCGTTGCTATGGCCTGCTGCCATCCGCCCTGGCCCTGCATCTGCCCGTTGACGACGATGGCCATAATGGGCAGCAGTGCCAGAGTGATCCACCGAAGAATCCGGTCAAGCCCCCGGCGGATCTCCGACTGGACCAGGGAGAACCGCTTCGCCTCGGCTGTCAGGCGGCTCGCGAAAGACTCCGCGCCCACGCGGGCCACCACGGCCCTGCCTTGGCCCGAGACGATGCTGGAACCGGACAGCACTTCAGCACCGGCAGCTTTCTGCACGGCGTCCGATTCGCCGGTCAGCAGAGACTCATCAACTTCCAAGCCGTCAGCGTCCAGGATCACCCCATCCGCGGGGACCTGGTCTCCCGCGCGGAGGACCAGCACATCGTCGCGGACGACGTCTTCGACGTGGATCTCCTGAACCGCCCCGTCCCGGAGCACCCGTGCCTGCGGGGAGTTCAGAACAGCAAGGCGGTCCAGTGACTTCTTTGCCCTGTATTCCTGGACGACACCGATGAGGGCATTGCTGACGGCCGCGAATCCGAACAAGGCGTCCCGCCACTGGCCGAGCAAAAGGAGCAGCACGAAGCTGCCGGCCACGATGGCGTTGAAGAGAGTCAGGACGTTGGCCCGGAAAATGTCCCAAAGGCTCCGGCTGGAATCATCTGACGCGACGTTGGTCAGTCCGGATTCGATGCGCACGGCAACATCATCAGTGGACAGCCCGGCCCTTTCCGCCAGGTGCACCATGCGGATGGCCGCGTGCTCCTGCCCTGTCATCCCAGTTCCCGCACCGGTCGCGGTGACATTCCTGGCGACCCGGCCATGGTCCGGGGTGGGGTCATTGTCACGCAGTTGCTTCCTGCGGTGCCCCGGTGGTTGCCCTCGCATTGAGCATCACCTTCAGTGCCTTGGTTTCGGCGGCCCGGGAAAAAGTGTCGTACGCCTTTTCGATGTCGTCGAGATCGAACACGTGACTGACGAATGGGTCCACCAGCAGCTTTTGCTGTGCGACGAGCTTCAGTAGCGTGCCGGTGGTGTTCGTATTCACCAGTCCCGTGGTGATGGTGATGTTCGAGATCCAGAGTTTGTCCAGCGGCAGGTCAACACCTTTGCCATGGACGCCCACATTGGCCACGTGGCCGGCGGGCCTGACAATGTCCAGCACCATGGCAAAGGTCTCCGGTATACCCACTGCTTCAATGGCTACGTCGACGCCGAGACCATCCGTGAGCGCAAGCACCCGATCCTTCCAGCCAGCATCGGTGGACACCACGCCGTCCGTGGCACCGAAGCGTCTGGCCTGCTCTACGCGGTTCCGGTCCACGTCCACCGCGATGATGCGCGATGGACCGTAGAGCCCCGCGGTGGTGATGGCCGCCAGTCCAACGGGACCTGCGCCCACCACGGCGACGACGTCACCGGGCTTCACGGCCCCGTACTGCACTCCGATCTCGTGGCCGGTGGGCAGGATGTCGGACAGCAACGTGCCCGCCTGTGGTGTGACGCCGTCGGGCACTTTGTACACGGAAGTCTCTGCATACGGGACGCGAACAAACTCGGCCTGTGTCCCGTCGATGAGGTGCCCAAGAATCCAGCCGATCCCGGCGGCCCCCTCCTTACCCAGACAATGGGCGAAGACTCCCTGCTTGCAGTAATCGCAGTGCCCGCACGCGGAGATGCACGAGATGATCGCCCGGTCACCGGTCGCGAGGCCGGTGACTGCTGACCCTACTTCAACGACCCGGCCGACGCCCTCGTGCCCGATAATGCGGCCGGGCTCCACTGCTGGCACGTCACCCTTGAGGATGTGCAGGTCGGTGCCGCATATGGTGGTTGTCTCGATCTTCACGATAACGTCGGTCGGTTTCCGGATCCTGGGATCGGGTACCTCTTCCCATGCCTTCTGGCCAGGACCGTGGTAGACAAGTGCCTTCATCGGCGTTCCTTCGATCGGCCAAGGCGCCCCCGCCCGGGAGCTGCGTTCGGCGGCATCGCTGACTGCACGAGTTGCCCTAAGCGTACGTCCCGCCTCCCCGCCCCACGCAAGGGGATCATTCGGTTCCGGCGGCAGCTTAAAGGCGAGGATCGGCCGTCACGGTCAGAATGAGCATGACTTGTGGACTCTTTCGCGGTGCAGGGGCACACACTGGGACGAGGAGGGGTGCTCACCTCGCCACCGCCCAGGACGCGAGATGACATGAAATCACTGTTTGCCCTTTTTTCTCGGCCTCCATGGTCTTCTTCATCTGCTGGGTGCGGCGAAGGGGCTCGGGCTTGCCGACGTTGCCCAGCTGACCCAGCCGATCACCCGGCCGGAGGGTTTTCTATGGCTTCTCGCAGCGGTACTGATCCTGGCCACCGCGGTCTCCCTGTTCGTTATGCCCGGATGGTGGCTGGTGATCGGCATTTCTGCGCTCATCCTGTCCCAGCTGGCGATTAGCCTTTCGTGGGCTGACGCCGGGTATGGCACCATCCCGAACATCATCCTGCTTGCCGGACTGGTCTTCGGGTTTCTGTCCTCGGGGCCCCGGAGTTTCCGCGCCGAGTACAACCGTGAGGTCGCACAAGACCTTGCCCGATCCGTCCCCACGCCGCTGCTCACCGAGGCCGACCTCGTGCACCTCCCCGCGGTGGTGCAGCGCTACATCCGCCGCAGTGGCGCTGTTGGTTTACCGAAAGTCCAAAATTTCTCGGCCCGCTATCACGGACAGATCCGCAGCGGGCCGGACTCGTCCTGGATGTCCTTCACGGGCCGGCAGCACAACGCCTACGACCGTCCCTCACGCCTGTTCCTCATGGACGCCTCAAAGTCCGGAATGCCCTTCCAGGCCTTCCACCGTTTTGTCGGCCCGTCCGCGACGATGAGGGTCAAAGTCGCCTCGCTGGTCACTTTGGTGAACGCGGCTGGCCCGGAGATGGACGAAGCGGAGACGGTCACGCTACTCAACGATCTTTGCGTGCTGGCGCCGGGCGCGTTGATCGCCGGAAGCCTTCAGTGGCGTGAGATCGACGATGAGTCGGTCGAAGCGTCCTTCACCAATGCCGGCCGCACCATCCGCGCCGTCCTCTCGTTCAACGAGCTCGGGGAACTGACCAACTTCGTTGCCGATGGACGGGGCGCCTCGTCGTCGGATGGACGATCGTTCACCAAGATGGGGTGGTCCACTCCGTTGACGGCCTACCGGAGCTTCGGAGCGCACCGGCTCATGGGTTCCGGCGAGGGGATCTGGCACGCACCGGCAGGAAACTATTCCTACCTGCGCTTTGTCCTGGATTCAATCGAGTACAACGTGGCCAGACCGCCCCTATTGTCAGGCTGGCCCCTGTGTAGGCTCAGCCCATGGATACCGCCGAGCCCGGACAAGCAACTGAAAATCTCAGCGTGCATGACTGCTGGAAGTACCTTCGGTCATCCTCCGTCTGTAGGGTGGCCGTGACGGACGGCGACGGACTGGGCATCTTCCCCGTGAACTATGTGCCCAACTACGGGACCGTCATCTTCCGGACTGGCCCCGGAACCAAGCTGGATGCCCTGCTGGCAACACCTGCGGTGGTGCTGGAAGCGGACGGGTTGAACAGTTACGGCACCATCGCTTGGAGTGTTGTTATCAAGGGTCTTGCTAAGGTGGTAACGAACGGCGAGGAGCTCCAGGAGGCCGCAGAGGCAGGCCTGTCGCCCTGGCAGCCGGGGATGAAAGACACGCTCGTTCGGGTCACGCCGAAGGAAATCAGCGGCCGCCGCTTTGTCATCAGCTCGCCAGTGAACTGGTGGCCGCCCCTGGACTCTGCGTCGTCGGAACCCCAAGACCCTGGCCAGGGCACGTGAGAACCAAACACGAGCGCGTGGCTGAAGGCCCGGGTTCCGGAGTTACCCGAGACGGGTGAAGTAAAGCCGATTCCTTACGGCTGTGCCAGACGCCAAATAGCGGCGTGAAAAAGCCGCCACTTATTGCCGAAAGTCACACGCCGAGGGTGAGACAGCGAAAATGGATTACGCCGCCGCCGGAGTCATCCGTTGGCCGAGGGCGGCTTGGGCAACTCCCAGACCCGGGCGAATTCTTCGGCAACCTGGGGCTGGCCCCAGACCAGTCGGCGGCCATCCTCAACCGAGTCGATCCCATCGGCCAAGCACCCGAAGACGACGAATTCGTGTGTGATGACTCTGCCGGCCGCGTCTTTCCGCCCCAAAGGATCTGGGAAACGCAGCGCCACTTTCCCTCCGACACGGTGGCAGACTTCCGGTTCGTCCCCGAGAGCCGCGAAGACGGCGTCGTATTCCGGAAGCGGATCCTCAAATCCTCCGTTAAGGAGAAATCGGATGCCCCAGGTCCGCCCTCGAGTGGCCCAGATGAGCTTCATGCAGGGTTCCTGAGAAGGATCTGCTCCTTTTCGCCCTTGTCCAAGTCCATCCGGAAGCGCGTCAATGTGGCTGTCAGATAATCGTGTTTGGCCAGCGCTTCGGAATTGGACTCCTTGAGTTTTTCCCCGACCAGCTTGGCCGCAGCATTCAAGATATGGGGGGCGACCTGATTCACCAGATGGCCTATTCGGCCAGGTAGCTTCAGTTTGCTTTGGACCAGCACGCGGGCCATAGCACCGACACCGTCCAGCAGATTCTCGGCCACTTTCCTGGGGATCTGCATCGTCTGGGTCCACCGGATGTGTCGTTCGAACGGAAGCATGGCGGCCAGGGGAAGGATCAATTCCAAGCCGACGCGCTTGGCTACCTCAATCTTGTCTGCCTCGAATTTTGCCGACGAAAGCAGCACGAAGTCCTCTCCCACTGACAGCGCGTCGCTAGCTTCCACGAACCCAGCGAGCACCTTGCGCAGTTCGACTAGGTCGTCCCCGGCCTTCTCTATCAGGAGATCCCTAAACTTGACCACGTCCAGGTTCGGCAGCAGGTCGGATTTCGACAGCGCCATGATCCAAATACGCGGAAACTGGACGAGAGGCTTGCCGTCCTCCAACAAGTCATCCTTGAGCGACAGCAGGCCATTGTGGAAATTGGCCAGTAACGACTTAAGGTACCGTTCCTCCTCTCCTGAGTTGTCCAGCAACCGCTGCCCATCCACCAGCAGGAGAGCGACATCGGAACCCAGCAAGGACCTGAACGTGTCAATCCTGCGCCGGGCCTCCTCCGGCCCACTCGGGTCCTGTTCGAACCAGTCCCCCGGGTAGTCGTGCCAGACGAGGCGCAGGGCCTCGAAAGGTCTGGCCCTCATGGCCCTGGCATCAGATCCGTCCTTCATCGTGACTTTGAAGGAGTAGGACGTGGCGGCGAAGCGGGTGGCTAGGGGCAACCTCGCTGAATCCCTCATGCCAAGGTAGTTTCGGTGCAGCAGGGTGCCTTGGCCGAAATCGTCCGCCATCACATGAAATTGATTGTTCTGCCGATACTGCGGCTCTTGGGTGGCTCCGTAGAACGAGGACAGCATGACGGTCTTGCCACTACCGCTCTCGCCCAACACTGCAATGTGCTGCTCTAATGCTCTGCTCAGTTCCATGCCAGAAGCCTACGCGAGCCGCATCCCGCATTAGCCCGGTGCTGGCGGGCCTTGATTGCTCATCTCCTCAGGCCTAGCATCCGTGCCGTGAGGGTTGTGCGAAAGGTGCGGATCAGAAATGGAAAGAGAGTCAACGGTATGTCCTCGTTGTGGCGCAACGTCAGCGTCAGGAAGTCTTCTGCTGGCTGGCTCGGGAGGTTTGGAAGCAGTTGAAGTAGAGGTGGGCTACTCCGAATTGCAGTCTTGGCTCAGCAAGTGGGACGACGTTCTCCACGACTACAAGGCCATTGAGGAAGCCTTCACCACCGAAGGAACATATGCCAGCGTCCTAAGGCATCGGCTCCTAAGGTTCTTCGAGGACTGTTGGCACCTCATTGACTGGATAAAGAGGGATCTTGAACTCCCGGCCGCGGTGCGGGAAAGAGTTATGAAGGCGGCAACTAGTTCGGAACCGATGGGGGTTTGCGGGGCTGTGGCGAACACATCTAAACACCACACGCGATGGGAGGGTCAAGCGATGGCGCAAGTAAGGGCAGTAAAAATGCCGCAGGGTAGTGGCAGATGGTCACCAACGGTGACGATCACCTTCCGGCATCCAGGCACCCCCGAAGCGCGAAATCACGATGCGAGAACCCTCGCCACCGACTGCTTATCTTGGTGGCAAAGTTTTATAGATCAGAACGAACTAGTCGTTCCCTGGGAAGATAAATAGCAGGCCTACCTGGCAAAAGGTTGGCTATTGCTGCCTGCGTAGTTATCCATGCAGTGCGGCGGTCCTATCATCGACGGAGTCCTCCACGGACCTCCCACCCTGCCAATTCGTTACTCCTAGTCCAGCGTTTCGTCGAGTATTGGGTTACCGAGTTGGGCGCAGACCTCAGCATTAGCTTTATCATTTGCGTCTGGGTCGCCGTCGTTTCTTTGTCTGCGAAGTGGTTGGGCCACCGTTTGTCCCTGAACTGCTAGCTCCCGGAGATTGGACCCCCACATGCCAAAACTGGAGAAGGTGCTTGAGTTCCTTGGGCGCATCTTTTGATTCCATGAGCTCACCGAGGCTTTGATACGGGAAGTGGCGGGCAAATGTGCTTCTGGCTCTCTTTAGCACCCAGCTGGAGCCGAATACGAGAGATGCGGTTCCGTCCGCTTGGTAGGCGGTAGATTGAACGTGTGCTGCCACAGCTATCGCCCTCCAAGGATCTAACATCACAAGGCCAGGAGCGTGGGGAACAAACGATGTTTTCGCCATCTTGGGCATGACAAAGATTTTGGGCAATCGCCATGTCGCACTGTCGTAGGGACGAATAGTGTGGGGGAGCGAGGGGCCAGTCACGTTCAGTCCTGGCGTACGGGTTCCATCGATCGAGATATGGACATAGTGCACGCGGGGTTGTATCAGCCCCACGGTGTACAGCACAACGAGCCTTACGCTGCTGACAGTTAACTCGTGGTCGCCTGAGAAGCCGACGACCTCCAGAGCCCCGGTAGACATGTCTCTCGCAGGGAGGTCACTTGCGTGACCAACCGGTTTTCCCTGGTTAAGGTGCGTTTCCCAATCTGGTAGACGTAAATGCACTTTTTTGAGCTTTCCGCGCTCGTTGGCGAGCTGCTCAGCGAGGTTTGCCGACCGCTTGGACAATCTGAGGGAAGACACTGCTACGGCTAAGGCGACTATAGAGATCCCTGCCGCCAGCGGATCGATTTGGAGCTGCATCGTTTGTAAAATGAGGTCTGACCACCACGTAAGGAATTGCTCCATCGGCACATAGTCTCATTGCTTGGTGCCTAGAATGCAGAGCTTCCGTCGCCAAACTACCGGGTTGACTTCCACTGACCGGTAAGTATGGGCAATCGGGATTAACACAGCACCCCCACTCGATCCAAAGAGCGAATGGGGGTGCTGTGTTGAGGGCCCTAAACGTGCGCGTTAGCTGCCGGCGCCGATTGGCTCCACAGGAACATCGATACGAGAGGGCCGAGAAGGAACTCTTCGCCCGCATGGAAGGCGTCGGCCGAGAAATCGAAAACCGAGTCACCGGCAACGACAGCAGCCGGCTAAAGGACCAAGGCCTGAAAGCTGAAACGGCCTCGGCCGAGGACTACGGCTCAGCCGAACAGCAAAAGGCGTTTGCCGCCTCGCTGACGAACAGCGGTGCAAATGATTCCCAGATCAGGGGACGGGTCGCAGCGGAACGCAGCGAGGCCACCCACCCCCGCGCAGGGCTGTCTATGGGGAAGAGGGCAACCAAAGCGCGAAAGGCCCCTACTGGGGCCTCCAGGGGCAGTGAGCGCTCGAAGGCCGGTCCTTCGAAGTAGTTGCTGGGAACAAAGAACCAGGGCCCACCGGACGTGTTCGGTGGGCCCTGGTGCAGGTGAGAGATCGGCTTCCGGGCGTTGGGCGACAAGAGTATCCAACTCTATTCAGTCATCTCCGGCTGCTTCTCTGAAGCTTCACGAAACCACCGACTACAAAAACCAGGCTCCCTATCAGCCACGCATAGGCGCCGCTTTGCAGGTCTTGGATAGTAAGCCACCAAATCCCCAGGACCAGAAATAGAAGGCCTCCCACGAGGATGACGATTGCTTGGTTGCGGGGGTTCATCGATCACCATTTCACTGTGGCAGAGCCGAAAGTTATCCGGAGTCTACCCCTGAGACAAACGGCAAAGGGTGGGCATCGTCCGAAAGACCTGTCCGTTAGCCACCGGCTCAGTGGAGCCGCTTGTGCCCGGTGACGGATCCCTCATCGGACTCTGTGCGCCGACGTGATCCTGTTGCTCGGCGACCTGTATTGCGAGCTCTTCGTTTTTGGGCTGCCTCCATACAGAGGCAAGGCTAGGGTGGAACGCAGACGGAAGGGGACGTTGTGGCATATGTGCCGGCATCTATGAGCGGTACTCAAAGATCCGAGGGTTTCTGGCTTCTCGATGTGAGTGGGCAGCTCATCCTGCAACTCGTCCTGGATTTACAAGTAACTCTGGTTCTCGAACACTTCAGAATCACCATCGAAGCGAGCTTCATTCTTGAGCGCCCCGATGGCACTTCGCATGTAGTGGAGCCTGGTGGAGATTTCGACCAACTCGGTCCCGTTCTGCCGCTCTCACGATCCAAAGTAATTTCTGAGGGAAGAGCTTTCGACGACGGGCGCCTTGAAATCGTTATTCAGGACGGCTTCCGGCTGAGTGTCGTGCCGGATCCGGAGTCGGCGTACGAATCGTGGAACCTCACAGGGCCGGACGGACTGATGATCGTGTCCTTGCCTGGACATGAGCTTGCTGTTTGGGGCAGCCCGTAACGGATCCCCAACCGGACGCTTAAAGCGTCCGCTGGGCCACCGGCTTACGGGGCACCCAGGGCGATCACGTCACCGACACTGGATCTATGGAACCCCTTCCCGGGCTTCCTTGGCTGTTTGTGGCAAGCCCGGCAGTACGGGAGGCAGAAGACGCAATCTCCGATTCTATTCCTGACGCTGATACGACCACGGCTCTGCCAAGCACCTCCTGTCCCTATTCCCTACCGCTACTAAGACTTGTAGCCTCGGCTGAACAGGAAGGTGACCGAGGAGGTCGGTATGGCGGGCGAACGAGGTTTCCCAAAGCTGATGCTTCTTTGTGTTTCTGGCTTGGTCGCGGGAATTATCGTGACTTTTGTCCTCCGGGCAATCTTTCCAGAGGCAGAGATTTTCTACATGGCAGCTGGAGCGGCGGTCACCGTCCTCATTGCGGTGCCGCCACTGATCACTTACTTTCAAAAGCGGATGTGAGTGCTCCGTTTGCCTTTCTTCAGCCAGCATAAACATCCCTGGTGCGACCTGAGCCCTTCGGAAGCGCCGACGCCTCAAGATCCGACGGTGGTGTCCGCTGAAGGATCCCTCAGCGGGCGCTTTGAGCGCCAAAGGCCGATTAAATACCGGTCCGGGCAGTGCATTTCTGCAGGCGAAACAACGTATCCAGCGCAGTCTGTGACAGCATCTGATCATGACTCCAACACGATCTGCGGATGAGCTTCTGAGCGTCGATTCTCCAGCGTGGCCCCGGCTAAACGCGCTCTTGGCCAGCGCATCCGTCGATTTCAAAGTGGTGCCAGCTGACGACACCGCCAAAGGAAACGTGCTCTTCCGGTTGCAAGTGACCGCCGCGTCGACGCTTGGAGCGATTGCATCGAACTGCGGAGCTCTCGTCGTCGATCACGGGTGGGTGCGGATTCTTGGCGCCGGCACTAAAGGCATCGAGGACATCGCTACAGCCAACGCTCTGGGTGATCCCGACCATCGTGCAGCGGCCCCAGGACATCTCGTGATCGCCTACGACGTCCTGGGTGGAGTCTTCGCTATCAATCACGATGATCTCTCCGCCGAACCCGGAGAAGTTTGCTACTGGGGGCCGGACACTCTGGAGTGGACTCCTTTGGGCGCCGGCCACACTGCATTCGTTGAATGGCTGCTGAATGCAGGAGGCGCGGAGTTCTACCGTGAACTGCGCTGGCCGGGATGGGAAGAAGAAGTCGCAGCTCTGTCCATTGACGAAGGCATCAGCGTCTACCCGTTCCTCTTCACAGAAGAAGGCCGCAACATTGCAACGGCGGCAAGAAAGGCAGTTCCCTTCCGGGAACTGCTCTATCTGAATGCACAAATGGCCAACAGCCTCAGCCCAGGGTCAAACTAAACTTCTGCCCGCCCGGTGGAGGATCGTTTACCGGACGTGTGCGCCCTATCGACTTCTGGTCTCCAAGGGCTAGAGCAGGTCTACCAGTTCAAGGACTTCAAGGCCCACCCCATAGCCGTAGGGGCTCTGGGCGGCACATTAGAGATTCCACCGCGGAATCAGGGGACGAAAAAGAATGCTGCTGCCCCCCTGGCCCTTTGTGGTGGCCCTTTGTGCCCGCGATACACTCGCAGCAAGGGGGCAGTAGATGAATCGGAAAATTGATGAGTGGCCATGGAATCGCCCTTGGCCTTGGGTACTCTTCATTGCCCCATTCATCGTGTTCATGGGGTTGATATGGATTCCTACAGGGAGTTGTGCCATGTACACGGGGGACGTTCAAGGGGACACCTCGTGTTATGTGGGGCCAGTTGCTGGTTACGGTGCGACGTGGGCAATGACGACGGTTGCCCTCATATTAGTGGTGGGCTTCGCCGCAGGCTTAGTTAGAGCTCTTATCCGCGGCCGCCGGGGATACAGAAAAGCCCAATGACATCTGCCGACGATTTCGGCGATGCCAGGATGTTGCTTGCGCCAGCGCCTCCTGTTGGGTGGTGTCCGGTAGGGATTGGCTAGCGGGCCCCCGTTGAACCGCTTCGCTCACGACGTTTCAGTTCCATCCAAACAAGCGTCGCTTGGTAGAAGCAGACAAGGGCACAGGCAAAAACTGCCACAGCCATCCATGTTTTCAGCGAAGTGTTCCATTCGAACAACAGGACGCTGCCGAGAAGGAGGCTAGTACCACTGAGAAAGCTGCTCAATCTCAAGGAACTCAATTGAGCAATTGACGATCGACGAATCTTTTCACGATTCATGCCTAAAGATAACAGGGCTGTTGCGGAACTTCGACAGCTTCTAGCGGAGACCAGGCAGGTGACCATTAAGCCGGTGGCGCCTACCGTCCGAAGAGTGGGCAACCCGCCCGTATGCCAATAGGGGCTGGCCCACCAAACACCAAGCGGCCGTAAAGGGATCCTTCACCGGACACCACGACGCTCGGTCTTGAGGCGCAGCGAAACAGAAGGTAATTCAGGCGCGGCCAGTCGGTTGGCTAGTCGGTTCTTGAGCGCTCCAAAAGGAAGCCCAGGGTGGTTTGGCCAGCCAGTACAGCCGAAACATGAGCTTCACCTAAGCCGGCCTCAGCCGCGATTGCGAGTGGAGATATGCCTGCGTCACCCAGGTCTCGCAGAGCCGCATCTAGTTTGCGGGCATGGTCTTGAGCGGCCAAGAGAAGGGCTTGCAGAGAAACACCGTTTCCTCTAGCAATCGCAATCAATTCGGCATCCGGAGCCTTCCAGGGGGGCCTCGGAAGAGAACTTGGACTCGAAAGGCTGATCCGTCATGGAACCATTGTCCAACCGTCTCAGACCCTAGGGATTCGGGTCGCTGAAGTTATGAAGCAAAGGAATTCAGATCTCCCGTAAGCGGATGGGCTAACGGACTTAGGTGACCGTATGCGGAAAGGCTCTTCTCGGCAGGCGGCAACCGTGGTCCAAGCACTACTTGCCTCGGTTCCTGAAGAACATATAGCTTGCGTATATGATGCCGATGACACCAATGATCATGAAAATGGCAACTGGGTCCACCAGAAACTCTCCTCTGGGTTTAGAACTGCTCTAATCCTCTTCTGATGATCGTACTGTCGATGGCACGCCTGATGCCCCTGAATAAATGGTGATCAATGGTGGCAGTATAGGCGTCGAGTGACCAGAGCTCCGCTACTGGCTGGAGTTGAATGAAGCAGACGCAAACCGCGGAATTGAGGTCCCCTACTTGTGAAGAACTTCATCGGAGTACTGCCTCAGCCCCTCAAGAGCCTTTACGTCGTGGCGTTCGTAGGTCTGATCGCGAGTATGGTTGCGGTCGCTGTTCGGGCAGTCGAGCTGGCCCGCTTTGGCGCCGGTATCCTCGGCTTCGTTCTGTTTTTGATTGGGCTTTGCGCTGTTACGAACTTCAGAGGGTCAGCCCGTGGCCTGGTGGACGGCGTCAAGAACTTCCATCCGTTCGGAGTGGACTATTCAACGTCACCTCTAGCCTCCATGCTCTTTGCTCGCATCTTCGGAATCATGGGACTGATAGTTGGTACCGGGTTTATATATGTGGGTTTCCTCGCTCCCGATTTTCGCCTCGGATAACCGCTCGAAGCGGTCTACCACTTCCGGCCCGACCGTGTCCCGTAAGCCGGTCCTCCACCGCGCACAGAAGTCCGCCGCCACACTCCACCCGGTCGCCGACCTGGGCTATATACGTTTACCCCGTACGGTGAGAATGCACGAAGGGGTGCCCTATACGTTCTGCTGGTAGACCCATGCTTGGGTCTCATCAATGGATCCTTTGATAAGAACCGCCGGTCTAGCTTCGGACGACGATTCCAACTCCTGGAGTTTCGCAATCTCGCCTGTCCCAACAAAGTGTCTCACTGAGGTATTCTCAGAATCATCAACATTGGTCCTTTGATAAGACGGAGAAGTGATGGCACGCCTCGGATACGCCCGCGTCAGTCTCGCCGACCAGAACACCGATCTGCAGATCCGTGAACTGGAAGCGGCAGGGTGCGAACGAATCTATAAGGACCAGGGGATAAGCGGGACCAGGGTAAGCCGTCCAGAGCTGGACCGGATGCTGGACCGTCTCGGTCCAGGGGATGAAGTCGTGGTGTGGAAGCTGGACCGTTTGGGCCGCAACACGAGACACTTGCTCGAGCTCCTGGATGACTTCAAGGTGCGAGGCATCAAGTTCCGTTCCCTAAGGGACGGCATCGCAACCGACCCGGCCAGCGAGGTCGGGGGAGCGATGGCCCAGGCGATGGTGACCATCATTTCTGCGTTCGCCCAGCTTGAACGAGACCAGCTTTCCGAACGCACCAAGGCCGGCATGGCGGCTGCAGCTGCAAACGGCAGGAAAGCAGGACGCCGGGAGGTCACTACGGACCACGAGAAGGTCAAGAGAGCACATGAACTGAAAGCCCGAGGCCTCAAGCCATCGGACATCGGAAAGATCATCGGAGCCAGCCGCGCGACCGTCTACCGGTACTTAGGCATGGACTCTTGAGCCCACAGAGTTGAAGTCCCGCAAGTTGTCTCTGTGACTGCCGCCCACGGCAGATCTTTTGGGATAACCTCCGGGAGGGAAATGTTACGAGGTGGACAGCCGTCAGCGGCGCGGTAAACCTCCACCGCATGGCGATTCAATCCACGGGGGAGTGTTCCGGTTCTAAGGAAATGGGACACTGCCGCTTCTAACGCCGCGCTGAGTTGCCGCAGATCCATGGGTGTGCGGGTACTGCCGTTGCCCAAGCCCTCGCGTCTGCCACAATCAGGGCATGACTTTGACGCAGGTGACTGTGGCGCGCCGATTCGAGCCGGACCGGTGTGCGAACTGTTTCGAGCCACTGCCTGCGTCCTACGAGCACAGGCCTTGGCTGTTCTGTTCTATCCTGTGCAGGGAAACGGCAAACACGGTCCGTTACTGGCGGAAGACCTCCCGGAACGGGAAGTTCGAGGCTGACCCAGAGGTCCGCCAGGCCATTGGTATACGTCTCGCCCATATGCTGGCCGGCGGCTACAATGCCGATGCCCGCCGGATCCCCGGCGACGTCCGCGCGCTGGTGATTGAACGTGACCGGGTCTGCGTGAAATGCGGCGGCCCTGGCGAAGAGATTGACCACATCAACGGCGACTCCAGCGATCCGGGTAACCTCCAGTTGCTTTGTAAGAACTGCCATCACGCGAAGACCGCCGAGCATCTGGTGCCTGCCAGTGATGAACAGTCCGACCGTATTTTCGCAATGCTCGTCGAAAGGGTTATCCCCGATATTCCCGCCCAGCTTTGCGACGACGAACTGGCCTGGCAGGCCGTCGAGCGTCAACTTCGAAGCGAAAGACTCGCGAGGATCCGTCCAGCCAAAGTTCGGCGGAAGGATGAGCTGGCCTCGATGGTGATGCTGCATCCGCGGATGGCACCGTCGCCCTCTGCGGACTTCGAGGAAGATGACGACGATGACCGCGACGAGCATTACTACGCCGGGTTCGGCGAGAACAGCCATTACGTCAAGGAATAAACTCCTCGCGTTCAATGAATTGCAGGTGCTTCATTATCCCGCGGGACCGGCTCGCTGAATGGCTCGACCCGGACCTGACCGATAAGGACGGCATGCGGCACTTGCTGGACTCTTTGCCGGAACCGACCCTCACATAGAAAAGCCGTCCCGGCCGGATATCGGGACGGCCTCTCTATGTCCGCGTTTTGTGACGTGTAAGTCGCGGCGGCCCTTGCCTTTCGGGAACATTCGGGCCGGCGGTTTCGACTTGGGAGGTTACTTCAGCGTCGCTGACCAGTTCCCGTCCGCGGTGACCGTGTAGAAGCCAGGCGTCCAAACCACAGTCCCGGTGTAGGGCCCGATTTCATTGACGAGCAGGTCTGACCGGGTGCCGTAGGAGTGGACGGCGATATTACGTGAGCCGTCGTGTGTGAACGTGGCGGCCTTGGCTGCGCCCGTGTAGGCGAAGACGTCATCGCCATGGCCAGTCATCGGCGTTGACCCGTCGAATGACCGGACGCTGGTCAGCGGCAGGAGCTTGACTGTCCACGGTCCGTCGGCAGTGATCTTCAGCGCAGTTGTCTCGCCGCCGCGGCTGCGGGCATCGAACAGAACGGTGCCGTTGTAGTTGCCGATCGTGTTCACGAGCAGGTCCGTGGAGTCCATCGTCTTGTCCAGAGTGTGCACGGCAAAGTTCCGGCGGCCTGCGTGTGTGATGACCGCGACTTGGGCGCCTGTCCCGTGCTTGGTAATGGTGACGATGTCGTCCCCGGCGCCGGCGTACTCCTTGGGAGCCTTGGCGGCCTCCTCCGCTGCCTTCGCAGCTGCTGCTTCCTCGGCTTTCCTGGCTGCGATGTCGGCTTCGGCCTTCTTCACCGCGGCCGTGGCTTCCTTTTCGTTGTTGTACGCCGCTTCTTGGGTGGGGCATAGTTGTAGGACCTTGGTGCCGGCTGCCTTGAAGGGCTCGACGTCGACGTTGACCTTCCCGCCCGTGGCCGTTGCGAGGTCGGTCAGCGTCTTCGCCATGATTTCGACGTGGGGTTTGATCTTGTCGTTGGCGGTCCCGGCCACGTACTCCAGGTCACCCGCGAGGATCTTGGCTTTGGTCTGGTCACTGGGCTTGACGGTGTCCGGTACCTTGCCCAGGAAGTTCACCGCAGCGAACAGCCGGCCTTCGTCGCCCTTGTCGAAGAGCTGGTCGCAGCTCTGGTCGGTGGTGAAGGCTGCATTGGTGGTCTCGGCCGCTGACGTGGCGTTAGAAGATTCTCCGCCGCATCCGGTCAGCGTGAGGATGGCGGCCATAGCCGCGGCAGGAAAAAGCTTGTTCAATTGGTCCCCATTGTTCGATGAATACTCACGAATCGTACGGGATGACGCGGTATGTGCTTGCAGCGCCCGCGTCATAGTCCGGTGGGGGAGATAACGCCCGTTTCGGGCAAGATTACGACCAGGTGTGCGAGGTAAACCATCGAGTACGACCGCCCTAATCGCCTTCAGATGGCTGTCCCGCTTCTCGGCCCGAAGGTGTTCCACAAGGAAAGAATTGGGGCACCTGTAAATTACGTATCGAACTGGGACCCGCGCAAGCGCGCCCGTAGTGAACTATCGAGGTGATCATGCGAGTACCGGACCATAGGCCCAGGCTGGCATCTACCTCGTGACCGGCGTGTTGTCAGGTGCATATCGCAGCCAGTCGTAAACTACGCAAAGCTTGCCGTACTGAGTTGTCCACCACGAATATTGGCGCTGTGCAAGATTGTCGAGGAGGTATTCCTGCAGGCCCTGCCAATCGCTTGTATAGCGGACAACCTCCCAAGGATTCTTGAAGATCCATTCCGTTCCCCGCTTCGCGACCAACTCCTCCATGGTCAAAGTCTGAGATTCCGATTTCGGCCGCAGCAACCCGTTGACCTTGTCTACACGCTTCTTGACCTGATTGGGAACCGTGGCGGATGAGGCGACCTCTCCTTCCGCCGTCAGCGCACCCATCTGACGCAGATACTTGAAGCAGGGTACGTACCAGGCCAGCTGAAAATGAGGCAGCGCGTTAGTTACAACCTGCTCGGGCGCCAGGCCTCTGTCTGGGGCATCAAGGACGTCGTCCATGATGTCGTGACGAGTGAGGCCAATGATTCCCTTCACGGTCATCTTTGCCCCAACACCGAAGACCACATCGAAGTTTTCGGAGTTGTCGTCATCCTCAATGTCGGATACCCGCACCAGGCGTCCGTGCGGATCGTTGCTCTTGACCAGCTCGTAGACCTGAGATTTCAGGTGGCGCAGCACGCGCGCTGGCATAGCCCGTTCGCGTTGCCCCAGCACTGTGAATAGTTCTACAAAGTCGGGCACTACGATTTCTAGCGCTTGAATGCTTACACCGTTGGCCAGGACGGATCTTGTTCGGACCTCAGCCGAGGCGGTGGGCTGCCAGTCTACGAATATTAATCGGTCGCGCAATTTGTCTACGTTCTTGCCCCGCATGGCGGTCACAAGTGATTCCAGGATCTCCTGAATGTTTAGGTCACTCATGCTGTAGCCAAGAAAAATGACCGGGTGCTCGACGAAGACGGTCATCAGCTTCGCCGCCAAGTAGGCGTTCCGGGCTCGGAAGTCTTCATAGTCTTCTGCGGTGAGCACAAGTGAGCCGGGGTCGGTTGAGGAGCCGTGAATCATGTAGATCTCGGCGATTCCTTGAGTGTCAGAGAACAGGAGCTGGTCCTGGCCGACAAACGCGGTGTAACTCTCGAATGCCTTGGTAAGGAGAGGATCGTAGTTTGTGGTGATGACGCCGTCGGCATCAATCGCTTTAAGCAGTTCATACTCGGCTGCATGGTCTGGAGGTATAGGAGTGTTTTCAACCTTGCTGTCGACCAGATTGGCAACTTCAATCTTCAGCGCAGATGAAGGGTCTGTTACCTCGTCTTGCCATTTGGCTCTGGATGCTTCGAACTCCGGGGAATTCCACCAGACCGGGTAGAAGGCATCCGCAATCAGGCTGGCTGTCTTCGGAAGATCGCTTCCGGCTAGACCCTTGTAGTACGCGTACGGGTTCGGTGTCAGGCTCGCGAAATACCGCAGGAGTCCCTCCCAATCGGGGATGCCCGCGTACCGGCGGGACAATCCGGAACCTACGAATAAGTACGGTCCGGCCAGGCCCTTCAGGTGGGGGCCAAGGTAATCTGCTACTACTCCCAAGGTCTAGCCTGCCTTCTTGTCCTAATGCGCCTTATCCCCGGACGCTGAAAAACCCCCGAGGCCTGCAGCTTTGGCTGTCGCTGCCTACTAGCCTCGAAGTTATCATCAGAAATTGGCGCTTCTGGCTGCGCTCGGGAGATTGCCTGCACCGGACGGAACGCATCTCGGGTTCTAAGGAACTGGGACGGCCTGACATTCTTCCTCGTCCCACTTTTATTGTCCGATCTCGGTTACTCCTTGGGTAGGAGCTCGAAGGTATCGAGTCCCTACGACCATGAGGAGCCCAAGATGAAACCTGCGACGTACGTCCTCGATGCTGCTAGCACCGGTGGGACTCGCTTCCTAGATCAAAACAGTGACACCGTCGCTTGGGTGCGAAGCGATATATTCCCGCCTGTTGGAACGGATGTTCTCCTTCCCGACGGTACGTTGAGACCAGTGACCGGGCTGACGCTAGACATCAGCAACCCCTCAGGGATCGCACAGATAATGGTGTCAGTCCACGTGGAGTAAATGAAGCGTTTGCTGGCACGCACACGGGTGCTTTGGACGGAGAGCACCTGTGTGTCGTTTCCAAGGAGCAGGAACGTCAGCGTCGTTGGCCGAGGCCGGGCAGGCCGCCGCTGACAACGCTCTTCACATGAAAACGCGCCCGCAACTTGGTCTCCCAGTCAAGGACCAGCAAATTGAAGTCCTGTTCTGCTTGGGTCATGGCCGGGACAGATTCATCCACGATGTTGAGGCGATCAAGATGTTCCCACATGTCACTGATGGACGAACCTTGGAACTGGGAGGATTGAGCCACACGGGCAAGATCACCAACGATGTCGCGCCGGTTCTCTTGTTTACGCAGGAAATCTCCGAAGGCAGGCTTGCGGGACGCGGGCTTCTTACGGGAATTTCTCGACGTTGGCTCCACACCCACCTACGCTACGCCTACGAAGGAAGGTAACCGGGCTTCTCTCTAGACGGTCGGATCGTCTTTGTGATCTTCATCTGTGTATTTCTTAAGACTCTTGATGGTGGCCGTCATGGCCCGCACGGCATCGGGGTCTTCCCCCCCAATATCGACCGTCACGGGTGCACGCATGGAACGACTTCACACCTGACTCCTCTACAGCTTGGTTCAGTTCCACCCAAGCTGCTTCCAGGTCTTTAAGCTGTTCGGGCGTCAGCGGCTCGCGCTCGACTGGCGCGGCCCAGACCGCGGCATACGGGGCCGCGGCCTCTGTGGGTTTCCGCCTGTTCAGGAAGTTTGGAACTCTCACCGTTCACCTTTGCCCGTGGCTATTCTGCCGTTCGGATAGCAATTGCCTTTGAGCCTTCGGGTACAAGCGATTCAGCGGCAACTTTAGCTTGCTGGTACGTTGCGCCGTCAGCATCGAGGTGGCTCAGCTGACCTTCAGGGTTCTCCACTGTAAGGATTACTTGCACGTGACAATTCTAGGTTGCAGCAGCCCGGCACTTCGTAGTCCTCAGCGGCGGCTGAAGCTCTCCAGGGCGTGCAGCAGTGGGGGAGTGGCGCCATGCAGCACGTTTACCGGGTGCCGGCCTTCCAGCTCCGGACACGGGGTGGCCATCCAGGCGCTGAAGTAGTTGTGGGCGATCCGGAGTTCCATCGCCCTGGCGAACAGGACCCGGACCGCTGGTTTCACTTCCAGGGATTCGGTGAACTGGAAACCTGGACACAGAGTCTCTTCCCCGACGAAGATGCGCACGAGCTGGTGCATGATCGGTTCGGGATCCGCGTGGATGGTGGAGAGCCGGTCCCGGACCTGGGCGAGAGTGGGTAGGCCGTACTCCGTACGGATGGCCTCCCACACCCCCGGTGGGATCGGCTGCCCGTACCGCAGCGGCTGGGCGGCAGGGTCAGGTGGCGTCATCGATGGATGTCAGAACCCAGTGATCAGTCAGGGGCGGTTGACGGATTTCCATGGTCCGCAGCGGAGAGCTGGTGTTGATCCGCACCTGGACTTGCCACACCGTCGTATCGACCACGGCCGCCCCGACCGGGACCCGCGGCTGGGTTTCCCACCAGTTTCCCCGTTCGAACCAGCGGACAGGGTCCGCCGCGACGGCCCAGATATGCCCGTCGTACCGGATCGCGAGGGGCAGCCCGTCGAGGGTGAACCGGACGTCCACTGCGGCCGCGAGGGGTGTTTCAGTCAGTACTGCTGTCACGTTGTGTTCTTTCTCCCAATGTTCTTTCCAGCTTCTCGGCCCTGGTCACGGCCGAGGCCCACACCCACGTGGAGCGGCGCAGCGGCCCGTCCTGCCAGGAGACCTGCACCGCTTTCGGTGTCCACGTGTGCGCCAACCCGTCCACGAGCTCCGAGCAGTCTTGAAACCGGATCCAAGCCTTGACGGGGATCCCGTGCACGTCCACCTGCAGTGATGTGTTGGCTAGGTCCAGTTCTTCCGATGTCAGCCCCAGAGGTCCGGCACGGCGGGCGTACCGGGTCTGTAGCCGCTTGAGCTGGTCACGGTCCATACCACACCTTTTAGAACTGGATTACTAACAACACACCACAAGATGCGAATACGTATTCGAATCTTATCGCTGATTCATCCTGCACGCAGGGTCCGACAATCACCACACCCCACCGCGGTGCATCAGGACCGGTGTGGGTGTTGGTGCAGCTCGCCAGGGGCTCGCCTTGGTCTCCGCTTCGCTCCAACCAGCTAATGGTCGTCCGCTGCGCTCCCGCCTGTTGGGTCCGGTGCCGGGCGTCGCAGAGCTCCGGCCGGCCCCGAACCTGACGTCTTCGACGCTTTTTTGTGGCTGTCCTTCGGATCGTACGGTTCCGCTCCGGCTCAAGCTCCTGACCCCTCCGTAAACTCCGGGGCCCTGCGGCCCCGGGAATCTTCGACGGCGCTCCTGCGTCGCTTATTTCCTTACGAAGATTCCCGGCACCTTGCCCTGGCGGGAGGAGGCGCCTCCGTCGGCCCCGTAGAGCACTGCGTGCCAGCAACAAAAATCAACGGGGGAGAGGGAAGCTGGCCGGTCACCATTGATCGCCCCACCACCCCACGTCTCTGCAAAGGCAAAAAACATGAACGCAGTAAGCAAAAGGACCGTGACCCTCGCGGACACGGAGGAAACCATTGACGGTGTAACCGTGCTGGGTGATTACCACATGAACGGCGGCTACGACTGGATGGAACTCATCGAGGAACACGGCTGGGCCGTGCTTTCCAGTTGGGGCTGTGACGGCTGGGACTTGGGCCAGTGGCCCTATGTCATGGTCGCCGTCACCCGCACCGCTGACAGCATCGGCAACCTGTTCGGCATCGCCACGTACTGCGAGGGTGACGTGACCTGCACCTACTACCGGACCAAGGCCCGCCTGTGGGACGTGATCACTGAGCAAGCCTTCTACCACTGGAAGAACGGGCAGGCACAAGGACCGGCCGACCTGCCCGAGGCCGCCGCCGAACTGCCCAGCCGGTACCGGATGCCCTACGCCGTACGGGACGCTGCGTAATCATCACCAATCCCTTGCCGGGCGGAACACCCGCCCGGCAAGGCCCCCGCCAGCAAAGGATAAGAACCATGGCCGACCCTCACCGCATCACGGAGAACACCGCCCAGACAGTCGTTTTCCTCGAAACGCTGGCCTCACTCGTGCAGAAGTCCCCAGAGTCCTACAGCGCGGACGCGTCCAACGACCTCGCCGCCCACATCCGGGGCATGGCCGAGGCAGTGACCAAGGATGCCCGGGTTGACCCCGGACTGCTGGACACCACCCGCCGGTACGCAGCGCTGGACTGGCGCAACGAGCTAGTCGTGGTCCTGTTCGCACCGGAACACCGGGCAAAAATGCACTAAGCCCAGCGCCCCGAAGGCACCCACTTACTCAGGAGAGTAGGTGGGTGCTTTCCTATGTGGCCCCCAGGACTTTTGAGCTGCTGGCGGTCCGCCGCACGTGGCCGGCTTTAGGTGGTGGTTGCCGGCGGCGGACCGCCGTTTTCGCGCAGGAAAGGAAGCCTCTGGGTGGCGCCGGCGGCAAGCCCCGGCTGCCGGCAACCCCGGCGCAATTTACGGATCAGGCCCGTTAGGGCAGGCTCGCGGGGCTCGCCCTGGTTTCCGCTGCGCTTCAACCAGTTGACGGGCGTCCGCTGGCGCGGCCGGCTGTTGGGTCCAGGGCGTGCCGTCGCAGAGCTCCGGACCCCCTGAACCTGTCGTGTCTACGACGTTTTCTGGTTGCTGTCCTTCGGATTCTAGGCGTCCGCTCCACCCCGTCTAGCCCCTCCGCTTCGCTCCGGGGCCTGCGGTGCAGGAAATGTCCCTCCGGTGCTCCTGCGTCGCTTATTTCCTCCGGGAATTTCCCGCCCCTTGCCCTTTGGGTAGACAGGGCTCCGTCGGCCGCCGAGCAAGCAAGCTTGCCAGCAACCAAAAAACAACGGGGGGAGAGGGAAGCTGGCCGGTCACCATTGATCGCCCCACCACCCCCACGTCTCTGCAAGGACAAAAACCATGACTGAAAAACTGACCATCACCAGCACCGCTGACCTTCTCGCCGCCGTTCCGCACCTGCTGGGCAACCAGCCCAAGGAATCGTTCGTCGTGCTGACAGCACGCCTCGGTGCACTCGGGGCGACCCTCCGGATGGATGCCCCGGCAGAGTCGGCCCCGCTGGATTACGCGCAGATGATGACCACCTACGCGGCCCACGACGAGAAGGCCACAGGCAGCTACGTGATCATCTACACCGACGAAAAGCCCGCCTACGGCTTCCCCTACGCCGCCCATGTTCTGGCACTCAGCGACGAGCTGGCCACCGCCCGGATGCCCGTCAAAACGGTCTTCCTGGTGACCGGCACCTACTGGGCCATCTACGGCACGTCAGAACGGAACCCGCTTGACGAGATCCGCGACAGCAACGCCAACGCCACCTTGACCTACTTCGGATCAGCCCCGGATATCGACGTCTACCACCCCGAGCTGCTGGGCGGGTGGGCGCTTCCGGTGGAAGTACCCGAAGGCAATCTTGATGATTTTGAGGCGGCCTGCGCGGCATGGAAGGCGGCGCTGGACGCCGATGGGATGCCGAACACCGCGACTGCCCGGGAGCTTGCCGCAGCGTTCCAGCACAAGCACATCCGCGACTACCTGTTTCGGGACACGATCAGCACGCACAACGGCGCCTTCGGAGACACGCTGACCGGGAAGTTCACAGGCCGCCCGGACTGGGAGCGCGTGGACCACGCCGAAGCTATCGCTTTCGAGCTTATGAAAGCTGTCCCGGCCGGGCAGCGCGCGCCCATGCTCTCCCTGATGGGTTGGCTGGAATGGCTCAAAGGTCACGGCACCCAGGCTGACCGGTACCTGAAACTGGCCACCGAGGACGTTTCGGACTTCCGGCTCGCGGTGCTGCTGCGGGAACTCATCAACCGCGGCGCAATCGCAGACGTGGCCCGCGACGAGGGAACCGCCTACAAGCGCCGTCTGATCTAGGACAGCGAGGCCGGGCCGGATCACCGACGAGGTATCCGGCCCGGCCTTTTCCGGTGGTGGGGCGGCCTCCCCCGCTGGCGCTCCTCCGGCCGCCGATTCACGCTGACGCGGGCGGAGCCAGAGCCCAGAAAACGTGCAGGATTCCGGACTACAGTGGGCCCGAGGACCACGACCGGAAGGCACACGCCATGGGAACCGAATACACGATGACCGACGACGACAAGCCGGCCGAAGACGCGAGCCTGGCCGAAGACATCATCGAGCTGCAGCTGCTCACGGCCGGCGAGGAAACCGGCCCCGTGGACACGGCCCACGCCCAGGAACACCACAACTTCTAAAACCCGCGCAGCGAAGCCGCTCCCCCACGGATTCCCTTGCAGAGGAAACACTAAGAGCCGGCACCTACGTGCCGGCTCTTAGTGTTTGGGGTAAACATCCTGCTGTTTACGTCCTCGAGCATGCCACATTGAGTCCCTGGCAGTGCAGGCTCGCGGGGCTCGCCCTGGTTTCCGCTGCGCTTCAACCAGTTGATGGGCGTCCGCTGGCGCGGCCGGCTGTTGGGTCCAGTGCTGTCCGTCGCAGAGCTCCGGCCTGCCCTGGCCCGTTTGTCTACGACGATGCTCCTATAGTCGTCAAATTGCTGTTGATCGTGCTTTTTAGTGGTTGGCTCGCTCAGCTGGTGCGGACGGTGGGAGGCAGGGGTTGGCTGCGTCGTAGGTGGTGAATATGTCAACGTCATTCAGGACCACTACGACGGCCTGATTCAGGGCCACCCAGACCACGTTAGTACCAGGATTGGCTGTTCTGATGGCTTCTCCGGCGTTTAGAGTCAGACATGACTGAGAAGCGCAGACGTCTATATTTGGTTCT
>NZ_JBFTHJ010000028.1:0-29601 GCF_056394175.1 Pseudarthrobacter sp. 10T415 | reverse complement strand
GGCATAAACGGAGCCAGGTGCGCCTTCGCCGCGACCGGGCCGACGCCGGGCCCGCCGCCGCCGTGCGGGATGCAGAAGGTCTTGTGCAGGTTCAGGTGCGAGACGTCACCGCCGAACTTGCCCGGCTGCGCCAGGCCCACGAGGGCGTTCAGGTTCGCGCCGTCCACATACACCTGTCCGCCTGCGGCGTGGACCGCGTCGCAGATCTCGGTCACGTCGCCGTCGTAGACGCCGTGGGTGGACGGGTAGGTGATCATGATGCAGGACAGGGCGTCCCTGTTCGCCTCGATCTTCGCGGAAAGGTCGGTGTGGTCGATGGTGCCGTCCGGGGCCGTGGCCACAACTACCACCTTCATGCCGGCCAGGACCGCGGAGGCGGCGTTGGTGCCATGCGCGGAAGCGGGGATCAGGCAGATGTTGCGCTGCTGGTCGCCGCGGGAGTGGTGGTAGCCGCGGATCGCCAGGAGGCCGGCGAGTTCGCCCTGGGAACCGGCGTTGGGCTGGATGGACACCTGGTCGTAGCCGGTGATCTCGGTCAGGTCAGCCTCGAGCCCGGTGATGAGTTCGCGCCAGCCTTCGGTCTGGGAGTCCGGGGCGAACGGGTGGATGGAGGCGAACTCGGGCCAGGAAATGGCTTCCATCTCGGCGGTGGCGTTCAGCTTCATGGTGCAGGAGCCGAGCGGGATCATGGTGCGGTCCAGGGCAAGGTCCCGGTCGGACAGGCGGCGGATGTAACGCAGCAGCTGGGTTTCGGACCGGTGGGTGTTGAACACCGGGTGCTCCAGGTAACCGGAGGAACGTTCGACGGCGGCCTCCAGCCCGAAGCCTTCAGCGGCCCCTACGGAGGCACCAAAGATGTCCGCGACATTGGCGACGACGGCCGGCGTGGTGGTTTCATCCAGGGAGATGCCTACGGTATCTGCGTCGATGGAGCGCAGGTTAATGCCGCGCGCTTCAGCATCGGCAATAATGCCGGCAGCGCGGCCGGGCACCCGAACGGTGACGGTATCGAAGAAGCTCTTGTGCAGGACCTCCACACCGGCGGCCGCGAGGGAGGCCGCCAGGGTGCGGGCGTGGCCATGCGTTGTTTCCGCGATTGCTTTCAGGCCGTCCGGGCCGTGGTACACGGCGTACATGGAGGACACGATGGCCAGCAGCGCCTGCGCGGTGCAGATGTTGGACGTGGCCTTCTCGCGGCGGATGTGCTGCTCGCGGGTCTGCAGGGCCAGGCGGTAGGCGGGAACGCCGGCGTCGTCCTTCGAGACGCCCACCAGGCGGCCGGGCAACGAACGCTCCAGTCCCTTGCGGACGGCCATGTAGGCGGCGTGCGGGCCACCGAAGAACAGCGGCACACCGAAGCGCTGGGTGGAACCGACGGCGATGTCCGCGCCCTGCTCGCCCGGAGGAGTGATCAGCGTCAGCGCCAGGAGGTCGGCGGCAACAGTGACCAGCGCACCGCGTTCCTTGGCGGCGGCGATGGCTTCAGCCTGGTTGAAGACGCGGCCCGAGGCGCCGGGCTGCTGGAGCACGATGCCGTTGATGTCGCCCTCGGGCAAACCCCGGGAGAGGTCAGCTACCTCTACCTCGAAGCCGAGGGCCTCAGCACGGCCCTTCACGATGGCGATGGTCTGCGGCAGCACATCGATGTCCAGCACCGTCTTGCCGTCTGCGGCAGGCTTGGCCTTGTTGGCGCGGCGCATCAGCAGGACCGCCTCGGCCACCGCCGTCGCTTCGTCCAGCAGGGACGCGTTGGCAATCGGCAGGCCCACCAGGTCCTGGACCATGGTCTGGAAGTTCAGCAGCGCCTCCAGCCGGCCCTGCGAGATCTCTGGCTGGTACGGCGTGTAGGCGGTGTACCAGGCCGGCGCCTCAAGGATGTTGCGGCGGATCACGGCCGGGGTGATGGTGTCGTAGTAGCCCTGGCCGATCAGCTGCACGGCAGTTTTATTCTTGCCCGCCAGCCGGCGCAGCTCGGTCAGGACCTCAACCTCGCTGAGGGCGTCCTGCAGGCGGAGCGCCGTCTCCTGGCGGATCACCTGGGGTACGGCGGTATCGACCAGGGAGTCAACGGTGTCGTAGCCGACAGCCTTGAGCATGGTGTCGACGTGGTCCTGGCGCCGGGCGCCGATATGGCGGTCGACGAAAGTGGTGGAGGCTGAACTAACCGTCACGGGGGAACTCCAGATACTCAGGCGGCGCAGGGTACGCCACAGCGATTCGGGTCCCTCCCCGCTCTGTATTGGACCTGAGAGTTTCCACGGCGCCTGCATGGACAGGACCCGCTTGCACCGTCGGTGAGCACAACTGTCCGGCACCCGATCACGGGCGCCTGGACGGCCTGCTGCTTTCCAGAGGTGCCTCGCCGCGGCGGTACAGGGGCCTGCGAGATTCCTGGGGAGGATTTGCTCCTACGGCGCCTGCCGACGTTGTGGCAGGACTCTCCCGCCGCAGATCAAAGGCTATTCAGTTGGATGTGTACGCGGGGCCGTCAGGTGACAGCTCCCACAACGCTTAATTCTCCTACGCCACGGCCCCCGGGGCAAATGTCCTGCTACCGCCGGAGCCGCTCCAGTGCTGCCAGCAATTCGTCCACGTCCGCAGCTGCGCCGCCTTCGGGGACCGGGCCGACGGAGAGCATGGCGTTGAAGTAGAGGCCGTCCCCCATATACAGCACGGCCTTGGCCAGGGCCGGCCCCACATCGGCGGCGATTTCGTCGAGCCACCGCCGCTGGATCGCAGCGAAACGGCGGCGGGTTTCTTCATGCGCCACCTCCGCCAGCCGGGTGGCGGCGACGATGGCCCGGTCCAAGGGGGTGTCTCCCCACACCGAGGACCTGATGAAGTAGGCGGCCGCGCCTTCCGGGGCGGCGGCCATGGCATCGGCGTCTTCTCCGGCGAACGCGTCCAACTGGTCCAGGAGCGCCTGAATCAGGGCTTCCTTGTTGGGAAAGTGGTAGAGGAGACCGCCCTTGGAAACGCCGGCCTTGCGGGCTACGGCGTCCAGGGTGGCGGCGCGCTCCCCCACCTCAATCAACAGGGTGGCGAAGGCATCAAGGACAGCTTCGCGGGCGACTGGCTTTCGGGGCATGCCATCCATCATGCCCTCCCGGGGTGCCGGAGGCTCAACTCAACCGCCGCTCCAAACTATACCGTCTGGACGGTATAGTTAATCCATGACCACCTCGATGCACCGCGCTGACCCCCAACTTCAGGGACCTGCCGCCCCACGGGCGCCGTGGCGCGACTGGCTGGCCCTTGCGCTGCTGATGTTCCCCGTACTGCTGGTGGCCGTGGACAACACGGCATTGACCTTCGCCTTGCCCGCGATCGCCCAGTCCCTGAACCCTTCCGGGGTACAGCTGCTCTGGATCGTGGACGCCTACCCGCTGGTCCTGGCGGGGCTGCTGGTGTGCATGGGCAGCTTCGGTGACAGGATCGGCCGGCGGCGGCTGCTCCTCACCGGCAGCCTGGGCTTTGCGGCGCTCTCGGCCGCCACGGCGTTCGCGCCAACGGCGGAATGGCTCATCGCAGGGCGCGCCGCCCTGGGCTTCTTCGGCGCCATGCTGATGCCCTCAACCCTCTCGCTCATCCGCAACATCTTCGCGGAGCCCAACCGTCGCCGGCTGGCGGTGGCCATCTGGGCCGCCGGGTTCTCCGGCGGGGCCGCCCTGGGTCCGATCTTCGGTGGCTGGCTGGTGGAGCACTACTGGTGGGGCGCAGTCTTCCTGGTCGCAGTGCCGCTCATGGTGCCGCTGATCGCCCTGGGTCCGGCGCTGATCCCGGAATCGAAGAATCCGGAACCGGGGAAGGTGGACATTCCCAGCATTGCGCTGTCCCTGCTGGTGATGGTGCCGCTGGTATACGGCATCAAGGAAGTTGCTACGGAAGGCTTGTCCGGCACCGGCCTTGGCGCCATGGCATTCGGCCTGGCCATGGCAGTGGTGTTCGTCCGGCGGCAGCTCCGGCTGCCGCACCCTCTGCTGGACATGTCGCTTTTCCGCAACCGGGTGTTCAGCATGGCCATCACCGCCAACGTCCTGGCCCTGTTCTCCTTCAACGGCTACATCCTCTTCCTGGCCCAGCACCTGCAGCTGCTCGAAGGCATGACGCCGTCTGCCGCGGGCGTTGCCATGATCCCAGCCCTTATTGCCACGGTGGTGGCAGGACTGGTGGTGGTGCCGCTGGTCCGGAAGGTGCGCCCCGGCTTCGTGGTGGGAACGGGCCTTGCGTTCAGCGCCGCGGGATACAGCCTGGTGACGTTCGGGAACCACGACGGCGGGCCCACACTGCTGCTGGCAGCGTTGCTGATCCTGGCGCTGGGCGTGGGGACGGCTGAAACCATCTCCAATGACCTCATCCTCGGTGCGGCGCCGGCGCACAAGTCAGGTGCCGCGGCCGCCATCTCGGAGACCGGGTACGAGGTGGGGGCGCTGCTGGGGACGGCCGTACTGGGCTCCATCCTCACGGCCTCCTACCAGCACAACCTGCACCTCCCGGCAGGTGTGGACAGCACCGCCCCGGAAGCGGCCCGCCACAGCGCCGGCGAAACACTGGCAGGCGCCATGGACCTCGCGGCCGCGCTGCCGGCCCCGCTGGCCGACGCCGTCCGCCAGTCCGCAGCTGCCGCCTTCGATTCCGGCGTGCATGTAACGGCGGCGATTGGGCTGGTCCTGATGGCAACCGCGGCAGTCTGCGCCGCCGTCGTACTTCGCAAAGTACCTAAGGCCGCGTAGCAGCACCACGGCACGCGTCAGCACATAGGCCTCAACGGCAAAGGCGCCCGGCGCCGGAGTCCAACCTCCGGTACCGGGCGCCTCATCCGTGCTGTGGTGGCAGTCCGCTCCTACTTTTCGTCAGGCGCGGTGACGCTGGCGGTCGGCTTCATCGTCTCGGCGTTCACCATCCAAGCGAACTGCTCCAGCTTGGCAATGAACTCGTGCAGCAGGTCTGCGCTGGTGGGATCCTCCTCATCCACCTCGTCATGGACCTTGCGCATGGTGCCCACCGCTGCCTCCATGGCTGCAACGATCCGCTCGATGGCGTCCTTGGTGCTGATCAGGCCCTCGGGAAACTCCGCCAGGGCGGTCGACTTCGACACAGTGGAGCTGCGGCCATCAGGCAGCGCGTGGAGGGCCCGCATGCGCTCGGCGGTGTCATCGGCGAACTGGCGGGCGGCGTCAACGATCTCATCCAGCTGCAGGTGGAGGTCCCGGAAATTGGTGCCCACAATGTTCCAGTGCGCCTGCTTGCCCTGGATGTGCAGCTCGATCAGGTCGGCGAGTACGGCCTGCAGGTTGTTGGTCAGGGTCGGTGAAGCTTTCATGGGAGTCCTCCTCGATTGGTCCAGTAACTTCGAAACTATCAGCGCCCGGGCCACCCGGCACGGGCCTGGGCGGATATTTCTCAGTGAGCTTACTAATTCTGCCGCCCAGTCATAAACGAACGTGATTCATATTCCCTCTTGCGCGACGGCGGTCACACCTCCATACTAAATGAACGCCATTCATATAGTGACCCCGGTCATAAGCTTCCAGAAAGCGGTGCCATGACAGAAGCACTCCGCACCAGCCCCACCGCCGCGCGGGGCCAGCAATTGCCCGGCAGCGGCGACATTACCGCCAAGGGACTGAAGGGCGGGCAGCTGGGGCTCCTCGCCGTCGTGGTCCTGGGAATTTCCACGATCGCCCCCGCCTACACCCTGACCAGCGCGCTGGGACCCACCGTCAATGAAGCCGGACTCCAGCTGCCCGTGATTTTCCTGATCGGTTTCATCCCGATGATCCTGGTCTCGCTGGCCTACCGGGAACTCAACGCCGATTCACCGGACAGCGGCACCACTTTCACCTGGGTCAGCAAGGCGTTTGGCCCTTGGGTCGGCTGGATGGGCGGGTGGGGGCTCCTGGCAGCCAACATCATCGTGCTGTCCAACCTCGCCGGCGTGGCCGTCGACTTCTTCTACCTCTTCCTGTCCCAGCTCACCGGCTCACCGGAACTCGCGGACCTCGCGGACAACAAGGCCCTGAACGTCCTGACCTGCCTGGTGTTCGTCGCCCTCGCTGTCTGGGTCAGCTACCGCGGCCTGCACACCACCAAGGTGGTGCAGTACGGCCTGGTGGGATTCCAACTGCTGGTACTCGGCCTGTTCGTCGCCATGGCCTTCGCCAACTGGTCCACCTCGGAGACCGCCATCCCCTTCAGCTGGGAATGGTTCGACGTCACCAGGATCGAGACCTTCGGCCAGGTGGCCGCAGGAATTTCCCTCTCCATCTTCGTGTACTGGGGCTGGGACGTCTGCCTCACGGTGAACGAGGAAACAGCCAACGGCAAGAAAACGGCCGGCGTGGCCGGCACCCTGACCGCCGTCATTGTCCTGGCCATCTACCTGCTGGTGAGCATCGCCACCATGATGTTCGCCGGCGTCGGCGATACCGGCAACGGGCTGAACAACGCAGAGAACCACGAGAACATCTTCACCGCGCTGGCCTCCCCCATCATGGGCCCGTTCGCCATCCTGATGTCCCTGGCAGTGCTCTCCAGCTCGGCCGCGTCCCTGCAGTCCACCTTCATGTCCCCGTCCCGCAGCCTCCTGGCGATGGCCCACTACGGTGCCCTGCCTGAACCCTTCAGCCGGGTCAGCCGGAAGTTCGCGACGCCGGGCTTCGCCACCGTCGCTGCCGGCGTCATGTCCGCGGGGTTCTACGCCGTGATGCATGTGGTCAGCGAGAACGTCCTCAATGACACCATCCTGGCCCTGGGCCTGATGATCTGCTTCTACTACGGCCTGACGGCACTTGCCTGCGCCTGGTACTTCCGGCACAGCCTCTTCACCAGCGCCCGCCATTTCCTGTTGCGGCTGCTGTGCCCGGTGCTGGGCGGCGTGGGCCTGTTCGTCGTGTTCTTCCAGACCGCCGTGGACAGCCTCGCCCCCGAGTTCGGCAGCGGCTCCGAAATCTTCGGTGTGGGACTGGTGTTCATCCTCGGCGTCGGCATCCTGGCGCTCGGCGCGGTGTTCATGCTGATCATGGCCCGGGTACGCCCCGCCTTCTTCCGCGGCGAAACGCTCCGGAAAGACACCCCGGCCCTGGTGGTCCCGGAGTAAAGACGCCTGCACAGAACAGAAAAGGTGCCGTTCCCGCCAACGCGGGGACGGCACCTTTTCTATTTTGACGACGGCGGCTGTCACCAGAAGTGCGCCACATCCACCACCAGCCGGGAGCCTGAGCCCGGCCCGTCCAGCGTGAAGACACGGAACGGAAGACGGGCGCGGACGCCCACACCGAGCGTGCTCTGGCCCTCAAAGCTTCCTGCCCAGACCACCTGGCGGAAGGTCTGGTAACCGGAGACGTTGGCGAGCTCCAGCTGGTCAGCGGGCTTGTACGTGGCGTGGCCGCTATCGTCGTAGGCCGGTGCCCGGACAACCACCTGCAGTCGGGCGCCGCCCCGGACGTCGACCGGTTTGCCGGAACCGTCCTGGGTGATTTGCCCAACATAGCGGACGGAGTAGCCGGGAGCCGGGCCGCTGCCCAGGTCAACCACCAGCCGGTCGAAGCAATAGTGCTGTCCGGTGCGGATATTGGTGACGGGCGCGCCGCTCATGGAGCCGTCCGTCTTCATTAGCGAGCCCCAGGTGAGCCCGCAATACGAGGAGGTTGCCGAGGCGGGCCCCGGAACCAGCAATCCCAGTCCGACGGCCACAAGGATGGCCGTGAACCAGATGGAGAGTTTTTTCATTGTGGTGCCACCCAAGGAAGGAGCGATTGGATAGCTCCAGATTAGGACGGCAGCAACGGCGAAACGAGGCCTGTGGCCGCTTCGGGGCGGAACCGTTAACCTGGCGCCCGCCGCATTAAGGCCGCATAAAACAGGGGCCGTTTCGGGGCCCCTCTTAACCCGTTCGGCACCGTTCCTGCACCTGCCCGTTACCGCCTGTAACGGTTGCCCGCGGGGTACAAAAAAGCGCCGGTTACCCCCGTGGGACAGCCGGCGCTGAAACCTGGTGGAAGATCAGCCTTCGCAGTCGCGGCAGTACTTGAGGCCGTTCTTTTCGAGGGCAACCTGGGACCGGTGGCGGACCAGGAAGCACGAGGAGCACGTGAATTCGTCGGACTGCTCCGGAACCACAACAACTGTCAGTTCCTCGTTGGAGAGGTCTGCGCCGGGCAGGTCAATGCCTTCAGCGGTGTCGTTCTCTTCGAGATCGATGACGGCGGTCTGCGCGTTGCCGCCGCGGGACGCCTGGAGGGCCTCAAGCGAGTCAGCGGGAGACTCTTCTTCCTGCTTGCGCGGAGCATCGTAATCGGTAGCCATAGCGTGTTCACTTTCGTTGCTGCACAGCGCCATTTCAGGCACCTCAGTGCAGCAGTTTAGGGCATGACCCCGTTACAGGCGCAATAGTGTGTTCAACCGGCCGGTCAGCCGGCGCCGGCAGTCGATTCATCGTGCCGTGCACGGGCATGGTCGGCGCCTACTGCCACGCCGCTCAGGGCAGGAAGCCAGCCCCAGCGGGATGCCTCGGCCATGGCGTCAGCGGCCTGTTCCGGGGAGGTGAAGGCGAAGGCGGCGGTAAACCACTGGCGGAACCTGCCGGGAATGCTCTCTGTCATTCCTGAAACATAGGTGGCGGATGTTGTGGGCGCGTTTCCCCGGCATCTCTGCCTGGTTAAATCCGGAACCGCCCGGGGCCTGGAACTTGCCCTCAGCCGGGCGGCGCCGTACTGCTGCGCAGGACAAGTTCCGGCTCCACCACCAGCGTCCGGGGACCCGGCGTGCCGCCGAGCTCCGCGAGCATCATGTCCATGCACCGCCGGCCGAGTTCTTCAAAGTCCTGCCGGATGACCGTCAATGGCGGACAAAAGTAGCCGGCCTCAGGCTGGTCGTCGAAGCCCACCACGGATACGTCCTGCGGCACCCTGATGCCCGCCTCGTTCAGCGCCCGCAGGAGCCCGAGGGCCATCTGGTCGTTGCCCACAAAGAGGGCCGTGGCACGGGAATTTGCCGCCAGTAGCCGGCCAATTTTGTAGCCGCTGCCCGCGCTCCAGTCACCCTCCACAATCAGGTCCGCGGCGAGTCCAGCGGCTTCCAGGGCGGCACGCCAACCGTCGGCGCGGGCCACGGCATCTATCCAGTCCTGCGGCCCCGCGATGTGCCCAATCCGCACATGCCCCTGCCCAATGAGGTGTTCCACGGCCAGTGCCGCCCCGCGGCGCTGGTCCACCTTGACCCCGCCTACGGTGTCATTTCCGTTGGACCCCACGGCCACTACGGGCACTCCGATGGGCAGTTCTGCCAGTGCGGCCAGCGTCTCCAGGTGCGGAACAATCACCACGATTCCGTCCACGGACTGGTCCAGGAAGTGCCGGACTGCGTCCAGGATCGCGTCCCGGCTGACCTCCCGCAGCGCAGCCACACTGACGAAGTATCCTGCGTCCCGTGCTGCGCGCTCCACCCCCAACATGGTGTTGGCGGGTCCGTACTGCGAAAGCTCACTGCCCAAAACACCGATGGTCTGTGAACGCCGGGTGACCAGGCTCCGGGCGGCGGTGTTGCGGCGGTAGCCGAGGGTCGCAATCGCCGCTTCCACCTTTCCCCGGGTCCCGGGGCTGACGCTCGGATGGTTGTTGACCACCCGTGACACGGTCTGGTGCGAGACCCCGGCCAGTTCCGCCACGTCCTCGAGCCTGGGCAACCGGCGTGGCCTGTTGTCCGTCACTGGGTCCGTGTCCATGGCAGCCACCGGGGCCGGCACCTGAGCCGTGCCACCGGATCAGATCCCGCCGGCCAGTTTGTAGTAGGCGGCGTTCCAGTTCAGGTCCTTCTTGAACTGGCGGATGGTGGTGTCTTCGTCGATAGTGAGCAGTTCAGTCTTGGCGATCTCGGCGAAGTCCTCGAACACGTCCATGCCCACCTGGGTGGACAGGACCGTGTGGTGTGCGGCGCCGGCGGTGAGCCAGGCGGCGGCGGACGTGGCGAAGTCCGGCTTGGGCTCCCAGAGCGCGCGGGCCACCGGCAGGTTGGGCAGCGGCTGGTCCAGCGGGACCACGTCCACGGCGTTGGCCACCAGGCGGAAACGGTCCCGCATGTCGGACAGCGCGACGACGACGCCCGGGGAGGCGTCGGCGTCGAAGACCAGCCGCACGGGGTCTTCCTTGCCGCCGATGCCGAGCGGGTGGATTTCCAGCCGCGGCTTCGACGCAGTCAGGGAGGGGCACACTTCCAGCATGTGCGCGCCGAGGATCTTCTCCGCGCCGGGTTCCAGGTGGTACGTGTAGTCCTCCATCAGGGACGCACCGCCGGGCAGGTCCCCGCCCATCACCTTCGCGGCGCGGACCAGGATGGCCGTTTTCCAGTCGCCTTCCGCACCGAAGCCGTAGCCGGCAGCCATCAGCCGCTGCACGGCCAGGCCCGGGAGCTGGCGCAGTGCGCCAAGGTCCTCGAAGGAGGTGGTGAACGCGGCGGACCCGTTGGCTTCGAGGAAACTGCGCAGGCCGAGTTCGATGCGGGCGCCGTACCTCAGCGAGTCGTGCCGGTCCGCGCCTTTGCGGAGCTCCGGCACCACCTCGTAAAGGTCCTCGTACTCGGCAACGAGGGCGTCGACGTCGGACTCCGGAGCGCCGTGCACGGCGTCGGCGAGTTCGTTCACGGACCAGGTGTTGACCGCGACGCCGAAACGCAGCTCGGCCTCCGTCTTGTCACCTTCGGTGACGGCAACGTTGCGCATGTTGTCGCCGAAGCGGGTCAGCTTCAGGGTCCGGACAGCGGCCCAGCCCGCGGCGGCGCGCTGCCACGAACCCACCTGCCGCGCCACCTCGGGGTTGGAGACGTGCCCGACGACGGTCTTCCGGGCGATGCCCAGCCGGGACTGGATGTAGCCGAACTCGCGGTCGCCGTGTGCGGCCTGGTTCAGGTTCATGAAATCAAAGTCGATATCCGCCCAGGGCAGGTCACGGTTGGCCTGCGTGTGCAGGTGCAACAGCGGCTTGCGGAGCAGGTCCAGGCCCTGGATCCACATCTTGGCCGGGCTGAACGTGTGCATCCACGCCGTCACGCCGATGACCGAATCGTCCGAGTTGGCCTCCAGCGCGGTGCGGCGGATGGCATCGGAATCGGTCAGGACCGGCTTCCACACGATCCGTACCGGGACCTCGGAGGAGGCGTTGAGCCGGTTGGCGATCTCCTGCGACTGGGCGGCCACCTGCTTGAGGACCTCCTCGCCGTACAGGTGCTGGCTGCCGGTGAGGAACCAGACCTCATAGCCGTCAAGGGAAGTGTTTGCTGCGGTACTCATGGGTTCTCCTGGAAAGTTCTTGGCGGCTACAGGCGTTACTGGCCGTAGACGTTCTGGTAGCGGGCGTAAAGGGAGTCGATGTGGCCCTGGTCGATGGGCAACGGGTCACCGAGCTGCCGGGCGATGTGCACCGTGCGGGCCACTTCCTCGCACATCACAGCAGCCTTCACCGCAGACTTGGCGTCCTTGCCGATAGTGAACGGGCCGTGGTTCTGCATGAGGACTGCCGGGGAATTGGAGTTCTTCAGCGTCTCCACGATGCCGTGGCCGATCGAGTCGTCACCGATCAGGGCGAACGGTCCCACCGGGATGGATCCGCCGAATTCATCACCCATCATGGTCAACACGCACGGAATGGCCTCACCCCGTGCAGCCCAGGCGGTGGCGTAGGTGGAGTGCGTGTGCACCACGCCGCCCACTTCAGGCATGTGCCGGTACACGTAGGCGTGCGCCGCCGTGTCGGACGAGGGCGACAACGGCGGATTGCCCCAATCGACGGTGCCTCCGGCCCCGACATTGGTGCCCCGTACGGGAGTGCCGTGCAGGTCAGTGACGATCATCTGCTCCGGGGTCAGGTCCTGGTAGGCGACGCCGGAGGGCTTGATGACCATAAGGTCCGTTCCGGGCACGCGGGCCGAGACGTTGCCGGCGGTCCACACCACCAGTTCATACCGGGTCAGTTCGGCATGCAGCGAGCACACTTCCTGCCGGACCCGGGCAATGGTCTCCAGGATTCCTGCTCCGGCGCTCATGCGGACATCTCCACGGGAGCTTCGGACACAGCGGCCGACGGCGTGGTCCCCGGGATTGGGCGCCGGACGCCGGAGATCGTCCCGTCATCGCGGTGGCCGGGCCCGGGGCTGGAAGGGAACAACGAATCTGGCATGTGGTGCCTCCGTCCGGGAGGCAGCGCCTCATTACCGGGTTCTGTAGGGGGTCGGGTAGTGCTAAGTGTTGCAGCAAGTGTGAACGCTAACAAAGTAGAAGTCAACGGAGCCGAAAGGTTTCCGAAATTCCCGCTCCGGTCTCTTGTTAGCGTTCACAAATGGGTCTATATTGAACCGACACATCAACAATGTGGCCAGGACCGGCAGCACGGGTGCTGCCTGATCCAACAACACTTCGTGGCAGTGCTGCCGCGGAAGGAGATAATGGTGAGAATCAAAAAACTGATGGGCGCGGTGGCCCTTGTCCTCGCCCTGACGGTGGGTGCTACCGGTTGCGGCTCCCGCGGCGGAACCAGCGAATCCAGCGGTGCTGCGGCCAACCCCAGTGATTCACTGGTCGGCATCTCGATGCCTACGCAGACCTCCGAACGCTGGATTGCAGATGGCGCCAACGTCGAAAAGTCCCTGAAGGACCTCGGCTACAAGACGGACCTCCAGTTTGCCAATGACGACATCCCCACCCAGGTGTCGCAGATCGAAAACATGCTGACCAAGGGCGCCAAGGCCCTGATCGTTGCCGCCATTGACGGCACTACCCTGACCGACGTCCTGGCCAAGGCCAAGGAGCAGAACGTCAAGGTCATCGCGTATGACCGCCTTATCAACGGCACGCCCAACGTGGACTACTACACCACGTTCGACAACTACACTGTCGGCGTCCAGCAGGCCACTTCGCTGCTGACCGGCCTGGGCCTCGTCGATGCCAGCGGCAAGAAGGTGGACGGCAAGGGTCCGTTCAACATCGAGCTTTTCGCGGGCAGCCCCGACGACAACAACGCCAACTTCTTCTGGACCGGCGCCATGGACACCCTCAAGCCGTACCTGGATGCAGGCACCCTCAAGGTCCCCAGCGGCCAGACCAAGTTTGAGCAGGCAGCGATCCTCCGCTGGCAGGCGCCCGTTGCCCAGAAGCGCATGGAGGACATCATCACCTCCGCCTACAGCTCCGGCACCAAGCTGAACGGCGTCCTGTCCCCTTACGACGGCCTGTCCATCGGCATCATCTCGGCCCTCACCAGCACCGGCGGCTACGCCAAGGGAAGCCTCCCCGTAGTCACCGGCCAGGACGCCGAAAAGGGTTCCGTGAAGTCCATCGTCGCCGGTGAGCAGTACTCCACAATCTTCAAGGACACGCGGCAGCTCGGCGCCCAGGCCGTCAAGATGGTCGACGCCGTCCTCAAGGGCCAGGAGCCGGAAACCAACGACACCAAGACCTACGACAACAAGGTCAAGGTGGTCCCTGCCTTCCTGCTGAAGTCCGTCATCATCACCAAGGACAACTACAAGAAGGAACTGATCGACTCGGGTTACTACAAGGACTCCGACGTCAAGTAGTCAGCGTCCGGCGGCTGTGGCCGGACCCGGAGTCCGGCCACAGCTTCCTCCCGCAGCCTTCTGCAGCAGCAGGACGGCCAACCTTTCGACCAGTCAGTGGGAATTGACGATGAACACACCCATTCTTCAAATGCGAGGAATCACCAAGACGTTCCCGGGCGTGAAAGCGCTGCAGGACGTCACCCTGGACGTGAACCGTGGCGAGGTCCACGCCATCTGCGGTGAAAACGGAGCCGGGAAGTCAACGCTCATGAAAGTGTTGTCCGGCGTCTATCCTCACAACACCTTCGACGGGGAGATCCTCTTCGAAAACGAACCCTGCAACTTCTCCAGCATCTCGGACAGCGAGAAGCGCGGAATTGTCATCATCCACCAGGAACTGGCCCTGAGCCCGTTCCTGTCCATAGCCGAGAACATCTACCTGGGTAACGAACAGGCCACCAACGGCTGGGTGGATTGGCGCAAGACCAACCTTGAGGCAGCAAAGCTGCTGGCCCGTGTGGGCCTGGACGAAAATCCTGTCACCCCCGTGCAGCACATCAGCGTTGGCAAGCAGCAGCTGGTTGAAATCGCCAAGGCCCTCTCCAAGGAAGTGAAGCTGCTGATCCTTGACGAGCCCACCGCCGCTCTCAACGACGAGGATTCCGGCCATCTGCTGGACTTGATCCTCCACTTGAAGGGCCAGGGCGTCACCAGCATCATCATCAGCCACAAACTCAACGAGATCCGGAAAGTGGCTGACGCCGTTACCATCATCCGGGACGGTAAGACCATCGAAACCCTGCGGCTCGACGAAGGCCAGATCACCCAGGAGCGGATTATCCGCGGCATGGTGGGCCGTGACCTGGAGAGCCTGTACCCGGAACGTGAGCCCAACATCGGCGACGAGGTCCTGAGGATCGAGGACTGGTCCGTTCGCCACCCCCAGGATCACAGCCGCATGGTGGTCCGCAACGCAAATCTGCACGTCAGGAAGGGCGAAGTGGTAGGGCTGGCGGGCCTCATGGGCGCCGGCCGCACCGAACTTGCCATGAGCGTCTTCGGCCGGACCTATGGAACCACCGTCTCCGGCAAGGTCTACAAATACGGCGAGGAAATCAACACCTCCACGGTGTCTGACGCCATCCGGCACGGCATCGCGTACGCCACCGAGGACCGGAAGCACTACGGCCTGAACCTCATCGAGGACATCAAACGGAACATCTCCCTGGCTGCACTGCGCAAGCTCGCCAAGCGCGGCTTCGTGGACAAGAACCAGGAGACCGTGGTGGCCAACGGCTACCGCAAGAGCATGAACATCAAGGCTCCCTCCGTGGCCGCCATCACCGGCAAGCTGTCCGGTGGAAACCAGCAGAAGGTAGTGCTGAGCAAATGGATGTTCTCCGACCCCGATGTGCTCATCCTCGATGAACCTACCCGCGGGATCGACGTCGGCGCCAAGTACGAGATCTACACGATCATTGCCAAACTCGCGGCCGAAGGAAAAGCAGTCATTGTGATTTCCTCAGAACTTCCCGAACTGCTGGGCATCTGCGACCGCATCTATACCCTCGCGGCCGGCCATATCACCGGCGAAGTGCCCATTGCAGAAGCGACCCAGGAAACCCTGATGCACTACATGACCAAAGAGAAGGAATAGCGAAATGTCCGCCCTACGAGAATCGCTCGGATTCCTCACAAGCCGCCTCCGCCAGGTTGGCATTTTCGTTGCCCTGATCCTGATCGTCCTGCTCTTCCAGGGGCTTACAGGCGGGATCCTGCTGCAACCCCAGAACGTCACCAACCTGGTGGTCCAGAACAGCTACATCCTCATCCTTGCCATCGGCATGGTGATGGTGATCATCGCCGGACACATCGACCTTTCCGTGGGCTCGGTGGCCGGATTCATCGGCGCCGTCGCAGGCGTCATGATCGTGCACTGGGGCTGGCCATGGTGGGCCGCCATCCCCGCCTGCCTCCTGGTTGGCGCCTTGGTGGGCGCCTGGCAGGGATACTGGATCGCCTACGTGGGGATTCCGGCCTTCATCGTCACGCTGGCGGGCATGCTGATCTTCAGGGGGCTGACCCTCATCACCCTGAGGAACCAGCAGATCACCCCCTTCCCCGCGGAGCTGCGGGCCCTGGGCGGAGGCTTCCTTCCGGACATCTCCGGGGGTACCTCCGTGCTCGAATGGCTCACCGTCATCCTGGGTGTCGGTGCCACTGTTGCCCTGCTGATCCAGGCTTTCAAGGAGCGCAGGATCCGCCGGAAGTTCGATCTCGAGAGCGAACCCCTGGTCTGGTTCATCATCAAGACCGCGTTCACTGCGCTGCTCATGCTCATCATCACCTTCCTGCTGGCGTCCTACCGGGGCACGCCGATCGTCCTGGTGGTCCTGGCCGCACTGGTGATCGCCTACACCGCCCTCATGAACAACAGCGTCTTCGGGCGGCACACCTACGCCATCGGCGGGAACCTTCACGCGGCTGAGCTTTCCGGCATCAAGACCAAAGCCGTTACCTTCCGCCTCTTCGTGAACATGGGTGTTCTTGCCGCACTGGCCGGCCTCGTCTTCACTGCCCGCCTCAACTCGGCACAGCCGGCCGGCGGAACCGGCTTCGAACTCGACTCCATCGCCGCAGCATTTATTGGCGGCGCCGCTGTCACCGGCGGTATCGGAACCGTGGCCGGGGCCATGATCGGTGGCCTGATCATGGGCGTCCTGAACAACGGCATGTCCATCCTGGGCCTTGGCACCGACTACCAGCAGCTCATCAAGGGCCTGGTGCTTCTTGTCGCCGTCGGGTTCGACATCTTCAACAAGAACCGCAGCGGTGGCGGCGGCGGCATTGGAAAGCGCTTCAAGCTGAAGACCAGTCCGCCGCCCGCAGAGGAAAAGCCGGCTCCGGCTTCCAACGAAACTGTGAAGGCAGGCCTCCAGTAGCACTCGCTGCAGACCTGTACGAAAGGAAGGCCCCCGTTGACCTGGACCATGTCCAGGCAACGGGGGCTTTTCCGTGCGGCACCGGCTCACCCCGTCGATTCCTCAGGGGCAGCCAGCTCCGTGGCGGTGTCTGCCGGCGAGCGCTGGCGCCGGCTCATCAGGATGAAGGGTGCGGCCAGCAGCTGCACGGCCCCGCTCACGGCGAGGGAGGCCGGGTACCCGTAAAGGTCCGCGGCCCGTCCCAGCGAGGGCTGTACCACCACTCCACCGCTGGAACCCATGAGGGAGTCGAAGCTGAGCACCGTTGCCCGCTGCTTGGAGGGGATCATGTCATTCAGGTACGCCTGGCGGACCGGGATACCAGCCGAACCCACCATCCCCCACAGCATGAGCAGCGCCAGGGCCAGCCAGAACGTGGTGGTGAACAAGAGCGCCACGAGGATCAGTGCGCTGGCCACGTTGCTGACGATCAGCACCGTGGTCCGCCGGTGGACCAGTTTCCTGACCCGCGGCGCCATCCATCCGCCCACCACGTCGGCCCCGGCCACAATGGCAGCGGCAAGCCCGGCCACGGCGTAGGCGCGGGGATCCCCGAAGAGCTGCAGGAGGTACGGCTGCAGGGCGTAGAACACGTAGATGCCCACGCCCTGCGTGAACGGGGCGGCCAGCATGATGTACCGGACGGGCGGATGGCGGAGCCCGCCGTCCACGGAAGCCTTGAGGACGGCGCGGGTGGCGGCGAGGGGGCGGGCCGAGCGCTCAGGGGTGAATCCGACGTCGTGCATGAGCAGGAAGGCCACAACGAACATGGCCATCAGCACTGCTACCCGCAGCAGGAAGGGCACGCCCAGGTTGGTGGCCTGCGCGATGACGCCGCCGGCAACGGATCCCGCCAGCATCGCGACCCCGGACACCATCTGGCCCCGGCCCAGCACCACCTCGAGGGTGCCGTCGTAGCCGGAGTACTGCAGCGCATCCACCAGCCAGGCTTCCACCGCGCCGGAGAAGAAGGTGAATCCCAGGCCGAGCAGCACGGAGACTGCGGCCCACCACCAGAACGGCGCTGAGTACTGCCACAGCAGGTAGTAGAGGAACGTGGAGCCGGCGAGAGTCACGGTTCCCAGGAGGAACGAAGCGCGGCGGCCCCAGCTGTCTGCCACTACCCCGGTGGGGACCTCGAACAGCACCATGCCTGCAGTGAAGAAAGCGTTGGCGGCGAAGGCTTCCAGGTTGCTCAGGCCGGCGTCGAGCAGGAACAGCGTGTTGATCCCCCAGATGAAGGACGCCGCAAGGGTGTTCCCGAGCGTCAGCACCAGGTAGACGCTCTGGATCTTGCGGGCGGCCGGATTCATCAGGGCCCGGTTCAGGTGGGGCTGAAGCCGGGCGGCACGGGGTCGTGGCGCAGGTAGCTGCGGCTGAAACGGCCCGTACCGGCGGTGAGGGCGCGGAGTTCGACGGCGTAGCGCAGCAGTTCCTGGTCCGGCACTTCGGCGCTGATGTCAGTGAGTCCCCCGCCCGACGACGTCGTGCCGGTCAGCCGGCCCCGGCGGCCGGAGAGGTCGCTCATGACGGGTCCCACGTGCTCGTCCGCCACGGTGATGCTGACGGCCGAGACCGGCTCAAGGAGCTGGATCCTGCCTGCCGCAGCCGCCTCCCGCAGGGCCAGGGCACCGGCAGCCTGGAACGCGGCGTCGGACGAATCGACGCTGTGGGCCTTGCCGCCCACCAGCCGCACGCGCACGTCCACCACGGGGAACCCTGCGGATACACCCTTCTCCATCTGCGCACGGACCCCCTTCTCCACGGAAGGGATAAACGTCCCCGGGATGACACCGCCCACCGTCTTGTCCACGAATTCGAAGCCGGCGCCCCGGTCCAGCGGCTCCACTTCGATGTCGCACACGGCGTACTGCCCGTGGCCCCCGGATTGCTTGACGTGGCGTCCGTGCCCGGTGGCCGGGCCCGCGAAGGTTTCCCGCAGCGGTGTCACCACGTCCACGGGGTGCAGCTTCACGCCCTGCTCACGGAGCCTGTCCATCACGACGTCGGCATGCGCCTCCCCCATGCACCACAGGACCAGCTGGTGCGTTTCAGCGTTGCGTTCCACCCGCATAGTGGGGTCACCGGCGGCGATTTTCCCCAGGCTCCGGGCCAGGGCATCCTCGTCGCTGCGGGAATCGGCTTCCACGGCCACGGGAAGGAGCGGTTCGGGCATCTCCCAGGTGGCGAGCATGAGCGGATCGTCCCGGGATGAGATGGTGTCACCGGTTTCGGCGCTCCCCAGCTTGGCCAGGGCGCACAGGTCCCCCGCCACGCAGTACGGCACCGGCCGCAGGGTGGCTCCCAGCGGCGAGTACAGGTGCGTGACGCGTTCATCGGTGTCGTGGTCCTGGTGCCCCCGGTCCGCCAGGCCGTGCCCGCCAACGTGCACCGGCGAGTCCTCGCGCAGGGTTCCCGAGAACACGCGCACCAGGCAGATCCGGCCCAGGAAGGGATCGTTGGAGGTTCGCACCACTTCGGCGGCCAACGGCCCCGACGGGTCGCAGCCCAGGGACCTGCCGTGCCGGCCCTCCAGGTCTGTCGCCTCCGGAACGCCCGCCTCAGTGGGCGGGGGAAACGCGCGCACCAGCATGTCCAGCAGTTCCGACGTTCCCAGGCCGGTGACCGCGGAAGTGGGGATGACCGGATGGAACGAACCACGGGCCACGGCGGTCTCCAGGTCTTCGATCAGCACGCCTGTATCGATGTCCTCGCCGGACAGGTAGCGCTCCATCAGGGTTTCGTCTTCGCTTTCGGCGATGATGCCCTCGATGAGCTCTCCGCGGGCCTCGGCCGCAGCCGCTGTGTCATCGGCGGGTGCGTCCCGGTCGGAAGGGCTTTCCCCCGGGGTGTAGTCCGTGACCGTTCCGGACAGCAGTCCCAGCAGGCCGGTACGTTCGCCGCCGGAACCAACCGGGACGTAGAGCGGGAGGACGGCGTCGCCGAATGCCTTCCGGCACTCCGCGAGGACGCCGTCGTAATCCGCCCTCGGGTGGTCCAGCCGGGTGATCACCACTGCGCGCGGAAGCCTTCGGTGCGCGCACTCCGACCACAGCGCGGTGGTGGTGGCATCAATTCCGTCGACGGCTGAAACAACAAAAAGGGCGGCGTCCGCTGCGCGGAGGCCCGCCCGCATTTCCCCGATGAAGTCGGGGTAGCCGGGTGTGTCCAGCAGGTTGACCTTGGTTTCGTCCAGCAGGAGGGGCACCAGGGAGAGCGTGACGGACCGTTGCTGGTGGACCGCAGCGGGATCGGAGTCGCCTACCGTGGTCCCCTCGGCTATGGAGCCTTTGCGGGTGATCATGCCGTTGGCAGCAAGAAGTGCTTCAATCAGCAGGGTCTTGCCGGCCCCGGAGTGCCCGATCAGGGCGATGTTCCGGATGCTGGCCGGTTCCAGCGCCGCGATGCGGGCGGCAGAATCGGTTCGGCGTGGTTCGGTCCCATTCCGGCCGCCTGCAGCCCTGGCCGTGTCTTTGGCACTCTTCACCGACATGGGAACCTCCTGGCATCTTTGCCGTGCAACCCGTCCTAGCGTGTCCTCAAATTCGACACCCTGGGAGGCGTTAGGGCAAGGGCCCGGACGGCGCTGCGGCCAGGATGCCGTCCGCTGTCCCTCCCCTGCCGGAGGAACTAGGACCTGGCCTTGCGCGTGGCGGCGTCGTTGGCTTTCTGCACCGCCTGGACCAGCTGCTTCTTGTCCATCCTGGAGCGGCCCTTGACGTCCAGTTTCCGGGCCAGTTCGTAAAGATGTTCCTTCGAGGCGTTGGCATCCACGCCTCCTGCCGTGGGCGTGGAGGATCCGGCGCCCTTCTCTTCCGCCCGTTTGTCCGACGGCCCCTTCTTGTCCTTGGCTTCCCAGTGGTCGCCCACCTTCTCGTAGCTGTGCTTCAGGGAAGAGTAGGCCGTCCGCGCTGCCCGGCGTTCGTCGTCGTAGGACTCTATGGCGGAGTCGTACGTCTTGGCGAAAGTGTCCTGGGCCTTTTGGTCGGAACGCTGCAGGGTCGAGGGAAGTTCGTCCTTGCGGGCATGGTGGTTCTTGCCGGTCTTGGGCATGGCAGCCATCCTCCATTCATCAGCAGGCTGATCATTCGGATGACATCAGCTTAACCCTGGAAAGGCGGGGCGGTAAAAGGAAGAAAAGCCGGGAAACCGGCGTCCCGTGCATGAGTGGAGCCCCCTGTCGGATTCGAACCGACGACCCCCGCTTTACAAGAGCGGTGCTCTGGCCAACTGAGCTAAGGAGGCGTGCCCTTGCGGGCGGCGCCTGACGGCGCCAGATAAGCGTAGCCCAAGTGCTGCCGGTGGTAAAAACGGCAGGCTCGCGGGCTGCGACCCTTGTCACGCGGCCGGGGACGAAGCCGACCGCCGGCCCATAATGCAGCCGGCCCGCTCCCGGAAATTCCGGAAGCGGGCCGACGGACGCTAAGGGGTCTTAGCCCTTCGCTGCAATGGCTGTCTGAATCTCGGCGTTCAGGTCAGAGCTGCCGTCCCACTGCTTGCCGTCCACGAAGATAGTGGGCGTACCGGTGATACCGATGTTGGATGCAAGCTGGGTGGAGTACTTGACGTACGGGCGGAACATTTTGTCGTCAACGCAGCTGTTGATGTCTGCACCAATGTCGCTGGCCAATGACTTGAGCTTGTCATCGGAGAGGCCGGCGCTGCCTTCGGCAGGCTGGTTGGCGAAGAGGGTGTCGACATATTCGGCGTACTTCTCCGGCGCCTTGTCCGCTACACACGCTGCCGCGTTGGCTGCCCGGGATGAATAGTTGGTGCTGGACTGGCGGTCCAGGAAGCCCAGCGGCCGGTATTCCAGGCTGATCTTTCCGTCGTTGCGCAGGCCGGTGAGGGCCTCGTTGTAGGTGCTCTCGAACCGCTTGCAGACAGGGCAGATGAAGTCGATGTACGCCACAACCTTCACGGGCTGGCCGGCCTCGGCTTCAGCGCCCGGGGCAACGACGGGGTTCGGCTGCGTGTCCGGCTTGGCCGGTACCTTGGCCATGTCCACCGTTGCGGAGTCCGTTGATTTCACGCCGGTGTTGGCAACCAGCGTCACGCCGCCGTTGGCGTTGCCGTTCGCGGGTACAGGTCCTTGGTCCGCGATGGGGGTGTTCTGCTTGATGCTGGTGGTGACCACCAGTCCCACAACCACCAGGATGGCGACCACGGCCACCACGATGCCCCAGCCGATCAGAAGCTTGTTGCGCTTGTCCTTCTTCAGCTGGGCCTCACGGATCTGGCGCGCTTTTTCCCGCGCCTCCGCGGTTCGCTCAGCTTTCGACTTACGTACTTCGTTTCCGGGGCTCATGTGTTCCTTGGGTCGGTCGACGTGGAGGGACCACTTCGTGGCACTTCCACCATTTTAGGGGAGAAAGCTGAGAGCTTGCCCCTTCAACTATCCGCCCAAGTTGACCAACGGACGAATAGCACGGATGATTCCGCACGGCTAGGGTGGCTTAGAGGCACAAGCAACCCCAGGGGGCCGCAATGCAAACACCCGTCCAGGAAAAACCTGCCACAGCAGAGCCGTCAGGAAAGGCCGCATCCGGCCACGGCCAGGCCACGAAGTACGACTTCATGGTGGTCTCCAACAGGCTGCCCGTTGACCGCGTCGCCCCGGGCGACAGCGGTGACGACGGGTCCGGCTGGCGCCGCTCCCCGGGCGGCCTGGTGACCGCACTGGCTCCGATGATGACCAAGACGGACGGCGCCTGGGTGGGCTGGCACGGCGCTCCCGACGAGACGGTGAAGCCGTTCAGCCACGGCGGCATGGACCTGGTTCCGGTCCAGCTCAGCACCGACGACGTCGAGCTGTACTACGAGGGCTTCTCGAACGCGACGCTGTGGCCGCTGTACCACGACGTCATCGCACCGCCCGAGTTCCACCGCACCTGGTGGGATTCCTACCGCAAGGTCAACCAAAGGTTCGCGGACGCCGTCGTCCACCATGCGGACCAGGGCGCCACCGTCTGGGTCCAGGACTACCAGCTGCAGCTTGTTCCGCGCATGCTCCGCCAGGCACGGCCGGACCTCCGCATCGGGTTCTTCAACCACATCCCGTTTCCCCCGCCGGAGATCTTCGCCCAGCTGCCGTGGCGGCACGCCATCATCGACGGACTGCTCGGCGCGGACCTGGTGGGCTTCCAGCGGGTCAGCGACGCCGGTAACTTCATGCGCTCGGCCCGGCGCTTCCTTGGCGCCAGCGTCAAGCAGCAGCAGGTGCACGTCAAGGGCCACGACGGCCAGATCACCCATATCGCCCGTGCACAGGCGTTTCCCATCTCCATCGACGTCAAGCAGATCAGCGAACTTGCTGCCAGGCCGGACATCATCGAGCGGGCACGGCAGATCCGCCAGGACCTGGGCAACCCAAAAACCATCCTCTTGGGCGTGGACCGGCTGGACTACACCAAGGGCATCCGGCACCGGCTCAAGGCCTTCGAGGAGCTCTTGGCGGACGGCCGGCTGTCCGTGGGAGACGCGACCCTGATCCAGGTGGCCTCCCCCAGCCGGGAACGGGTTGAGCAGTACCGCCTGCTCCGCGAGGAAGTGGAAGGCACCGTGGGCCACATCAACGGCACCTACGACACCATCCAGAACACCGCCGTCCGCTACCTGCACCACAGCTACCCGGTGGAGGAAATGGTGGCCCTGTACCTTGCAGCCGACGTCATGCTGGTCACCGCCCTCAGGGACGGCATGAACCTGGTGGCCAAGGAATACGTCACCGCCCGCAACAACAACGACGGCGCCCTGGTCCTCAGCGAATTCGCCGGCGCGGCGGACCAACTCAAGCAGGCGCTGCTGATCAATCCGCACGACATCGCCGGACTGAAGAACACCATCATGAACGCCGTCGAGATGACTCCGCGCGAAGCCGGGCGCCGCATGCGCGCCATGCGCAAACAGATCCTGGAACACGATGTGGACCTATGGTCGGCCGACTTCCTGCGGGCCCTGAACGAGAAGGTGGTCCGCGATGACTCCTGAACCAGGTACTGCAGCGCCGCTCGCCCTGACACCCGAACTGCGGGAAGCCGTGCGGAACATCGCCGCCACTGACCAACTGCTGGTGGCCATGGACTTCGACGGCACCATGGCACCGATCGTGCCGCATGCGGACGATGCACGGCCGCTCCCCCGCGCGGCCGCCGCCTTTGCCGGGCTGGCGGCGCTTCCGCGCACGACGACGGCACTCATCTCAGGGCGCGCCCTCGCCTCGCTGCGCGGCGTGGCCTCGCCGCCGGCCGAGTCGCTGCTCATCGGCAGCCACGGCGCCGAAGCCTGGCTGGGCCCGGAGTCCGCAGGCCTCGAACTGGACGAAGACCAGCGGACGCTGCTGGCCGAGGTCCGGGGCATCCTCGCCGGGATCGCCGGGGAAGCCCCCGGAACAATGCTCGAGGACAAGCCGGCAGGCGTGGTGCTGCACACGCGGCAGGCTGCGGATGACGTCGCCGAGGATGCCGTCGCCGCCGCACGCTCACTGCTTGAGGACCGCAAGGGCGTGTTCCTGAAGAACGGCAAGCGGGTTCTGGAAACTTCCGTGGTGCACGCCTCCAAGGGCGAAGCAGTCGCGTTCCTTCGCCAGGCGGCGGGAGCGACCGCCATACTGTTCGCGGGGGACGACACCACGGACGAAGACGCCTTCGCCCGGCTTGGACCGGGGGATGTGGGGGTCAAGGTAGGCCTGGACTTCACCCAGGCGCAGTACCGGGTAGAGGCTCCGATCCATGTGGCAGAGCTGCTTGAGGCACTGCTTGCGGCTCGGAGCTCCGCCGTGGGCGAAGGCGACGGAACGCCTGCGGGCTAATCGATCGGCAACGCCTATCGTGTGACGTTCGTAACATTTGCGATAAAGAGCGAAGGTTCTGCCATACTCTTTCTTGTGATGTGGCGCACAAGAACCGTGCGGCGTCACTCGATGCGCTCCGGCACTGCCGGAATGCATCATGCAACACAAAACTGAACAAACATGAACCATTCACAACGGATCGTCCGGCACGTACCTGCCGGTGAAGGGATTGATAACTGTGGCTACAGTTACTTTTGATAACGCTACGCGTCTGTACCCGGGCACAGATAAGCCCGCCGTCGATAAGCTCAACATCGACATCGCCGATGGCGAATTCCTGGTCCTCGTTGGACCCTCCGGTTGCGGTAAGTCCACCTCCCTGCGCATGCTCGCAGGCCTCGAGGACGTCAATGCAGGCCGCATCCTGATCGGTGACCGCGACGTCACCGATGTCCCCCCGAAGGACCGCGACATCGCAATGGTCTTCCAGAACTACGCCCTGTACCCGCACATGACTGTGGCGGACAACATGGGCTTCGCACTGAAGATCGCCGGCATCTCCAAGGAAGAGCGCGCAGAGCGTGTCCGCGAAGCCGCCAAGCTCCTTGACCTCGAGCAGTACCTGGACCGCAAGCCGAAGGCACTCTCCGGCGGCCAGCGCCAGCGTGTTGCCATGGGCCGCGCAATCGTGCGTAACCCGCAGGTCTTCCTCATGGATGAGCCGCTGTCCAACCTTGACGCCAAGCTCCGCGTCCAGACCCGCACTCAGATCGCCTCCCTGACCCGCCGCCTGGGCGTCACCACGGTCTACGTCACCCACGACCAGGTCGAGGCCATGACCATGGGTGACCGCGTTGCGGTCCTCAAGGACGGCCTGCTGCAGCAGGTGGACACCCCGCGCAACCTGTACGACCGCCCGAAGAACGTCTTCGTTGCCGGCTTCATCGGTTCCCCCGCCATGAACCTGCTGGAACTTCCCGTGGTCGACGGCGGTGTGCAGTTCGGTGGCACCGTCTACCCCGTGCCGCGCGACGTCCTCGAAGAAGCACACGGCTCCACGGTCACCGTCGGAAGCCGCCCGGAGGACCTGGAGACCGCTCCCCACGGTGAGGGCCTTAAGGTCGAGGTCGATGTTGTCGAAGAGCTCGGCGCCGACGCTTACGTCTACGGCCATTCCACCCTCGACGGCAAGGACCACGACATCGTGGCACGCGTCGACGGTCGCCGTCCTCCGATGAAGGGCGAGTCCATCTACGTCCGTCCGCAGTCGGGCCACGTGCACCTGTTCGACACCAAGACCGGCCTGCGCCTGGGCGACTAGTCCCACCGGCTCCTAACAACCCACGGCGGCCCGCACCCATTCGCAATGGTGCGGGCCGCCGTCGGCCGTTAACCGTCCCGCGAAGGATTAGCCGGGCACGCCCATGTACGGAAGAATTGAGTCCATGACCGAGGAACACAGCGCCCAGTGGCACGACGAACCCACCGACTACGGGCAGATCGGAAAACTGCCGCGGTTCACCGCCGCCAGCGCCGACGACAACAAGGCCGCCTCGGTCGCAAGCTCGCTGAACATTACCGCGGCGGCCGCCGACCCTGAGCTGCTGGACCTGCCATGGCACATCGCACTGGAGGACTGGCCGGCCGAGAACCTCGCCGCCCTTCCCCGGGGCATTTCCCGCCACATTGTGCGCTTTGCGCACCTGGGCGGCTCGGTGATTGCCATCAAGGAAACCTCTGAGCACGTTGCGCGCCACGAGTACCACATGCTGCGGAAGCTGGCCCGGCTGGATGTGCCCTGCGTGGAGCCCGTTGCGGTCATCACCGGCCGGACCACACTGGACGGCCGTCCGCTCAACCCTGTGCTGGTTACCCGACACCTGAAGTTTTCGATGCCGTACCGCGCACTGTTCTCGCAGATGCTGCGCAAGGACACACTGACGCGCCTCATTGATGCCCAGGCCCTGCTGCTGGTCAGGCTGCACCTTATTGGCTTCTACTGGGGTGACGTTTCGCTGTCCAACACCCTGTTCCGGCGCGACGCGGGAGCCTTTGCCGCCTACTTGGTCGACGCCGAGACGGGCGAGCTGTACCCGGACCTGTCCCTGGGCCAGCGGGAATACGATCTCGAAATTGCCCGGGTCAATATCGCCGGGGAACTCATGGACCTGCTGGACGGCGGCCTGATCGAGGAAAAGGTGGACCCCGTAGCCACCAGCGAACTGATCATGGACAGCTACCGGCGGCTGTGGGCGGAGCTGACCGAAAAGGAATCCTTCGAACTCGGGGAACGCTGGCGGGTGGGCGCGCGCATCCGCAGGCTCAACGAGCTCGGCTTCGACGTCGAGGAATATGCCATCAAAACCACGCAGAACGGTTCCACCATTCAGCTGCAGCCCAAGGTGGTGGACGCGGGGCACCATCAGCGCAGGCTCCTGCGGCTGACCGGCCTGGACGCCCAGGAGAACCAGGCCCGCCGCCTCCTGAACGACATGGATTCGTTCCGGGCGGACAACAACCCGGAGATGGACGAGGAGTACAGCGCACACCTTTGGGTGAGCCAGATCTTCGAACCGATCGTCCGGTCGATCCCGCGCGACCTGTCCGGAAAGCTGGAACCGGCAGAGGCGGTGCATGAAGTGCTGGAGCACCGCTGGTACATGTCAGAGAAGCAGGAACGCCACATCCCCCTGGCCGAGGCCGTCCAGTCGTACATCGACTCGATCCTCCGGCACCGCCGTGACGAGGCAGCCATCATGCTGAACCCGGACACCGAGCTCCTGAAGATCCTTGAGGTGGAAACCGAAGAATCCCGTTACGGCAGCGACGAGTCCGCTGACGAATACCCGGACTCGGACGACTAGCCCCTAGATCGCCTTCCCTGGGTTCAGGATCCCGGCCGGGTCGAACAGGTCCTTGATCCGGCGCTGTATCTCCCGGACGGGTTCCGGCTGTTCCTGGCCGAGCCACCGGAGCTTGTACTGTCCCACCCCGTGCTCACCGGTGATGGTACCGCCCATGGAAAGAGCCGCGGTGATGGAGTCATCCAGGGCGCGCTGTAGCCGTTCCATGGCCGCCGGGTCAACGCCGGTACCCTGTCGATCGATCCAGAAAGTGGGATGCAGGTTGCCGTCACCGGCGTGGGCCACCACTTTCAGCTTGACCTGGTGTTCCGCTGCCATGGATTCCAGCGCGGCGACATAATCCACCAGGCGCGAGCGGGGCACGGCCACGTCCTCGCCCACGCGGTACTCATCATCAACTTCGGCGCCCCGGCTGTGCCGGCGCAGCTCTACCAGCCGCTCCGCTTCCGCGCTGGCTTCCGTCGTGACGGTAGCTCCGCCTGCACGGAGTACCCCGCGCACCACTTCCGCTTCCGCGGCCGCACCGAAGCCGTCGGTCTGCACCAGGAGGAGCGAGCGTCCCCTGGCAGTAAGGTCTGAACCGTGCAGCTCGTCCAGCTGCGCCAGCGTCCCGCCGTCGAGCAGTTCCATGATGGCTGGCTGGACCCGGGCCCTGCCCACCGCCAGGACGCCCGCAGCGGCTGCGCGGAAGCCGGAGTAGAAGGCAGCGATGGTGTGAACGTCGCGGGGAAGGTATTTCAACCGTACGGTGATGCCTACAACGATGCCCAGGGTGCCTTCGGAACCGACGAACAGCCCGGTGAGGTCGTAGCCAGCCACTCCCTTGAAGGTCTGATGGCCTGTGTGAATCAGGGACCCGTCGGCGAGCACCACGTCCAGGGCGAGCACCGAGTCCCTGGTGACACCGTACTTGGCGCAGCGCAGTCCACCCGCGTTGGTGGCGACGTTGCCGCCTATGGTCGAGCTGCGGAAGCTGGCCGGGTCAGGGGCGTACATCAGTCCGTGCGGGGCCACGGCATCATTCAGGTCTGCGTTCACCACCCCGGGTTCCACGGTTGCCGTCTCATCGTCGGGATTGATGGACAGGATGCGGTTCATGCGTTCCAGGGAGAGGATAACGCTGTTCCGGGTGGCATGGGCGCCACCTGAGACTCCGGTCCCCGCACCACGAGGCACCACGGTGATGCCGGCAGCCGCGCAGGCTCGTATCACCGACTGCACGTCGGTCACAGACTCGGGGAACACCACGGCCAGCGGCAGTTGGAAGTCGGTAACCGGTGCTTGGTCCACTGCGTACCGGTGGAGATCCGCGTCCGCCGTGACAACCTGCTCGGCTTTGACGCTCTCCGTCAATGCATCCAGTACGTTCACCATCAAGCCTCCAGCTGCCGTCGCCCCCATGTCTTCTCCAGTCTAGGGGCGCTGCAGAACGCCGGTTACTCGGCTCCCATGAAGCGGGCAAAACGCGCGAGGATGCCGGGCCAGTCGGCGGCGTACTGCGCACGGGTGGCGGCAGGATCTTCGGCGCCCTCCCACCCCTCATGGAGAACGCGCACCTCGGTGCCAGCACCGACCGGCTGGAACACGACGCGAAGTTCCGTGGACCAGAGGGCCGTTGTACCAGGGTGCCACGTGGCGTGGAAGGAGAATGGGGGCTGCCAGTCATCCAGGGTCCCCCAGATGCTCGTCCGGCCGTCGTCTGCCGTCTCAAGGATCAGGTTCTCTTCGAACTCCACATAGGAGCCGGCCCCATAGATACCGTGCTCCTCGAGCGGCCACCACAGGTGGGTGTGGTCGGTAAAGCCAGCGAACGCATGGGCGACCCCACCAGGAACCACAATGGAACTGACCACTGCATCCAGTACCTCAGAAGGGGATTCCCCGCTGATCCCGGACGGTTCCTGGCTGTGGCTGAAGAGGCTGCTCATGCTGATCAACTTTACGCTGAACAGCAGCCCGCTCCCCCACCGCCCTGTTCTCCCCCTCTGCCCTGCTCTATCCCGCCCTCCTGCGACGCGCGCTCACTTGTGGCGTGTATTCGTCGGATGCGCGCTCACTAGTGGTGGCGGGCCGGGTCCTTGTTGCGCTATCCGTTGGGGTTCGAGTGAGCGCGGATCCGGGTGGGAACCGCCACGTGTGAGCGCGGATCCGGGTGGGAACCGCCACGACTGAGCGGGCGTCCGCGTGTTAGCCGCCAGGAGTGAGCACGGGTGCTGCCGAGTTTGTGTGTGGTGTGTGGTGGTTAAAGTGGTAGGGCCCTGACAGTGTGTGTCAGGGCCCTACTCAATGTTTGTCCGGCGGTGTCCTACTCTCCCACACCCTCCCGGGTGCAGTACCATCGGCGCTGTGGGTCTTAGCTTCCGGGTTCGGAATGGGACCGGGCGTTTCCCCCACGCTATGACCGCCGTAACCCTTC
>NZ_JBFTHJ010000027.1:0-30310 GCF_056394175.1 Pseudarthrobacter sp. 10T415 | reverse complement strand
GCTTTCATATGCTGCTCAACGGCTGCAGCTTTCGCTTCATCCTGGCCGGTGGCTGGAAGGGTGACACGGTCGGTGGGCTGTACGGTGCTGCCGCGGTAGATGAATTCAGCGTTGATGGCGCTGGTCTGGGTGTCGGTGACGGGCAGTGCAAGGGCGGTGCCTGGTTCGTCGTCGTAGGGGGAGAAGTGATGGCGCGCCTTGGATACGCCCGCGTCAGCCTGGCTGACCAAAGGACCGATTTGCAGATCCGCGAACTGGAAGCAGCTGGGTGCGAGCGAATTTATAAAGACCAGGGGATCAGCGGTACCCGGGTGAGCCGTCCGGAGCTGGACCGGATGCTGGACCGTCTCGGCCCCGGGGATGAAGTCGTGGTGTGGAAACTGGACCGGTTGGGACGAAACACTCGCCACCTGCTCGAGCTCCTGGATGACTTCAAGGTGCGAGGCATCAAGTTCCGTTCCCTAAGGGACGGCATCGCCACTGACCCGGCCAGCGAGGTTGGGGGAGCGATGGCCCAGGCGATGGTCACCATCATTTCCGCTTTCGCCCAGCTTGAACGAGACCAGCTTTCGGAGCGCACCAAGGCCGGCATGGCGGTTGCAGCTGCTAACGGGCGCAAAGCAGGCCGCCGGGAAATCACGACAGACCACGAGAAGGTCAAGAGGGCACATGAACTGAAAGCTCGTGGTCTCAAGCCGACGGACATCGGAAAGATCATCGGAGTCAGCCGAGCGACCGTCTACCGATACCTCGGCATGGACTCCTGAGCTACAGAGGTGGTTGTCCCGGAAGTTGTCTTTGTGACGGCCGTTCACGGCCGATGACTTGGGACAACATTTGGGACGGAAGTATTATGCGGAAGTCGGGCTTCGGATGGCACAGCCAGTCGCCACCGGATGGCGATCATCCACGAGGGAGCATCTCGGTTCCAAGGAAGTCGGACGCTCTAGTCTTTCCTCAAGTTGTCACAGTTCCTGATAGGGATGGCCTCAATATCGTTTCGGCTGCACTCATATGGCTTCATGTGTGCCTTCTGGCCCGCCTCAGGGCTAACCAAACTTTAAACCGAAATGCCCCGCTTCCCTTCGCATACGAGCGGACGCACTGTGCCAAGAGGATGGCCGCCAGCAAGAGTGCGAGCAAGTAGATTCCACCAAACCAAATAGATACAGCATGGAGAGCTGCATCATCGTCTTCATATCTCTCGATTCCTCTGCGTGCTCCCATTGCAGCGGAAAAAGTCAAGAGGGATGGAACTGTGGACCATCCGAACCTACGGATAGTTGCATCTAAGGTTTCGCTAGCGGATAGAACAGGTATGTCTGCCAGACTGCGGTGGGCCAGCCAATCATTAGGCTTTTCAAGAGTCAGTACCTGTCGAAGAACGAAGGCTCTAGAAGGTATGAGGTTTGGTTCGATGGAGATTCCAGTTCGGCCGACCTGTACTTGAATTTTGTTCAGTTTTTCACCCCGAAGGGGTCCTATGGTGCCGAGTATCGGGGTCCCTAGATCAATTTCGAGCGGTTGCCCTCCATTGAAGTCATCGACGAGGATGTCGTGGAGGCCAACGTTCATCAACGCGACACTCACCACGTAGCAAGTTTGGGGCCGTTTACCGGCTCTCGCGATCTTAGACTTCTTCGCCACAACTTTATAAAGCAGCAGTCTTTGTTTCGTTCCACGCCTGTAGGTCAGGACAGCGGTCACCGTGGTTACGACTACGAGCATCACTGTAACGATCGAAAGAACCAGCGTCATTCGATGAATGTACCGTCCCATGCACGCCAGTGATCCTATTGAGAAGGAAGTGGAACGATGATTGGTTGCCGCCATGACTTGAGTACCGTCGCCGCTTCCGATTAGGGTCGAGATTCTTACGACCTCACTCTGTTTCCGCGCACAGGCTCCCGCGCGAGGATGCCCGTCGGGGTACTCCTGACCATCATCAAAATTCACCTCGAGGGCCATTGGGGTGAAGAATCTGGTCTTAACCAAGACACGAATGTGGGCTGTGGCCGGGTTGGTCCTGACCGGTGGATATGATCGGCGGTGACTCCGGCACCGCGCTGGATCTGATGTAAATGGGGTTTAGTGAATTTCAAGAGTCTGGCTGCATGTATTGCAGCCCTCGTGCTGTCTGTGTCGCTCACGTCGTGTGCAGGCTCCGCCGCTTCCGACCAGGCGGGGGCGGCCTCAGCGACACCAACCAGGTCGGCGCCTCCGGCCAACGGAGGAAGTTACGGGACGATCACTCAGCTGCGGGACGCAGCGGTAGGGGCCGGGGAGTCGTGCCCGTCCTGGGACGAGAAGAACAATGTGACACTCGCGTCCTCGTCAGCCACCTGCAGCGATAAGGTCGTTATGGCCATTTACGCGTCATCGACTTCACAGGACAAGCAGCTGGCAGTGTGGAAAGAATTTGGCAGCATGGTGAAAATGTCCGTTTTGGTTGGGGAGAACTGGAATTTGAGCTCTGACAAAGCCGAGTCGTTGCAAAAGAAGTTGGGTGGCACGGTCTTCAAAACCCCAGGGAAGTAGAAGGCCTTAGGGCAGGCCGCCCCGGCTGGCGAGCAGCATAGCGCTGCCGCTGTTCGGGGCGATTTCCGTTAGGCCGTTGTCACGGATCAAGGTTCCGGGACCGCCGATGCGCTGATTTCCGTTAGGGCTTTTGGTCGGCTTGCCGAGTTGAAGCTTCTCCACTCGGGGGCGCTGCTCAGCGAATCGTGGGGAAAAGAGTCCGCTTGGGTTGGGGTGCACCTGCCGACGGGACTTGGCCAGAACACTAGTTTCGTCAGTTTGGTGCCCAGCCCAGCAAGCCCATAGAGAAGCCGTCCCGGCCGGATCGGGACGGCTTCTCTATGTCCACGTTTTTGAGATGGAAGCCGCGGCCCTTACCTTTCGGGAACGTCCGGGCCGGCGGTTTCAACCTGGGAGGTTACTTCAGCGTCGCTGACCAGTTCCCGTCCGCGGTGACCGTGTAGAACCCCGGCGTCCAGACCACAGTCCCGGTGTAGGGCCCGATTTCGTTGACGAGCAGGTCCGACCGGGTGCCGTAGGAGTGGACGGCGATATTACGTGAGCCGTCGTGTGTGAACGTGGCGGCCTTGGCTGCGCCGGTGTAAGCGAAGACGTCATCCCCATGGCCAGTCATAGGTGTTGCGTCGAACGACCGGACGCTGGTCAGCGGCAGGAGCTTGACTGTCCACGGTCCGTCGGCAGTGATCTTCAGCGCCGTTGTCTCGCCGCCGCGGCCGCGGGCATCGAACAGAACGGTGCCGCTGTAGTTGCCGATCGTGTTCACGAGCAGGTCTGTGGAGTCCATCGTTTTGTCCAGAGTGTGCACGGCGAAGTTCCGGCCGCCAGCGTGCGTGATGACCGCGACCTGGGCTCCTGTTCCGTGCTTGGTAATGGTGACGATGTCGTCCCCGGCGCCGGCGTACTCCTTAGGAGCCTTGGCGGCCTCCTCCGCTGCCTTAGCCGCGGCTGCCTCCTCGGCTTTTCTGGCTGCGATATCGGCTTCGGCTTTCTTCACCGCGGCCGTGGCTTCCTTTTCGTCGTTGTACGCCGCTTCCTGAGTGGGACATAGTTCCAGGACCTTGGTGCCGGCTGCCTTGAAGGGCTCGACGTCGACGTTGATCTTCTCGCTCGTGGCCATTCCGAGGTCGGTCAGCGTCTTCGCCATGATTTCGACGTGGGGCTTGATCTCGTCGTTGGCGGTCCCGGCCACGTACTCCAGGTCGCCTGCGAGGATCTTGGCTTTGGTCTGGTCACTGGGCTTGACGGTGTCCGGTACCTTGCCCAGGAAGTTCACGGCAGCGAACAGTCGGCCCTCGTCGCCCTTGTCGAAGAGTTGGTCGCAGCTCTGGTCGGTGGTGAAGGCTGCCTTGGTGGTCTCGGCCGCTGGCGTGGCATTAGAAGACTCTCCGCCGCATCCGGTCAGCGTGATGATGGCTGCTGCAGCCGCGGCAGGGAAAAGCTTGTTCAATTGGTCCCCATTGTTCGATGAATACTCACGAATCGTACGGGATGGCGCGGTCTGTGGCCTTCAACGCCCGCGTCATAGTCCGGTGGGGGAGAGAACGCCCGCTTCGGGCAGGATTACGACCAGGTGTGCGGTGAACCGTCTAGTACGACCGCCTTAATCGCCTTCAGATGGCTGTCCCGCTTCTCGTCCCGAAGGTGTTCCAGAAGGAAGGAACTGGCACACCGTGGGGCCGCGAAGTCGTGGATGACGTCAAGGCCGACCCCTGTGGAAAGGTCCAAGTAGCGACGCAGTCGGGTACGACAGCGAGGTGTCCGCGGTGGATGGCTGTCCAGTTGAAGTTGAAGTTGAACCCGGTCAATTCCGTCGGCACACTGGCGATGCGCCAGTCAGCCTGGGGTAGAACAATGGATTGCGAGGTTCTAGCGGCTGCCGATATCTCCGGCAGGGATGGTGTTGAAGTGTGTGGTGTAACCGGTGATCTGCCATTGGCCGGTAGCTTCTTTGGTGACCGTGTAGCTGATTGTGGCGGTGGTGGTCTCGGGTGTCTGTTTTCCGTCCTGGTTTGCGACCAAGTTGTATGAGGCGTCGAAGTCGAAAGCGATCAGTTTCATGCCATTTACGTCCCCTCCCTTTACTGATGTGGGAGTCAGTGTCCGGTCGATGACGTGTGGTTGGCTTGCCCCGTACATGAGTTGATATTTGCCGTCCCGGAAGAAACCTCTTATGACTAAGGGCTTATTCTCATCTGATGAGGTGATATCCGCATACAGCACGTCGAGGTTTGAGGACTCGATTTTGTCCTTGTTTCGCGACCACCAGGCATCAATGGTTGTCCGGTCCGTGGGGTTTGCGCTGAGGGTTGAGTCGATGGTTTCTTCGGCAATAAATGTGGCAACGAAGCGCTGGGCATCCTGAATTTCGTCAGCGGTGAAGCGTTCGCTGGCTGACGGATCAACCGTTTCGGGGATGACCGTCATGGCGGGATCCTCAGCAGAAATGGTCGTCTGCAGATACTCGCCCTTGCCATCGTTGGCGAGGCCCTTGATGGGCAATGCTGTGTTGGACGACGAAACGGGCTGGCCGGTGGTTGGCGTGGTTTTTAGTGTTTCCGGTGTCGACGACGGAATTGATGACGACGTGGGTGTTTCTTCCCTGGCTGTGGGTGCTGCACAACCTGACGCAGCTAGGACGATCGCCGTCAGACCGAGTGCCGCAACCCGTAATCGAGACTTATGCGCAGCAATGTTAACCATGTTTCCCCCGGCCGCTGATGTGCTGGCCGTTGCCAACTCGATAGAAATATACACCAGCACTCCCCACCCCTTAAGGGCCTATTGAACGTCCCTGTATTGGTGTTCCAGAAAAGCTCAACATTGGGAGCTCTAAACGAGCGCGGAGGATCATCCTGATGCAAGGAAGTGAGGCTCGCCGGGTGGGGTGCGTTTCACAATACCGACCCGGTTGTGAATGCACGTGCTGGTCAAACGGCTTTGAGCAGTCAGATCGGGCCTGAACTTTCGGTTATGCTCCTCTCAGCCGGGCAATCTAATCCGGCAAAAGGACATCGCATTGGGTAGTGTCTCACTACTCGTTCAATGGGGGACAGAATGACACCACCGACTATTGCCGCAGGCATGTCTGGCTACCGCACAAAAGCACTTACTTTTTTTGGACTTGCGGGGGCATGTTTGTTACTCGCAGGATGTTCGGCTGCTGGTGGTGTGAATGAACCCGCAGCTAACCCTTTGGACCGTAGCTCCACCGGCGCCGCGCCCGTCTGGGATGTGAAAGTCGAACCGATCGCCCAACCCGTTATCGCAGACGGCGTGGCCCTCGTCTACGCAAAGGGCACAGACGGACTGAAGGTGATGGGCATCTCCGTGGCCGATGGAAAGGAACTGTGGTCCCAACTGCTGCATCCTGGCATTGCAGCGCCAGGCGTCGAGCTTGAACCCGAGGTCACGAAATTAGAGTCCGGGGTCAGCGCTGCCGTTTTTCTGCAATCAGCTCCTGCCCCGGCCGATAGCCGGGGCATTGACTGGTGGACAACGCCAGTGGCTGTGGACCTGAGAACCGGTAAAGAAATCTACCGTGGTGAATCACAGCTGGTTGATTCCCGTCCCTCGGCATGCGGAAACGAAAAAGACTTGTGCTTTACCTCGTGGGACTCCACGACCGGCAAAACCACCGAACACCGCGTGGACCTGACTTCAAGCACGGAACGTACTGGATCGGACGTCAATCCGTTGGGAGGTAACTTCCGTGTTGTCGGCGACGAGCTCTACTCCGTGGTGGATAACGGCACCGAATCACTCGCCCGCGTGTCGGAGGGAAAGAAGCTGTGGTCCACGGACGTGAAGTCGATGTTCGGGCCAGGGGCAACCACCAACTTCGGCTGGACCTTCCGCTATTCCAAGAAGCTGGACCTTTACATCGGCACCGTTGGTTCGAACCCCACAAACGAAACAGACTACGCAAAGTTGATCAAAAATGGTTTCACTGTGGACCTGACAACCCGTAAAACCGTCGGATTCCGCGCATCCACCGGCGAGGTCCTGTGGACCGCCGATGGTGCGGAAAACTGGTGCTCCAGCGGTGTAGGGAAAACCGCCACCAAACTTCAGGACGGCAACGCCCTACCGGTCCGCTGTGAATTCAAGCAAGGGACGCAGAGGCTTCCAGCCGGAGTCTATGACAATGCGATGGCGAAGTTGGTCGGATACGACCCCCTCACTGGCAAAACCGAATGGCAGACAGAGCCCATGGCGATCACCGACCTGAAAAAGCTGCTGATACCGACCAAGAGCCAAGGCGACACGATACTTACCGGCAGCGCCGATGGGCCGAAGCTCATCAGCACTGACAACGGAGAGTCCAGGCCGGCAACACCCGAGGACGTCTTCCTCTGCGCGACCACTGCCACCTACCCGTTGCCCGTCAACCCGCCATTTCCGGCGTTGCCAAAAGACAACCAAGGCTCCGGAGGAGACACTGTTTTCCCCTGCGACAAAGACGGCAAAGAGGGACCGGCACTCACCGCCGGCACCCTGAACGACATCGACACCCACGACAACGGGATCGCGGTCATCGCGCTTACCAACCAAATCTCAGGCTACAAAATCCCATAGCAGCATCTCCCCTATAACAGGACCCATACGTGAAATCCAAATCTTTCCCCTTAGCCGGCGTTCTGATGGCGGCTTTGGCCATCTCAAGCTGCTCCGCAACTCCTACCCTTGGGGCGGAAGCATCTATCGCGGCAAGTACTGCGGCTCCCACACCGTCGGCAACGCCCAGGGAACTTGTTGCCGGATACACCGGCACTCCAGCTCCCGCCGGGAAGCCCGTAGCAATGGGTGAGGTGTCATATATATGCAAAGCACCATCGCCGACCACGATCCAGCCATGGTGCTTAGCCCTGGCCTCGTTAATCAAGCAAGTACTGCCTACTTCACCCCTGAGGATCTACAGGCAGCGCAAGCCACAATCGTCAAGTTCACCGCCGAGGAAGGCATCGACTCCACCTTGAACGGCCGACTTGAAACCCCCGATCAGTGGTGGGCACGGAATCGGGAGCGTTTCCCTGTCGCGTACCAGAAGGACATTTATGAGACTGTTGTGTCGGGCCGTCCTTTTGTCCAAACAGAATCGTGGCAGAAAACCTACGAGGGCCGATATAAATACATCACCGCGGCCGACAAGACCCGCATTCACAACCGTGACATCACCGTGACAGCCGTCTGGTCACCTTCCCCCGGCGCAATCGCTGTGCAGATGAGCGTCAGTTATGAAATGCTCGCCACGCCAAACGTCGGGAGAATTGGTACCGGCATCCAGTCCAGCAACGGCAAAATGACCTACTCGGCCACCAAAGACGAAACAGGAAACTGGCTGATCGATGGCTACGACCACGAGATGAAAACTACCGAGGGCTAAAAAGCTCGGATAAGGGAGTCTTGCCGGGGCTGGTTCGTTGGGTCATCTCGGGACAAGCCGAATTAAGGGTAGCTGCGGGTGGATGCCAGCAGCACATCGCGTTTCAGGGATGTGACCGGCCGCTATGTGCACATCCAAAATGCCACCATTCGTCCTCCAGCCCGACAAAGCCTGCTGACTGTCCCACTTCCAAGGAAGTGGAACAGCCGCGTCATGAGAAAAAGCCCGCCGGTGGGAGATCGGCCGGCTTGACAACGAGAGACACTAGCGACGGTTGAATGTGACCAATATCGGTTGTCATGTGTGCCTTCTGGCCCGCCGCAGGGCTGACCAAAGTTTGTACCGAAATGCCCCAGTGTCCCTCATGTAGGAGCGAACAAACTGTGCCAACAGAGTGACCGCAAGCAAGATGGCGAGCAACCCGAGCATGCTAATCCAAAGGGCCTCACCGCGGAGAGCTTGCCCATCAACAATATTGGCGGCGCCACTTATCGCTCCCATACCAGCGCCAAGAGTAATGAGTGGCCATAGGAACCGGCGGAATGTTGCATCTGTGGTTTCGCTAGCTGACAGAACCGGTATGTCTGCCAGACTTCGGTGGGCGAGCCACTCGTTAGGCTCTTCAAGTGTCAGTACCTGTCGAAAAATGAACGCTTTAGCAGGTATGAGATTTGGTTCAATGGAAACGCTGGTTGGACCGACCCGCACTTTCACTTTGTTCAGTTTTTCACCCCGAAGGGGCCCAAGAGGGCCGATTATCTGGGCTCCTAGGTCAATTTCGAGCGGCTGCCCTCCGTTGAAGTCTTCGACGAGGATGTCGGCGAGGCCAACGTTCATCAGCGCGACACTTACTGCGTAGCAGGTTTGGGGCCGTTTTCCAGTTCCCGCGATCTTGGACTTCTTTGCCACAACTTTGTATAGCAGTAGTCTTCGTTTCGTTCCGCGCCTATAGGTCAGGACAGCGGTCACCGTAGTTATGACTATGAGGAGCACTGTAATGAGAGAAAGAACCAGCGTCATTCGATGAATGTACCGGCCCGTGCACGCCAGTGATCCTATTTGAGAAGGAACTGGGACACTTCTCGCTCGTGGCACCCTATGCTTGCAGGTTCCACTGAGATCGTTGCCCAGTGGTGCACTAGACGTAGGGATGCGACATCCTGTCGGTGGTGGAACTGTCATCATTACAAGGTGACTAACGCCAACCCCACTCTCCAGCAAGTCCTTGAACAAGCACGAAAGGCCGCATATCAATACATGGTCAAGGGTGAGACTTCCGGTCTGGACTGGGATGAAGAAACCACTACCAACATCATGCTCGTCGAGGTCCCCCCGCTGGTGAAGGTCGTTCCTTTCACCAGGAATCAAGAGGGGGCGATAAGCGGCTGCAAGACGGCGGAGCGGGTGTAGGGGCTGACTGGTTATGGTGGTGGGTTGGCGACGACGGCACGTCCTTCGGCATGCTTGTGCAAGCGAAGCGACTCAAGAAGGACAAGAAGGAACAATGGACCATCGACTTTGGATATAAGTCGGGGGAGCAGTGGAAAGATCTACACGCAACGGCGGATGTCCTCAAAGTAGCACCGAGCTACGCGCTTTATCTTGGTACTCCCAACTACAGAAAGCCCGTTGAATGCGGTGTGAAGAACCATCCTTCCGACTACGAGCAGTGTGAACGTTGCATCCGTAAATCGGTTTCGTTCTACCCGTCCGTACTGGCCGACGGTATAGGAGCAGCGCCGACAGTTGCCTATGAGCAATCAATCCCACTGGAGAGCATCGCGGATCCACAAGCGGACACTGAAACGCCTAATGCACAGAAATGGACTTACGGACTTACACCGGAGTTGAAGGAATTTATGACCACCGAAGCGGCCGGTATACCCCAGGCGGTGGCAAAACAGCTCGTATCCAAGGCGAGGGAGCGGCGATCCTTGCAATATGAACTTATGGAACTGACGCGCGAGGATCAGATCACTGAGGATTTTGTGTTCGAGTCGCTACCACTTGACCAGGGACATCTCCCCGCTCCTTACTTCCTTCAAATACTTCGGGGGTTGCGTAGAACTCCGCCGGGATACGTCCTCAATGTTTTCAACGGGGATTCACCTGTGGGACTCGACGCAACCAAATTGGCCGGCTTAGTCGTCGTCAGTGCTGGCTCCTTCAACTGAGTCGTTTCAAAACCAAGGAATTGGGACAGCCATTCTGAGGCATTAGTAGCGCGCCGCGGCTCGCCTCTGGTGGAAGGCCGTGTGCGGCGGCTAGATGTTTCGGAGCAACTCTGCCTCAGCACGAATCCGGGCGATGCACTCAGACGCTGTCAGCTCATCGGAATGGACGGTTTCGGTCCAGCCGCTTGTCCGGATCATGTCGTCGGGTCCGAGCCACATCGGCAATCCGAGCTCCACACGCCACCAGCGCTTGATGGCTCCTTCGACAGCGCGAGCATGGCGGCCGTCGCTGAATAGCTCGAGGTTGAGGACCGTCCACCCATCGGCCTTGAAGTGATCGAGGCGGGGCGTGCCTACGTTGGTGATGCCGACTTTGAATGATCGCAGTGTTTTGTGTTCCAGAAAGTAGACGTAACCGGGCTCCCCTGGGTTGAAGCCACCACCTTCGGAGCAGAACGGGCACCCCTGCCCATGAGACCGATTATTTACCGTCGATTTCCACTCATGACCCTTTTCGCAGAGCCACCACCGAATGCTGTTCGAGTATTGAGTGATGTGCGAGGGTGTTACTACTCCGTTCTTGGTCGGGTGCCAGGAACGAGATACGAGGGGCTGCCGGGTCGCAAGGTCGTTGTAACCAGCGAGAGTCTTACGGTTCGCGCACACCGGGCATCCGACACCTTGCCCTGTGCGGCTCGAAACAACAGCTTCCCATTCATGGCCGCATTCGCCGAGCCACCATGCCTTCTTGCCGTTGCTGATTGTGACTTCGCTGGGGAGGCGGCCGTTGTTCCTGGTGGGATGCCACTCAGTTGCAAGGTCAGGGCGTACCGTCGCAAGGTCGTTATATCCAACTAGGATGCGCTGACCGGCGCAGGTCGGACAGCCGGTGCCGCTCGAAGCCCGTGAGTTTCCAGTCGTCTCCCACTCGTGGCCGTGCGGGCACTGCCACCAAATCTTCTTGCCCGTGCCTGCGACGACGGTGGCCGGCGTGAACGGCGCGTTCTTGAACGGGTGAAACTCGGCGACCAGATTCGGGTGCGTGGTAGCCATGTCGTTGTGACCTGGTACTAGCCCCTGTGACACACGATCCGGGTCCACGACGCGCTTGCGTACAGGCTTCCCCTCGGCTCGTCGGCGACGTTTCTCGGCCGCGAAATCCTCGCCCCGCGGAACCTTGCATACCGGGCAGCCGTTCCCGTACGACCGATTCAGAATTGATGCGAACCACTCGTGGCCGTTTGAACATATCCACCAGGCCTTGGAATTGGACTTCGGCGCGACCGCGGAGGCTGTGATGGTGTTGCGCGTCGGGTGCCATTGGGCTGCGAGGTCGGGGGCTTTCGTTGCCAGGTCGTTGAATCCCGGCAGAAGCCTGACTCCCGCGCAAAAAGGGCAGCCGGCGCCTTTGGCGCGACCGCTAATGTTCGTCTCCCATTCGTGCTCAAGGGAGTCGATCCACCACGCCTTCTTCCCAGAGCTGCGGGACACAGCGGCGGGAAGGACATCGCCGTTCCTGGTGGGGTGCCATTGGGCAGCGAGGTCGGGTCTGAGGGTGGCTAGATCGTTGAAGCCCGCAAGTACACGGACCCCGGCGCAGAACGGGCACCCTTGGCCCAGCAGCCGGTTGTACGGTGATGACTCCCACTCGTGGCCGCAAGGCCCGACCCACCAGACTTTCTTCGGAGACCCGGCGCTGAGCGCGGCGAAGTCAATCCCGGCATTCCTCGCCGCAGCAAACTGGTCGGCCAGTTCAGGCGCGACGACGGCGAGCAGGCGGCTCCCTCGTGGAGCCTTTGAAGTTGTCATTCCCTTAGGGTACGGATCGCTACCGACACGTCCGGGTCTGGATCGGCTCTCATGACGGATTGCCGTTCCGAATTCGGCTGCAAGTTCTCGGAGATCGAGCCTTGGGTGAGAAGCGGCGGCGGGACCGTCTCAGTTCTAAGGAAGTGAGACATCTTCAGCGCCTCCCCAAGTGCCCGTCTCGATATTGTTTGTGAGTGAACATTTTCAACGTGCAGCCCCGCCCTCGTGTGCTCTTTGAGAGCCCGCCCCAAGAGGTGCTGACAAAAGAATTGTTGGAGCTCGTACCAACGTTCAAGCTCATAGCAACCTCCGAGAGGGTGCATGAAGACGAATACGACATCTTGGTAACGTTCGCGCCGAACGCCCGTGGAACAGCGCGCTGCATATGAAGTTGGCTACCGAGGCGTACTCGGAATGGCGTACTTCTGCCTAAAAGGGTAGGAATCCACGGCAACTTACCGTTTAGCGCGCAGCCATGCTGGCGTTCCACAAGGGATCCTTCTCGGGGAAAGAAGCAGTTAAGCATGTATGAACAGCCACTAGTGGTCCGCGGCAACATATCGGTATCTGAGTACGGGACATATTGGGAATTGGACGGAACGACCCGAAAGTCCGAAGACGGGGAGACGATCACCGTTCATATCGATGATCTGAAAAACGTCGCCGTTGCCGACCTGAGGTCTGTCCTGAGACGGTTAGCCGTCCTCGAACTGGACATGACGGTTCAGTTAGTCGACGCCCCCAGCGGAGATATCGATCTTGAGTTCGTACCTCTGTCTGGCTTGTGCTTCTGTCTGGACGGCAAAAATGAGTTGATCATGAATGTCGACAGCTACGGCGACGAGTCCGATCTTAGGATCGACACAGGATCTCTGGTAGCACCCTTGTTAGCCCGAAAACGCCTGTGGGCCGTCAACGTTGAAGAGGACTTCGACGACTCCGGAAACTTTTGGCATGTGCAGATATGCGTTGGATTTCACCTCCGCGGCAGGACACTAGCTTCTCTGGTGGCTGACGGTCTCGACCTGGCAGCCCTTGTGGGAGCGACCTCCGGTCAGCTCACTCCGACAACTCTTAGTGATCTTGTCCGATCGGGCCACCCAGATGCACTATTGGGACAGCCAGAGAGCGAATGGTTAGAGGTCAAACGTCAGCACTACGACCTTCAATCCGACTACGGAAAAATCAGGCTCGCCCAAACGGTCTCCCAATTCGCGAATTCCGACGTCGGGGGTGTCGTGGTTGTCGGTCTCGAAACGAAGAAGCGAGACGGAGTCGACACCATTCACGCAGTTACCGCGATGCCCCATGATCGAGACATCCGAAGAAAGTACGTGCAGGCCATCGGGCATCGGATTTATCCGCCAGTCGACGACATACGAATTGAGGTAGTCGAGGCACATGGTGGTGATTTGGTGCTGATAGTTGTCCCCCCGCAGGCCGAGGAGCTCAAGCCGTTCCTGGTGCACGGATCCATAGTCGACGGACGAACTCAAGGCACTTTCATCTCCATCGTTCAGCGTCGAGACGACGAAGCGGTGTCGAGCCACCCAGCAGCAATTCACTCAATGCTGGCTGTGGGCCGAGCCTTCCTGCGGCGTGGGCAACTTCCTGACAAGAACTGACCCCGTGAGCGTGCACAGCGCCAACTCCGCAGGATGCCACCGACTCCTGAAGGAAGGCGGAGCCGTCCTGGTCTCCGACGCAGCGGAACTAACGGAGCTGCTCGCCAGCTAAGACTCCCGCCGGTGGCCGGTCCTTCCCGGGCCGGTCACCGCGTGCGGCCGGGGGTCGCGCGGCCGCTCGAAGCCCTGCCGCTCCATCTTCCGCCAGCTCCAAACCATCATGGCTTGACAGAACCCATAGAAGAGTCATTTTGGGTTGATGTCCCTGGCCAGATAGGCAGCGGCCCGGCGGAGAATCTCGTTCTCCTGCTCCAACAGGCGGTTGCGTTTCTTCAGCTCCCGCATCTCAGCCGACTCAGCGGCCGCCGGGCCTGCCCCGGAATCTTTAGGCTCAGAGATGGCAATCCATCGCTTCAGCGTGGTGATCGAAAGCCCGAAATCCTTCGCAATCTGCGCCAGAGGCGCCTCACCCTTGCGGGCCACATCAATAACATCCTGGCGGAACTCCGCCCCATAAGGCGTGGGCATGGTCAACATCCTTCCACGAGCACAAGCTCGCTAGGTCAAGGAGTCAACAAAACCGGGGGCAGTCCCAAACACTACGGGCTCATGTGGGTTGATCAACAACATGAGGCCAGAAAAACGAAGGCCACTAACGTGCCAGTAACGGACCAGTAACGCTCATCGAGTTAGCATCAACCCGCGGGCTCATACATCCCATACAACACGCACCACGGGAGGTTATACCAATGACTCGTAAGTTGGCTGGCACGAGGAGGCAATCGAATGGCTAGCGATACGAATAATCCGCTGACAGAGGACCAGATGCAGGTCGACTTTAGGTCCGACCCGACCTACATGTCGGGGGCCCTTCGCGAGATGCTGGACTTGGAGGCGCGCCTCAAAGACCGGGGTGACGACGAAGAGATGACGGTTCCCGTGGCCACCATGAACCGCATGGTCATGGCTATGCGTGCCCTCATAAAGACACAGACAGAATTCGGAAATTTCGGAACTGGCCCCGGCGCTTTCTTGGGAGACGGCAAGAACCGTGGGGATCGGGGTGCCAATTGTGACTACAACCCTTTCAACAAAGTCAACTTTGGTGACCTCTAGGCCTGCCGGGAACCAGTCATCGCTCCTCAGCCAGTTGATCCACCCTCATTCCGACGAGGCCTTTCGCACGGACTACTGGGAGTCGGCGTTCCTACATGTTTCAAGCGAACAGAACCCGAACCTGGCCACCTTGATCTCAGGCTTGCTAGACCTCGACCGCCTTGACGCACTGCTGACGGAAGTCTATGCCGCCGACATCGCACCATCGGACCTTGTCAGGATGGGCAAGGATGGGGTGCTGATACCGCCCGAGCATTATATGAGTAGCCGCAACGCGGGCACAGCGCAAGTAGACGCCTCACGGGTCCTAGACCTACACCGAGCGGGCGCGTCCATCATTTTGAACGCCGTCCATCACCGGGTTCATGCCGTTGGCCAACTGTGTCGTGAAATCTCTATGGAGATGGGTGTACGCGCGCACGCCAACGTGTATATCACCCCGCCTCGCGCTCAAGGATTCCCGCTCCACTTCGATGATCATGACGTCTTCCTCCTGCAGGTCGTCGGCGAGAAGATTTGGCGGCTCTCCGCGTCGACTGTGCCTCTCGCTACCTTCGAAGCGCGCAGCGCTGAGGACCTGATACCCCAGGGAGCGGAATCGACAGTGACCCTTAGGCGCGGTGAGCTGTTGTACATCCCAAGAGGGATGCTCCACGAGGGCGTAACCTCTGACTCCTTGTCCGCGCATCTCACGATCGGCATGAATCCTCTGACGTGGGCTGCTGTGATGCACGAGGCCATCCGCAGACTCGAGCACGCTGACCCAGCGTTTCGGACCTCCGTAGCCGCCGCGGCAACCAACCCACGCATTCCCGATGGTCGCCGGGCAATGATGAGCGACCTCGCAAACCGACTTGCCTCCAGTGCCGCAATCGTAGATGCGGTCATCGGCGACCTCGTTGACGAGCATCTTCGGGTCGAACCACCTCTCCGTGGCCAACTCACAGCCATCCACGACCCGGCAGCGGTGGACCTTTCCACGTCGATCGAGCCCAACGTGGACATCGGTGTCGACATCAAGCTCTCCCCGGAGCACACCCTCGTGGACTTCGGATCGGGGACCCTTCGCCTACCGGCCTTTGCAGAGACCCACGTCAAAGCGCTACTCACAGGTGACGCACGTCGACCGCAAGATCTGCCGGAGGGCCTCTCCGACGAAGCAAAGCTTGTCCTAGTGCGAAAACTGCTCGAGCTGGGACTGTTGCTGCGAGGAATATGAACGCTCACGACCGTCGGAAAGTACGAAGGCCGGGCTGGCCGCAGCGAAAGCGCGCGGCCGGCTCGGCGGTCGCCCCCGCTCGATGACACCAGGCAAACTGGAAACGGCCCGACAGCTGCGCATACGTCAATGCAATTTGGCGGAGGACTTCACCACCGGGCGGATGCGCGCCGCCTCAGAGTCACGGGAGCTCACGATTATCAAGAGCTACGCTTCGTTGTCCCACAATCGGGTCATTTGATCCCCCAGGGCGGGACCACAGTGCCCGGAAGCCGGCCCCTCCCTGTACCGCGGAAGTTCGGCGGCAGGGTCCATATAGTTGCTGATCGCGGGCGGCCGCGGGAGAACCGCACGGGTAGGCACGGAGACCGGGGGATTACCGCCACGTATCCCAAGGGATATGAGACGCCATTTTTGAATGCAGCAGCATGAATCATCTGTCACGGCTTAGCCGTTGCCGTTGACGCTGTGGTTTCTAGTCTTTGCGTAGTAGTCCGGTGATTCCGGCCGGCAACAGTGCAGCAAGTACCCATGCGAAGCCCTTGATGTCGGCAAGAATCCCGGGCAACCAAGTGTTTTCAGTGATGCGCCAAGCTGTAGCTTGGCCCGTCGCCGCTGCCAGGCTAGCAGTGTCTAGGGCAAACAGTCCTGCGTTGAAGTTGGGGTAGTTGGGAGGGGCTGCAGTCCCTCCGGTGACACGAACTTGTTCGGACTTATCCTGGCTATCAACGGTGATGGTGGCGGCGCGGAAGCCCGTCGGGGTAAAGGCGTCGGCGTTGAAGCAGCACAGTACAAGAGCTCCGACCCACAAAGCGGCCATCCAACCAAGGATTATTGCCAGCCTTCAGCATGCGGACGTGTAGGAGTAGGTGCCTGGGGGCTACGCAGGCGAGGGTGCTCGGGAGGCTGCGCATCAGACAGTGGCATCAGACAAACCACACGCCTTCTTGACGCCGACGGCCTTCAATCAACCAGCGTGGGATCCCGAGTTGGGAAGGTCTCCTTTTAAATCTAAATGCTTCCGGTCAATGCGTTGATTACGCTCGATTTCGGATTTATCTGCAAAATGCACTGCTGTATTATACTGCGAAAACATCCGGTCCAACAAAGTTTTCGCTTGGGAAGTATCCCTTTTCACGTCGACGTTCTCAACTATAATTTTAAACAGATCAAGGAGCGATCCAGTGTCATTTGCTGAAAAAAACGACCTGGCATTCAATTCCTTCTGCTTATCTGCATGGTCCGAAAGCTCTTCAAAAGTTAAGTGGATGGCACGAGTAAGTTCTGCAACTTGCATTGATAATGCATCGATGCGCGCGTTGCATCTTTGAATCATTTCCCACAAGGTAGCCTCATCCGGGCCGGAGGACCCCTTCGCTCTTGGATGAGACGGGCCGCGATTTCTTTGAATGGACTGAGAGTGCGCCCTCCCCACATGGATAAGAGGAAACCCACGTTGAATTTTGCCGACGATTGGGGAATCCTGAATAGAACTTCTCCAGTGGTTTATCTCGCGCCGAGATTGAGGTTTGCAACGGGCAATAGAGACCATGGCAGCAGGAGCTACGGCTCTTGGGATACTGACAACTTCTATGTGGCGCCGAAATCATTCAGGTGGTCACCTGCGGCGGTTCGATGAGCCGGGCATGACTGAGAGCGGGCCATTAATACCGAATGATATAACGCCGAATCGAGATACTACGGTTGGGTGCTCTTCGAACGGAATCGATTACGCCAGGATTGCCTGCGAGCCTGCATGGAGATCGCGTACAGCTCATTGGCCCAGGGCGGGACTGTCATTGCGACGCAAGCTGCGCAAGCGGCATTAGTCCTAGAGCCCCTTTATGAAAGCGCTGTGAGAGTTCTTGACTTAGCGGAGATGCAGTGTGGGAACGCTGCTGCTGCGGTTCGTGCCTTTGAAGGCTACCAACGGAAACTCAGAGAGGACATGGGCCTTCAGCCTTCCGAATCTCTCCTTGATTTAGCCACCTCAATTTTCCTCGCGCCTCCGCGGACAAGGATCGAGGGTTCAATCCAAGACCAACACCTGATCCAGCGACTGAGGCTGGGTAGCTTCCAACGTGCATGGCCGGCAAATTAAGTGGAAATCTGGAAAAAACGACCCGCCCGATTTGCTGTAAAACGCGGAGCAGTCCGTGCCTCAAACCCGGCCGCAGCAAACATGGCGTAGGGGGCGTCCGACACCGTGGACGGTGCCGGCGTTTCGGAGAGCTGCCTCTCGGTAAGGAAAGTAGGGGACTCTGTTTGTTGACAATGTCCATCGATTTGAGGATGCTCATTGCTACCTGCTCCACACAATTATTTGAACCGAAATCGGGTTCCCATGGGCTTCGACGACCGTGGAAATTACAAGCTGGACCTGCTGCGGTCCTGGCGGCTATGCCGGGACGCATCCAATATTTGCGTCGCAAACCGTCAGCAACGCCTTGTCGCAGCATTGGCCATCCGTGGGCCCTCTATCCGGAACTGCCTTGCTGGCCTCCTGTGGCCGGATCATCCTAATGTCAGAGCCTTGGAGAGTCTCCGGGTTAGCGTGCACTTACTTTCTCGCCAAGCGCCCGGCCTGATCGTGAACGACGGTGCGTCGCTGTCCCTCGCTGGTCGAGTTGATGTAGACCTGTACAGGGTCAGGGCCCAGACGCGGGCGCTGGGAGAAGCCTGCTCTAATGTGACCGTTTCCATGTTCGCCGAGTTGCGTGACGCCGAATTGTTGCCTGGCTGGTACGAGGATTGGGTGTTGTTCGAACGGGACCGCCTCCGGCAGGATCGCCTTCATGCCTTCACTGCGGCATCGGCGCAGTTACTGGACAAAGGCGATTTTGAGGTTGCACGGGCAGCTGCGGCGGGAGCACTGGAAATTGAACCCCTTTATGAGACCGCCGCGCGGCTTCTTTTCGTGGTCGAATTGCAACACGGTAATCCTGCCGCTGCGGTTCGCTGCTACGAGAGGTACCGGACACGACTTGAGGAGGATATGGGGCTTCAGCCGTCCGAGTCGTTCAAAGAGCTCGTCGAACATGCGGTTTTCCACCGATCGCATGTTAGATGGGAGAGCTAGTTTCTGCCCGGGGCTCCTGACTGGGTAGCCAACCAGTGTTGCGCGACTTTTAGAACTTCATTGGGATCAGCAGTAGTCACAGTGCTTTGGTCAAAACCAGGAGTTTGCCCGTAAATAATTCTGGCCCGGAAGCCTCCGAGGTGGCCGGATTCGATCCAGGTACGGATGACCATGGTCCCCATTGAAGGTACTCCAGCGTCATCCGTAGATCCCACCCAACTTTCCTCTTTCCTAATGGTGCTCACCCACTTCTGGTTAATCAAAACTTGGAGGACAGCGTCACCGCCCACCCTGCCAGCCTAGATTCGTTTTCTGTGTGGTACCGAGTCTTTCCTACTGGTTGCTCTGATCCTGCTGGAGAAGTATCAGGAGTGGCCTCATCTTCCCGAAATATTGGCGCAAGATCCGGCCGATTCGCGGTTTATGGGCTTGGAGTCCCATTCCGGCGTTTGTTTGCCGATAGTGGATCTTGTTCAAGCCATGGGCCGCGCCGGGGGAGGCCACCTCGTCTTTGCAGTAGGGCGGCGCAGTCCCGGGACGATGGTTGAGACACCGGCAGACTCTGCGAACCCGCCGATCGCCCGGACCGGGTTTCCGGTCAGGGGTCCGAAATGTCCACCGGACCCTCATGTGTTCGAGGTGGTTTTCCACATGCTGCCTGAGGTTTGCACTGATCTCCTCCACACCGACCTCGGGACTATCCTCTTCGCCGTTCTCAGCGAGGTAGCCGGTGATGTCGACGTAGACACAGATCAGCTTTACGTCCGTCGCCAGGGCCAGCCCGTCCGCTGCCTGAAAGGACCGCCGGGGGCTGGCTTGGAGCGGCCGCCACCAATACTGGCCCGGTCCCTTTCCAGGGCACGGCGGAAGCAGCACCGGCGAGTACTGACCCATTCGTTCCGCCCCGAACTGATCCGAGAACTGCGATGACTAGGGGGAGCTACCCCTTAAGGCTCCCACTTCCAGCCGTGGATTACGTGAATGGACCCCAACCATGGACGGATCGACGCCACCACCAGTCCCGGGCGTCCCAGCAGTAAAAACGGGCCCACCCGGCCTCGGGAGGTTGACGAACACCATTGGCGGCTCTCTGGGTTAGGCCAGATGGAGCGGCAGGCAACGCTCTCTGGCTGCCCCGCTTTCGTTGGCATGTCATGTTTGAGTTACGGTTGGTCCCGCCCTGCACCAGCAGTCTTCAAAATTCCGTGTGGCAGGCGCTCAGGTGTAAGGTCGAGTGTCGGCGCGCGTTTGGTTCGCCAAGTGAAAACACTTCGTTGCGTCAGTTCCACGGCGACCGAGTCGATGAGCAGGCGCTCCAATCGGGCGCCCAGCACCCGGTCTCGGATTCCCCCTGGTAGCAGCGGTGTAAGAACTACGAGAATTGTCGCCAGCTGTGGGCGGCGTGACCGGACTCATGCTGGTTCTAGAGGTCGTGTGGACAAATTTCAGTGCCGGCCAGTTCAGGTCTTCCCTGTCCGTATGAGGGGTCCTCTTCGCTTCCTGCCCAGATGACACCGCCTCCTGGGCAGGGCTTCACATCGAAGGCCCTGCCATTGAGGTGCGCCCGCAGATGGTGCCCGTCATCCTCGACCACGGCCCAGCCGGCCGCCGGCAGCGTTGTGCGGTAGTGCTGCAGGACATCGACGTCTCCTGAGAGCTTGAACCAGCGGGTACAGCCGCCCACGCCACTCATGCCGCCGCCGTTGAAGTGGCCGATGTGACTGATCGAATCGAACACCTTTTGGGCCTCACGATCCGCGGCGGCCGTAGGCCCATCCGTGCCGTCGGTCACGCATTGCGGAGACGACACGTATTGCTTCTCAGACCGCTGTCCCAGCGCTAAGGGGGTGGCAGCGAACATCCCGATCAGCATGATGACCGGGATGGCCGTGGCTGTCAGCCGCATCCATCGTCTTGTCGAGAGCATGAAGCCGATCATGAGAACGACCGCGACCAGACCGAGCGCCAATCCTGAGGGTCCGGCCGTCAGCGCCCAAATGAGCCCCTCGAACGCGGTGCCGCTGACATCGCCGTACACACTCATGAATCCGTAGTGAACCAGCACGCCAAGCACCGCCAGTCCTGCCCCAACGACGAGCAGTACCGCGGCAGCGACGGCTCGTCCGGTCACGGGCATGCCTGATGATAGATTCCGGGCCATCAAATGTCCACGGCCCTACCACCATGGTGAGTGCCGCCTGGACACGGATAAGAGGACGTTGTCGCAATAGCAGCTCGCATCCTCATCTATGGGAGACGCCATATTTCCTCCGGCCACCAGCAGCCCGCGTTCTCCTGCCGCTGATACCCCCGTCGAACCCTTGTGCGAACGGTATAGACATGCCTTAGCCTGCAAACACCAGCCCCATCTCCTGCGCGCGCCAGCCTCTGAACCGCATGAGTGAGCTCCGGCCAGCGTCTTCCTACCTACATTCTTTAGTGACCGGGCTACTGAGAGTGTTTGGGTTCCAGTCTGCCTGAGCGCCGGCGGCGTTCATCTTCAGGGCTGGGCCAGTTGTCAGGTGCGCGTGCGGCCCACTCGGGCGAAAATTCGAACCGAAGCCCTCTTGAGAAGCTCAGTACTTCCCGTGGGTCGGTGGCCGATGTGGAGGGGTCACCGCCAGGCCTCCCACTCAGATAAGGAAGTCGCCGCTGCCACCTATAAACGCAGGTCAACCCCGGCGTGGGAGATCAGCGACTGGCCGGTGAGATTGACCGGCTGGGACTGGAAACGAAGGTAAACTTTTGCATCGAAAGGGTGCTCCCTCGCTCGGCAAATAACGGTCTCGACAACCACTGTTTTCCCAGTTCAGAGCACCCTTTCCCTGATTAACACGCCAGCCCCACAGGCCCGCCATGAAGACCCCGGGCTAGGACGGCAGGCGAAATCGAGGTTACCGTGGCTCCACCTCCAGCCCTGGTGATCACTAACAGCAGCGATGGTCGGCCGAGATGACACGCTTGCCCGAACCCTAAACGATCCGCAGTTTCGAGATACGGTGGCCGCCAACAGGGGTGGAACTCCAAAGGCGATTAGGCGCCGGAACGCCAATGCGGCGCAGGTGGGCTTCTCCAACTAAGCGGACACGAAGGCACACGTGTGCCCTAGACAGCGTCGCCCCAGACGTGCCGTAAAGACCCGGAGACATGAAGCCACGTTATGTCCGACACCATCGACCTCCTCCGCATAGAGATGCAACTTCCCGAAAAAATAACGCCACAGTAACGCACAAGCGATTTACTGGAGTCAGAAACCGTACAGAGGGTTTGTTAGGGAGGGCGCATGAAGTGGTCGCGCGCTAGTTCAATTACCGGTCAACCATCTGGTGGAGACTCTGATTGCAGCTCCGCCGACGGTGCAACAATTTTGGCAGCGGCCGGGGATTATAGCGGGGACAGCGCTTGTTACCTCACTTCCGATGGCGATGCTATCGTCGATTTCTTCGAGGCCTGTGTCAGCAGTCTTAGATCACATGATCAGTCTCCACAACGATATTCAAGGCAGTTTATCGATGCCCGAGACAGATTCATGAATGCAGGAGTTTGCGGGTTAATGGGCACCGCGACCACAGGTCAAGACTGGGTGCAGTATGGCGTGCGGACCTCGGTTGGCTCGCCAGTTCCGTCCGGCTTTTATCAGGTGCTCGTCGCCCTCGTGCATCATTTGCTGGAAACGGGTTCGATCTCAAACTTCTTTTTCATGCACAAGAGCCCAGGCCTAAGGCTACGATTTCAGGCACCTGACGAGCGCGCAGCGTGCATTTTAGATCGTACGCTTGATCGTGCATTAGGAGGATGGGCTGATAAACGAGTCATTGAGTCCTTTGAACGCGGTTTTTATGAACCCGAAACCGCGTTGTTTGGCGGGCCGGCATCAATGCAGTATGTCCACGCGCTTTTCACGCTTGATTCTATGATTTGGCTAGATTACTACTCACGACAGCGTCAAGATTCAGTCGCCGGTGAAATGCCGCGCTGGATTATTTCACTAGCCATCATAGCTGCTGTCCTCGATGGCTTAGAGATTCAAGAATGGGAAGATCTAGGTGTTTGGCAACACATACTATCAAGAGCCAAGCGGGGCAATATAGCAAACGTTCGCTCGCTGACACGATACGAAGACTTTGCCAGCACTCTAGGCACCTTGTGGGAACAACGTGACGCCATCGCCACTGCCGCTGACAGTGATACAGGCAAGATTCTCCAGGAGTATCGGACTCTTTTGACCGAAGCTTCATCCCGCTGGCGCGCTAACTATTTTCAGCAGGGCATTCGGACTGTAAGCGTGCGGGCGGCGTGTGCTTTCTACGTGGTATTTCTTTGGAACCGCGCCGCATTGCCGCTCAATGAGCAGGCAGTCATTGCTGAGGTGCTTGCAAATCGAATGGACAGGCCATGACGAGCCCCCAAGCGCTAGGTTCTAACGGGTTCGGGTTTGCCGGATCGAGCATCTTGAGAGTATCGGGAATTCCTGCTAGATACTGGCTCTTAGGATCTAATCCGGCTCTTTTCTCGCGGGTTGCGTGTCTACGGTCACGTGAGGACGCGCGGAAGCGCAACGCGCTCGACCTTGCTGACCGTATAGGTCAAGGCCTCATTCCCGACGACCGACTTTCATCAGAAGATCGCCGATTCTTGCTAGCCCTGCGGCGCAAATTGTATCGTCTCAATCCAATCGAAACCTCCGTCTCTGAACGACTATGGCGAATCAATCAGCAGCTTGGAGACCAAGGGCGCCTGTTCCACGATCTCACCGAGTGGGTCCAATCTGAGGAAGCGATTATAACTGCGCGTTCTGACCTAGACCACCTTGTGCAACAGGAGCAACACCGATTGCAGGGCATACCTAATTTTCTCCGCTCGAATTCGCCGGTAGCTCGGGCGATTCTGCCGCCGCCAGGGGAACCGAGAGACACGGTCGTAGGCCTTGCCTCGAAGGAAGCTCGTGGGCGCCTCGAGTGGGAGTGGAATTTGATAACCCGCGCAGCAACTGTGACCACACCACGCGGATGGTTCAGCCATGTCGCCCTGCTTCCGGTTAGAGACCGGCTAAGTAGCGAAGAACTGTCTCTCAGCGCAGATTTCGCGACATTCTGGACTGAGAACGTAAGGAAAGCACGACTGAGGTCACAACAAACGTCGAAGGAATGGCCGTATCTACTGTCTACACTCGCACTGAATCCATTGCATTGGCGCACAGTCGACAAGTTGGTCATATACGTAACCGAGGGTCCCGGAGGTCCAGTCCGCGTGAGCTTGCCACGGACGGATGAACTCGACGCCCTGTTTAACCAATTGGGCCAAGTCAAGACTTTTCGTCAACTGGCGATCGTGCTCGGCTGCAGCTCAGTTGATGAACGCTCGACTCTACGACGGATCCTTCGAGATCTTCAGTCGATTGGGGTGGTTCAGCCCTATTACGCTGCCACCAGTCGATTTTCACGTGTCGACGTACCGAACCCCAGACTGAGCGGTAAGAGACACGCGCCACAGGATGACGGCTGGATTGATGTCTATCGCTTTACGAGAGGAACTCTGTCGCCTCACATGACAGCTGCAATTCAGGAGGACGTCGGAATAGTCTGGCACACACTACAAATGCTGCGGGAAAGCTCCAACCAAGGAATTGCCACGCCTCTTGAAGCGAGCGGGAGAACATGGACCTTCGATGAAATACTGGCAACGGAACTCGGCTCAGAAGACTCGAGTTCTGAAGGCAAACAGAACTCGCAGGCGGCTCCCGATCAAGGCGGCAGTTCGACAGGCAACTCAAACGCGCCATTGGATTCAATAGTCACTACTGCTGACGGCAGAGTGCTAATTAACAAGCCAATAGTGAGTGGTTCTGAGAGCGAGCTGCCAGCTTTCGATTGGCCGCTCGATTGCCTAGTTCGACTGCCCGCACCGGGATCAGGGCACCCCGTGTTAATCGAGGAGATCCGTCCCGCTGGACAACTCGACGCTCGTTTTCATGCCGCGCTGTGCGACCTTCATGGCACCTTGGCGCATGCAGATGCATATCGAGAGTTCCTTCGCCGGCTTGAGGAGCTAACCGGAGCAATATTCGTGGAGGTTCTCGCACCGCCACTCCTCGACCAGGCAGCCAACGCTGTCAGACGGCCGCTTTATACCTCCGCTTGGACGGGCGATCCTCACGCTGCAGCATACTTCGCAAAGGGCAGTGGAACAGCTCAGTTTCTGCCGCTCAACCACATTCAATTGCAACGCGCTCCCTCTGGCCATCTCGTAGCACATGCCCATGGACAGATGGTTTGGCCAATCCACCACGCGACACGAACATTCTCTAAACCGTGGGATCAAATTGCTCGATTACTTCTCGCAGCCTCACCGCTTCCGGCCTATTTTCCCGGAGGAGCCTTGTCGCGTCACATTCGCAGTCAGCTCTTCGGCACAGCAGGCCGGAGCATACCTAGAGTATCCACACGGAGCGGTACGGTCATCTCGCCACAACGCTGGGAAATCCCGATTGTCGAGTTATGGGATCAGCGTGCGCCATTGCGTGAAAAGCTCCTTGGCCTTAGCAGATTTAGAGACAAGTATGTATTACCTCGTTGGGTCCTCCCCTCGAGCGACAAGCATGAATCCGCCATCGCGTGCGACCTAGAGAGCCTCCTTTCGATCCGTCAACTCGAGCGTGTCGCAGATGGCCAGGAGTCCATCTCTCTCGATGAAATGGTCCCGTCTCCGGAGGATGCGGTGGTCAGCGATGAGGCCCACTCCCACGGCGACCGGCTAGGCGCACAGATCCTGCTTCGGTTCCCACACGACGAAACACCAGTTGCGATGGCAGAACGCTTACTGCCGGTCGTGCATGCCGCGATGTCCGGTACAGAGATATGCCCACGCGACGGAAAAGCGGCAGCACTCACGCCAACACCGCAGAGCAACATCCGATGGGAAGGGAGGTAGCGCAGTTCATAGAAAAGGAACACCAAACCCGACCATTCACTAGCGAAAAGGAACGACAATGCCAGATCGGGAAATCAAGGTGAACTCCGAAATTACGGATCGCCTGAACAACAACTTGCAGAAGCTTTCATCAGTCTTTGAGCACATCCAAAAGGATCTCGTCAACCTCGACCTTGTCGGCGATGCAGCGGCGGGGACGCAGTGCTCCGGTGTCGGTTGCACCGGCTGCGGCATAGAAGACCTTGAGGGAATTGTGCTTCCCGGAGAGGCGAATCCAATCTCGGGAGCAGAGCTCATCAAGCGGCTGAAAAAGTAGGGCCAAATGACAATTTGACGGCACGTCAGCGAGGGCTCAGATGAAGCGGGCTCTCGCTGACACTACATGTAGGACCGCTGATGAAGAACAGCACAAACCACGACGTCGATGTTCAACTATCCATTGAAGTATTAGTGAAGTACCTGCAGCGGAAGCCCTTGAGTCAAGGAATGTATGCGCACGAGCCTGGGCCACCCATTCTTGTTGCCGCCGCCAGCTTCAATGGAGGGCTGCCCTCTGACCTCGGCCACCAAGTTGCAGAAAAGTGGCTTCTCGAGCAGGGTATGCCTGCCAGGTCTCTGGGTGCATTTGGCGGCCTCGGCGGTCTGCTCGCCGGATACCATGCACTATCCAGATTCGATGCGAAGTACCGACCGTTTGGGGACGTGCTTTCTAACATGGCACAAGGCACGTTGAGCAAAGTGGCGTGGCGAACTAAAGACGTCGGATGGCGCCACTACGATCTGTTTCAAGGACCATCCGGCCTACTGCTGGGCGGCCTCGCTCACCGCAACTGGATGAAACCGCTAATGCCCGCAGCGATGCACCTTGAACGTCTTTGCATGTCCCCCCAACTTGAGAACCTCCGCGGCGGCCCCGACATTTTGGAACCTAGCGAGTTCAACATTGGCAGAATAAACACTGGCATGGCGCACGGTGTTGCCGGCGTGGCATCTGCACTTAAGCACGTAATTGACATAACCGACGAGTCCGAGAAGTTCGATGCAGCGCTAAGGCGGTGCTGCGATTGGCTCTTGGGTGAAGCATTTATGTCCAAGACTGGACTAATCACTTGGCCTCCCGTCGGGTGCGAAGGTGGCAGTAGGGTACCGGAACAACGCCCTCAAGCGTGGTGCTACGGCACGCCGGGGGTCGCGTGGACACTGTGGGACTGCGGCAGAGTGCTTCGGGACTCTACGCTGCAACTGCTAGGAATTCACGCGATGCGCTCTTTCTGCAATTTCTTCGACGTAGACAAGCATTTGCGCGGCCCCGAACCAAGCGACATCTTAGCTGTTTGCCACGGCGCGGCGGGAATCCTTGCCGTCGCTGATGCCTTTGCAAGGCACGCTGGCTTGAAAGAGGCGCACTCACTGACTCGTTCACTCACCCGGAAAATAAGGTGCCACTTTGACGAAGTAGTAAGGATGGCTGATCTCCACATCGACATGCTCAATGGAGCAACGGGAATTGCATCGGTCTTACTGGCGACTTCCGGCGGCGATAGAAATTGGCTAAGCCTTCTTGCGCTTCGATAAATCGCCGCACCTGGTCCCCGGGACTGTAGCTTGACGGAAGGTTACATCGGCTAAAACCGCGACCGAGGATGTGGGTCGGCGGGTTTTCAGCGCACGTAGGGCCGCGGACGGAGGCGTCGATGCAGGATAGATCAAGTCGGTCGTCTAGCTAGTGTCCCCACCAGAACCATCAGCCTCAGCATTCATCGAGCTAACGGCCGCCCCCGTCGTATCCCCGCCTTCATCAGTGGCATCAGCTTCGTCGTCCAGCTCAACCTCAGTATCGCCGTTGAACGTGAGCCAATAGTCGTTTTGTACTCCTTATCTGGGATGGGGACCATTTCTTAGGTCAAGGAGTCAACAAAACCGGGGGCAGTCCCGCCGGCCTCAACCTTGGCGCTGCATCCTGGAGATCTGCCTTGACCTCTTAGTTTGGCGAAGCTCCGGTCAAATAGCGGTTGACCGGAGCTTCGACCCATTGTGTGCAGCGGAAGCTGAGAGCTCCCTGTGAAGCTGCGCAAGCCCGGGACTGATGGCCGACGTGGTATTCAATTTTTGTTATGGTGTGTCCGGCTCTTTCGGCAAATTTTCAACTGCTGATGGAGGGACGGGAGTGTCGGTCTGAGTTGTCTTCTGCACTTCTTCATGCTTGGCTATGCCACCCGTGGGTAGTCCATCCCCTCCCTGGTTGTCGTCCTCATCAGTGGCATCTGGATCATCGCCCGGATCCCGCTTTTCACTACCTTCCTTTCTCGCACCCATAACAGAACTCGCTCCAAAGTAGAATGCTGCAACAGCAGTTACCAGCGTTCCGACGGTCGTAATGAGTTGCTTTGCGATGTCCTCGGACGCCGCGGTTCCGGCATGAGGTTGGAAAAGGACGACATCGTAGACAGTAGCGTTACCAACCTGACGCGGTTGTGAGCTTTGTATTTGTTCCGTCGGGATAGTTGCGAACCGCTCGGCGGTAATGCCTTCGAGGGGGCGTGTCTGACGGGGGTCGGTCTGATTCAGACTGCTGTTGAAAAGAAAGATTGCAGCGATGAAAAAGAGCATTACGAGCAGGAGCGCGATAATTGCTCGTATGGTGCCGCTAGGAAGACCCATCGCCTCATTGCGGTCTGCCAACCCCAGCCTACGAAGAACAATCGCAAGCGTGCTTACGACCAGTATGAGGACGACGGCGGCACTAACAAATATAAGTGAAAGTGATGCTTCAGGAGAGACATCTCCTAACCATCTGAGCAGGAAGACAGATGCAGCAAGCAGAGCTATGGCGACTAAGCCTGAGAGCACGAGAGCCGTCACTGCTGACCATCTCGGGCCTTCACCTAAAGGAGTCCTTGCTGCAGGCTTACCCGGATATCGGGTTCTGCTGCCCGAAGCATCAGGCCTTTTCTGAATGCGTCTTGTTTTCTCCCGCTCGACATCAGGCTGATTGCGTTGCTCCCCTGCTGCTGAACTCATGACTTCCCCTTGGGACAAAGAGAACCAAAATTAGGATGGCAAACTTAGATGCCGTTGGCGTATATTACATCCCTAAACCAATACAAACAAGGTCAACGGGAGGCATGCACCACTACTCACTTGAAAGCGGTGAACAATCACAACGTCGAGTCCTAAAAGCTGCCAATTCCAGCCGCGGATAACCCGGATTGACCCGACATATCCGAATTCGGGCGCATACACGACCCCTTCGGCGATAAGCCGGGAACGGATGACTGCAAGCTTGGTTGTTGACTTACCCAATCGATCTGCGATTTCTCCCGTGGAGGACGGACTGTCGCCGTCTTGCGCCATGGCCCGGAGGTACAGACGTTCTGCGTTGGTGGCCCGCTGCCACCTTGCTTCGAAGAAACCGTGGTCCAGGTCGCTGGCACCAAGGCGTACTGCTACATGGGCATTCTCTGCGCTGATGACCTTCCCCGATGCCGCTGCCCATACTGACCGCCTATAGACCTGAAGGAAGAAGGGGTAACCGTTCGGGGCCGACAGCAGCAGTGACAGCGCGTCGGATGCAAACGAGGCGCCGAGCCTGCTGATGGGCAAGGCGAGGGCTTCGGAAGCGGCTTCTTCGTTGACCTGGCCTATAGTTCGGTAGAGAAACAGCCTTTCTCCGTAAGTTCTGCCTTCAGAATTCTTGCCTGGGAGGTTGGGCAGGCCGGCGCCCGATGATGTAGAAAGGCCAGCCGCGCTGTCCCGCCAGGTGTTGGACGGACAGCAGCACGGTCAGCAGCTCCTCATCCAGGTCCTGCATTTCGTCAATGAACAGGCCTAATCCGGACCAGGCTTTCCGAATGGCCAGCGAGACGTTTCATCGCCAGCTGGCCGCACATGCCAGACAATTTCGTAAGACCTCGCCCCAATTCGACGGCCTGCGCGACAGTGAGCGGAAGGACCACGTTGGTACGTCGCAGCAACCCGATCCCGTGGACGGTCGCCGGGGACCGCATTGCGTCGATGTCCAGGACCGAGAGCTCAAACCAACATCCCTGAAGCAGCACCAGAGCCAGCCGGTCAGCCGCGGCCCAGAGAGATCACACCGGCTCCGGCGGCAGTCGTTGCGGGACTTTAACCCGATACGTCTCGCCCACGCGGACAGTTTTCTGCGCACACCGCCAAACTGCGCTTTCAGCCGACGTTCTGTCCAGAGACTCCGATCTACTGGACGCGCAGATTCGACTCTGATTTCAGGAACCGAGCCCTTTTCGGCTTCTCCCCTCAGCCATATTGGAACGCCGAAAATTATGATTCTGTAAAGCTGTGGGGCTTGCTTCGCGCTTGTACTGGACTCTCGGCAGGATGACTGCGGAGCTGCTGGTTCAGTCGAAGGGTAAGGCTTTGTAGGCCGTGTTTTTGTTCATATTCCAGCCGGCGACGATT
>NZ_JBFTHJ010000026.1:0-32722 GCF_056394175.1 Pseudarthrobacter sp. 10T415 | reverse complement strand
AGTAAAACAAAAACAGACACAACCAGACACCACGGAAATAACGCGGAACCAGGCTGCACAAAATTTGAAACCAGCTAAAAACACCATGCACACCACGGGGTGGCGGCACAGCACAATCAACCAATTCAATAAAAAATTGGTATCAACAAGCTTGGCACACTATTGAGTTCTCAAACAACAGACACATTCGAATATTCCCGAAACAAATCATTTAGCAATGAATATCTATTCCGTATTTCTTCGCTGCGATGTTTCAATCTTATTTCATTCAGTTTCACTTTTGCAAATCCGGTTGTTTTCCCGGAATTCACTCTGCGAAACTGAATCCGCCCAGCGAAAAGTGAAGCATTTCTTCGTTCCATGCACCGCATGGCCAAGAATCGCTTCTCAATATCGGTTGGGGGTTTGTCACCACTCAGCGGCGGCGACTCAGAAAACAATACACGCCCCTCCGTGGCCGCGCAAATCGGCCACAGAGAGGCGTGCAGGTGGTAGGTTTCGCTCCCCCGCTACGGGACCAGCACTTCCACCGTTGCCAGGTTCTTTTTGCCCCGGCGGAGCAGCAGGTACTGACCGTGGAGGAGTTCTGATTCAGCAATGACCGTTTCCGGGTCCAGCACCTTTTCGTTGTTGACGTAGGCACCGCCTTCACCAACAGTGCGGCGGGCTGCCGACTTGCTTTCCGACAGGCCGGACGCCACCAGCAGGTCCACAATTCCCAGCGCGTCCACCTGCACCGTGGCGGTGGGGAGCTCGGATGTGGCTGCCTGCAGGGTCTGCTTGTCCAGGGCGGCAAGGTCACCGTTGCCAAAAAGGGCGGCGGACGCGGCAATGACCTTCTCGGTGGCCTCAACCCCGTGCACCAGCGAGGTCACTTCGAAGGCAAGCTTCCGCTGACCCTCACGGGCGAAGGGACGCTCGGCAACGGACGTGGCAATATCCTCGATTTCCGCACGGGTGAGGAAGGTGAATACCTTAAGCCGGTCCACGACGTCGGCATCTGCCGTGTTGAGCCAGAACTGGTAGAAGGCGTAGGGGCTGCACATGCCGGCATCGAGCCAGATGGCATTCCCTTCGCTCTTGCCGAATTTGGTTCCGTCGGAGTTGGTGATCAGCGGCGTTCCCAGGGCGTGGACACTCTTGCCCTCCACCTTGCGGATGAGCTCGGTGCCGCTGGTCAGGTTGCCCCACTGGTCCGAACCGCCGGTCTGCAGCAAGCAGGCGTAATCACGGAAAAGCTGCAGGTAGTCCATGCCCTGGAGGATCTGGTAGCTGAACTCCGTGTAGCTGATGCCCTCGTCCGAGCTGAGGCGGGACGCAACGGCGTCCTTACGCAGCATGGTGCCTACGCGGAAGTGCTTGCCCACTTCGCGCAGGAAGTCGATGGCGCTCAACGGCGCAGTCCAGTCCAGGTTGTTCACCATCCGGGCGGCGTTGTCCCCCTCGAAGCTGAGGAAACGCCGGACCTGGGCCTGCAGGTACCCAACCCATTCCGCCACGGTGTCCTTGGTGTTCAGCGTCCGCTCCGCCGTCGGACGGGGATCGCCGATCATACCCGTGGAGCCTCCCACAAGGCCCAGGGGCTTGTGCCCGGCGAGCTGCAGCCGCCGCATGACCAACAGCTGGACCAGGTTGCCAAGGTGCAGGCTGGGTGCGGTGGGGTCGAAGCCGCAATAGTACGTGACCGGTCCGCCGGCGAGAAGCTTCTCAAGCTCGGCTTCGTCGGTGGAGACGTGGACGAGTCCACGCCACTTCAGCTCCTGCCAAACGTTGGCGAAGGTGGGGTCGTTCTGTTGCGTTTCGAGGCTGTTGATGTCTGGCACGCCTTCTAAGTTAGCAGTATCGCAGTGCCCGGATCAGCGGACGATGCCGGCCGGGACAGGCTGCGCCGCGATCAGCCGCAGGCGCTGCGTGGCGCGGGTCATGGCCACGTACAGGTCGCCCACCTTGCCGTGCTCGTGGTTCAGCATGGTGGAGGGCTCCAGGACCACCACGCCGTCGAACTCCAGGCCCTTCGCTTCGCGGGGGCTGATGACCACGATGTCCTGCTCGTAGCTGCCGGCACCGGTACCGACGCGGCGCCCGTACGCCGACCGCAACGCGGACGTGGCGGCCGGCAGCAGCTCACCGTCGGCAATCACGGCGAGCAGGCCGCCGTCGAGCGCTTCCAGCTCCTCCGGAAGGACCTCGACGAGGCGGCTGACCACCGCGCCCGCTTCCACTTCGTCAACGATTGGTGACCAGCGGCCCTCGCGGACGGCCTTGGGGGCGGACACCACCAGGCCGGCGGCGTTTGCCATCCGGACCGCGGCCTCGGCGATCTGGGACGGCGTGCGGTAGTTGACGGTCAGCTCCTCGAGCTGCCAGCGTTCACCGAACATCGGGGCCAGGGCGCCCTGCCAGGAGTTGGCCCCGGCCACGGAACTGGTCTGGGCAATGTCGCCCACGATGGTGAAGGACTTCAAAGGGCAGCGCCGGACGAGGAGCCGCCACTGCATGGGCGACAGTTCCTGCGCTTCGTCCACCACGATGTGTCCAAACGCCCAGGTGCGGTCGCTGGTGGCACGCTCCGCGGCCGTCTGCCGGGTTTCCTGTTCACGGTTCTGCTCGGCCAGTTCCTCCGCCGACATCAGCGGGTCCACGCCCGCCAATTGCATGTTTTCGAGGGTCTGCTTGGCGTTGGCGAGGTCCCGGGCACGGTCGTGCTCCTGCTGGGCAAGGCCGCGCCCGGCGGCGGGATCGAGCTCGCCGAGCAGTTCGGCTGCCTCGTCCAGCAGCGGCACGTCCGCTTCGGTCCACGGCGCGTCCGCGGGCCGCCGCAGGAGGTCACGCTGTTCCGGCGTTAGGTGCGGGGTGCAGAACTCCAGGATGGCGGGCTTGCTGAACAGCTCGGAAATCAGCTTTTCCGGCGTCATGGGCATCCAGCACAGGTTCAGGGCGATGCGCACGTCCCGGGCGGTACGGACGTCTTCGGCCAGGTAGGAGCGGTCGGCATTGTTGCCGATGTTGTCCGCTTCGATCATGTCGGTGAGCTGTTCCGTCAGTTCGCGCAGCAGGATCTTCACGAACGTCACGCGGGCCTCATTGTGCGGCTTCCCGGTGGAACGCGCCCGCTCGCGTGCGCGGCGGACCTGCCGCGGCGTCAGGGTCAGCTTGCGGCCGTCCACTTCAAGGATGCGGTTGGCTGCGGGAGTCCGCTGGCGGTTGGAGACGGCGTTAGCCACGATCTTCGCCATGTCCAGGCGGCCCTTGATGGCGGCGACGTCCGGGTCGGCTTCGGGGACCGCGTGGATTCCGGGCATCAGGCGGCCCACGCTGGCCATCACGACGCCGGTCTCACCCAGCGAGGGAAGCACGCGTTCGATGTACTTCATGAACGACGACGACGGGCCCACCAGCAGCACGCCTGCGCTCTTGAGCCGGTCCCGGTGGGTGTACAACAGGTACGCGGCACGGTGCAGCGCCACGGCGGTCTTGCCCGTACCGGGGCCACCCTGCACCACCAGGGCGCCCGAAATGGAGGAACGGATAATCCGGTCCTGCTCCGACTGGATGGTGCTGACGATGTCCGACATCCGGCCGGTCCGCTTGGAGTTCAGCGCGGCCAGCAGGGCACCCTCGCCCTGCAGGGATTCGTCGTCCGAGAGCATCGAGGCATCCAGCACGTCGTCTTCAATGGCCTTGACTTCGCGCCCCTGCAGAATTAGGTGGCGGCGCCTGCGGACACCCTGCCGGTCGAAGGCGGTGGCCTGGTAGAAATGCCCGGCTTCGGGGGCACGCCAGTCCACCATGAGCCGCTGCAGGTCCTCGGTGGTGAGGCCGATCCGGCCGATGTACTGCTCTTCGCCGGAGTCCAGGTCCAGGCGGCCAAAGACCAGGCGGTCGTCGACGGCGTCCAGCTGGGCCAGGCGGTCTTCGTACAGTGCCGCGAACGCGTCGCGCTCCGAGACGTTCTGCATGGTGCCCACGGCACCGGACCGGCGCACCTGTGCCAGCTGCCGGCGCTTCTCCTCACGGAGCTCCTCCAGCCGGGCATACAAGCCGGCTACATACTCACGTTCGTGGGCCAAATCGGCGTCGAGCATTTAACGTTCCCCTATCGCGCAAGACAGACCGTCCATTCTACAACCATTTCCGTTAACGCTTGTGAAACCCGGCGCTCCCGGACACGGGAGGCTTTCGCGCCCTGGACCGCGGCTGGGCCGCCTTGTACGCGGAGACCGTGGGGTCGCCGGTGAGCCAGAAGCGCCAGGCGTACTCGTCGGAACCGCCGGCGCCGGATACGCCCACCCGGGGACCGGAACTGATGTCCGCTGCCGGCCCGGACGGAAGCACCAGCCGGAACGGCGCGGCCAGGGCATCCCGGCCGCTGTCCGCCGTCGTCAGTCCCAGCGCCTTGGCGAGCCGTGCCGGCCCCCTGGCAAGGTCCGCGGGCGTCTTCGACGTGGGCCGCCTGAGCTGTGCAAGGCCAACGCCCTCCACGATTTCGCCTGCACGCAGCAACAGGGCGGAGGCAACGCCTTCGGGCCCGCAGACGATGTTGGTGCAATGGTGCATGCCGTAGGTGAAGTAGACGTACAGGTGCCCGGCCGGCCCGAACATGGGCGCGTTCCGCGGGGTTTGGCCGCGGAAAGTGTGCGATCCCGGATCCGGGTGCAGCGAGTCCTCCGGCCCCAGGTAGGCCTCCACCTCGGTGAGCCGGACGGATACCGGCCCCTCGCGGGATTCGTGGGTGAGCATGGCCCCCAGCAGGAGCGGGGCCAGCTCCCGCGCGTCTCCGGTGAGGATTTCCCGAAGCGACCGTCCCGCCGTCGACGGATATTCATTCATGGCCAGACCCTACCCAAATCCCGCGAAACTTACCGGAACACCGCGGCGGGCCGGGCTGCACGGAGGTGTCCGATTTCCGCTAGTGCACGCCGCGTGCGGCTGGCAGGATGGAGGAATGGACTTTTGGCAGCGCTACCGTGCCATCGATGCGCGGGACACCCGCTTCGACGGGCAGTTCTTCACGGCTGTCCGGTCCACCGGCATCTACTGCCGCCCTTCCTGCCCTGCGCGGACGCCCAAAGCCTCGAACGTGACGTTCTACGAAACGTCCGCTGCCGCGCACGACGCCGGCTACCGGGCCTGCAAGCGCTGCCTCCCGGAAGCTGTGCCCGGAACTCCGGCGTGGAATATCCGCCAAGACGTCGCCGGCCGGGCCATGCGCCTGATCAACGACGGCGTGATCAACCGGGACGGGGTGGAGGGCCTCGCCGCCCGGTTGGGGTATTCCTCGCGGCAGCTGAACCGGATCCTGACCCAGGAACTGGGCGCCGGTCCCCTGTCCCTGGCCCGGGCTGGACGCGCACAGACCGCCCGGACGCTTCTGGTCTCGACGGGCATGAAGCTGGCCGACATTGCGTTTGCCGCAGGTTTCAGCAGCGTCCGGCAGTTCAACGAAACGGTGGCGGAGGTCTTCGCCATGACGCCAACCGCCCTCCGGGCCACCGCACGGCCAGGCACCGCTGCCGGCGGTACCACGGCCCTGAGCCTCAGCCTTCCGTACCGGCGGCCCTTCGATCCGGGCATCTTCAGCTTCCTGGCCGTGCGCGCCATTCCCGGCATCGAGGTGGGAACGCCCACCTCCTACGCCCGGACGTTACGCCTCCCCCACGGCGATGCCCGGTTTACGGTGGCGTACGACGGCGGCGCCCGGGGGCGGCCGCTGACTCTCGCCGTCGGCGCGGTGGACCTGCGCGACCTCCCCGCACTGCTGAGCCGGGTCCGGCGGCTGTTCGACCTGGACGCAGACCCGGAGGCGATCGACGGAACCCTCGGCGTGGACCGGAGGCTCGCGGCGGCGGTGGCCGAGACGCCGGGAATCCGGATGCCCGGCGCCCTCGATCCGCAGGAACTTCTGGTCCGCGCGATGGTGGGCCAGCAGATCACGGTGGCCGCGGCCCGCACGGCGCTGACCCAGCTGTCCGCAGCAGGCAGCCCCAGCAGTGCTCCAGCAGAGGGACTGGACCGGCTCTTTCCCTCGCCCGCCGAAACCGCGGCAGCGGGGCACCTGCTGCGCGGCCCCCGCCGGCGGACCGAGTCCCTCCTGAACGCTGCCTCAGCCATGGCTGACGGCCGGCTCCAGTTCGGCTACGGCGACGACCTCGCAAGCCTCACCGCGGCACTGCTGCCGCTGCCCGGCGTCGGGCCCTGGACGGTAGGCTATGTGGCCATGCGCGTCCTGGGCGCTCCGGACATCTTCCTGGCCAACGACGCAGCCGTCCGCAACGGGATACGGGCCCTCGACCCCGGTGGAGGTGCCGGCGGAGATGCCGCCCCGGACTTCCGCGAGGTCAGCCCGTGGCGCTCCTACGCGACGATGCACCTGTGGCGCGCCGCGGCCAGACCCCGACAACCCATCGATAAACGCGAAACCCCCGCACCCGTGAAAGTGATGCCATGAAAGCCCAACTGCTGGAAATGTCCACCCCGGACGGCCCGTTCACCATCATCGCCAGCGACGGCGTGGTGCTGGCATCGGGCTGGACCGCCGGACCCGCCGGCCTGACCGGGCAGATCCACCCTGCGCTGCTCCCCGCATCGATCGAAGAGGTGACCGGCCTGGGTGGGATTTCGGCCGCCGTCGACGCCTTCTACAGCGGTGACCCCGCACCGGCCATGGCCGTACCGGTCCTCCAGCGTTCCGGGCCTTTCCGCTCCCATGCCTGGGATGTCCTGCGGGAGGTCAAACCCGGCTTCCCGGTGACGTACACCGAGTACGCTGCGCTGGCGGGCAACCCGAAAGCCGTCCGGGCTGCGGCCAGTGCCTGTGCCTTCAACGCCGCAGCCCTGTTCGTTCCGTGCCACCGGGTGGTCCGCACCGACGGCAGCCTGGGCGGGTTCCGCTGGGGCCTGAAGGTCAAGGAAAGCCTGCTGGCGCGCGAAGCTGCCTGATCCCGGCGCCCTTAATGCCCGGGATGCCCCATCACCTGGAGTCCCTATACCCGGGTGTTAGGGACTCCAAGTGATGGGGCAACGATGGGTTCTATTTGGCGGCAGGGGTGGCGGCGGGCCAGGGCAGCAGCTCCGGAAGGTCCGTGCCGTCGGCGTTGGCCGAAGCACGGAGGCTGCCGAGGCTGGGTTCCCGGCCGGCCAGCCAGGCGGCGAGGTCGGTGAGCATGCCGTTGACCACGGTGGACCGGTTGCCGCTGCCCAGGGAAACGGGCGGCAGTCCAAGGGGCTGCAGGAGGAGTTTGTCTCCGGGCTGCACCCTCGGTTCGAGGAATTCGAAAAGGTGGCCGCAGAAGTCCCTGCCCCAGGTTTCGGGTCCCCTGCCGGTGAGCAGGTCCGCGTTGTGGATGGTGAGTTCGCGCCACAGGGCCAGCCCGCCGTCGAGCACCACTCCCCCGCGGTAGGCGATGGGAGCCCACCATCCGGTGCGGTTGGCGGACGAATCCTTGACCCCGGGGAGGGCATCGAAGGCCCGCAGCGCCCGGTCAATGCCGGTGGACAGGTCGGCCTGGTGGGTGGCGGCGTCGTGGCCGGCCGCCATGTCGATGGCCCGGTTGCGTCCGTCCATGCCGCCGTCGTACAGCTCCACCGTCTCTCCGCGGGCCGCGTACTCCAACTGCCGGGCCATCGCGTTGGAGATTCCGGTGAGGTGCGCCAGGACGTGGCCGCGCGTCCACCCGGGAAGGGCGGACGCCGCCTTCACGTCCGCGTCCGTGAGTTTGGCGACGTCGGTGGTGAGGTCGCCGGCGGCCTTGTGGAGCGCGGGAAGCAGGAGGTCCGGTGCGGGAGCTGTCATGGGGCTCATCCTAGTCCGCGGGGGTGCCGTTCCGGCCCAATCGGTGCCGCACGTGCCGGCGGTCGTTGCTGGCCTGCCAGAATTCGTATTCCGTTGGCTGGACGGCGTACAACTGCCAGTCCGGATTGCTGCTGCCGTCGTTGCGCGGGCGGTCCGCCCAGTCAAGGGCGGATGCCTCAGCCGACAGTTCGGCCACCGGACCGGCCACCCGGACCTGCCGGCCCTGGGACGACCAGTAGAAATTCATCGCCGCCTGCGGGGCAGCAGCTAATTCCTTGCCCTTGCGGGAGGTGCGGGACGTGGCGAAGTGCCAGCCGTCGTCGTCGATGTTCTTCAGGATCAGCATGCGCGACGACGGCTGCGGGCTGCCGCCGGAATCCTCACCGACGGTCGCGAGGCTGAAGGCGTGTGGCTGCGGTTCGCCCGCCGCCAGCGCCTCATCCAGCCACTTTTTGAAGAGTTCTGCGGGGTCCTGCGGCGCTGTGGCGGGGTCGAACTCCGGAAGGCTGGCCGGGAAGTCCGGCAGGGCGCGGAGGAAAGTGCGGAAGGTTTCGCTCATGGCGCCATGCTAGCGGGAGCGGTCCCGCCAAAGGTCCAACGCCCGCTCACTTGTTGGCCCTTAAGCGGCAACGCCCGCTCACTTTCGCGAAGAGAGTGAGCGGGCGTTGGCGTGAGAGCCGCCAGAAGTGAGCGGGCGTTGAAGCCCTATCCGGCGTACCCCCGCACGCCGGCAAGCTCGCTTTCGAGGGCGGCCAGCTGGCGTTCGACGGCGGCCGGTGCCGTTCCACCCTGGGAGTTGCGGCTGTTGAGCGACCCCTCAGTGGACAGGACGGTGCGGACCTCAGGGGTGAGGTGCTCCGAGATGGCCGCGTACTCTTCGTCGGTCAGGTCCCACAGCTCAACGCCGCGGGATTCAGCCTGCTTGACGGCGGCACCGGACAGCTCGTGCGCCTCGCGGAACGGCACGCCTTGGCGGACCAGCCATTCGGCAATGTCCGTGGCCAGCGCGAACCCCTGCGGTGCCAGCGACTCCATCCGCTCCCGGTTGAACGTGAGGGTGGCGATCATGCCGGATACTGCCGGGAGCAGCAGCTCCAGGGTGTCCGCGGCGTCGAACACCGGCTCCTTGTCCTCCTGCAGGTCGCGGTTGTACGCGAGCGGCAGGCCCTTGAGCGTTGCCAGCAGGCCGGTCAGGTTGCCGATCAGGCGCCCTGCCTTGCCGCGGGCAAGCTCGGCCACGTCCGGGTTCTTCTTCTGCGGCATGATCGAGGACCCCGTGGAGTAGGAGTCATGCAGCGTGACGAAGGAGAACTCTTTGGTGGCCCAGAAGATGACCTCCTCGGAGATCCGGGACAGGTCCACGCCGATCATGGAGCAGACCCAGGCAAACTCGGCGAAGACATCGCGGGCGGCGGTGCCGTCAATCGAGTTGTGCGCGGCCGAGAAGAAGCCGAGGTCCGCTGCCACGGCCTCCGGATCCAGCCCGAGTGAAGATCCTGCCAGGGCGCCGGAACCGTACGGCGAGACGCCGGCACGTTTGTCCCAGTCCTGGAGCCGCTGGACATCGCGCAGCAGCGGCCAGGCGTGGGCCAGCAGGTGGTGGCTGAGCAGGACCGGCTGGGCGTGCTGCAGGTGCGTGCGGCCGGGCATGGCCACGCCCTTGTGGGCCTTCGCCTGTTCCACCAACGCGTCGATGGTGGCCAGGACGCCCCGGGCAATGATGCGTGCGTGGTCGCGCAGGAACATCCGGCCCAGGGTTGCCACCTGGTCGTTGCGTGAACGGCCGGCGCGGAGCTTGCCGCCCAGCTGGGCACCGGCGCGTTCGATCAGTCCGCGTTCCAGCGAGCCGTGGACATCCTCGTCGGATTCCGCGGGCAGGTAAGCGCCCGAGGCAACGTCCTCGTCCAGCTGCGTGAGCGCTGCGAGCATGCCTTCGAGCTCGGCAGCGTCCAGCAGCCCGGCCTTGTGCAGCACGCGGGCGTGCGCCTTGGATCCGGCGATGTCGTAGCGGGCCAGCCGCCAGTCAAAGTGCGTGGACTTGCTCAGCGCGGCCAGCGCATCCGCGGGGCCGCCGGCGAACCGGCCGCCCCACAGTGCCCCGGTGTTGGTTGCTTCTGCTTTTGGCTCAGCCATAGAAGCTACTCGCCTGCGACCCGCAGGTCGCGGCCCGAGGCGACCTTGGAGGACATGCCGAACAGTTCGATGAAGCCACGCGCCATGGACTGGTCAAAGGTGTCGCCGGTGTCGTAGGTGGCGAGGTCGAAGTCGTAGAGCGAGGTGTCGGAGCGGCGGCCGTTGACAATGGCCTGGCCGCCGTGGAGCACCATGCGAATGTCACCGGAGACGTACTTCTGGGTGTCTTCGATGAACGCGTCGAGGGAGCGCTTGAGCGGGGAGAACCACTGTCCGTCGTACACCAGCTCGGCCCAGCGCTGGCCAACAGTTGCCTTGAAGCGGGCCTGCTCGCGCTCAACGGTGATGTCTTCGAGGTGCTTGTGCGCGGTGATCAGGGCCATGGCACCGGGCGCCTCGTAGATTTCACGGGACTTGATGCCGACGAGGCGGTCTTCCACGACGTCGATCCGGCCAACGCCCTGGGCGCCTGCACGGCGGTTCAGTTCCTGGATGGCCTGCAGCGGTGTGACCTTGACGCCGTCGATCGCTACCGGGACACCGGCCTGGAAGGAGATAGTGACCTCGTCCGGTGCCGGCGGGAATTCCGGGGTGGCCGTGTAGTCGTAGATGTCCTTGGTAGGGGCGTTCCAGATGTCTTCGAGGTAGCCGGTTTCGACGGCGCGTCCCCAGACGTTCTGGTCGATCGAGTACGGGTTCTTCTTGGTGGTCTCGATCGGCAGGCCCTTTTCCTCGGCGAAGGCAATGGCCTTGTCGCGGGTCAGCGCGAGGTCGCGGACGGGGGCGATGCACTTCAGGTCCGGTCCGAGGGTCTGGATGCCCACTTCGAAGCGGACCTGGTCGTTGCCCTTGCCGGTGCAGCCGTGGGCCACGGTGGTGGCGCCGAATTCGCGGGCAGCCTTGACCAGGTGCTTGACGATGACGGGGCGGGAGATGGCGGAGACCAGCGGGTAGTGGCCCTGGTAGAGGGCGTTGGCCTTCAGCGTGGGCATGGCGTATTCGTTGGCGAATTCGTCACGGGCGTCGGCGACGTAGGCCTCCACGGCGCCGCAGCCGAGGGCACGCTGACGGATGGTCTCGAGGGACTCGCCGCCCTGTCCGACGTCGACGGCCACGGCGATGACCTCTGCACCGGTGGCTTCACCGATCCAGCCGATGGCTACGGACGTGTCCAGGCCGCCGGAGTAGGCAAGCACAATGCGTTCAGTCACTTCAGATGCTCCTTGTTGGGGTTGGTTGGTTGATTGTCTTCAAGCTTATTGCCCGGCGTCCTCGGCCAGCTGCAGGAAGCGGGCCGCGAGGTCCGGGCCGCCCAGCGGGTCGCGGGAGACCAGCAGGACGGTATCGTCACCGGCGATGGTGCCCAGGATGGACGGCATCACCGAGTGGTCGATGGCCAGGGCCAGGAAGTTCGCGGCCCCGGGCGGGGTCCGCAGGACCACCAGGTTGGCGGACGCTTCGGCCGTGACCAGCAGTTCACTGCACAGCCGGGCGAGCCTGGCGTCCAGGATCTCCTGGCTCACGCCGCTGCGCGCCGACCGTTCGCCGCCCTCGGCCGGCACCGCGTAGACCAGGGCGCCTTCCTTGCCGCGGACGCGGACGGCGCCGAGTTCCACGAGGTCCCGGGACAGCGTCGCCTGGGTGACCTGCACGCCGTCGTCCGCCAGCAGGGCCGCAAGCTCGGCCTGTGACCGCACCGACTGGCCCGTGAGGATGGCAGTGATGCGCGCCAGCCGGGCAGTTTTGGTGGCCGGGCTGGAGCCCGGCGCCGACGGGTTGGTGGACACTAGAACGTGCTCTCCCCGGTACCTTCAACGGGAGCCAGCCCGTCCACGAAGGCCAGGCCGGAGCGGTGCATCAGCCACGCCATGAGGGCCTTCTGGGCGTGGAGCCGGTTCTCGGCCTCGTCCCAGACGATCGACTGCGGGCCGTCAATGACATCGGCGGAAATTTCGTAGCCGCGGTAGGCGGGCAGGCAGTGGAGTACGACGGCGTCTTCCGCAGCGAGTGCCATGGCGTCCGCGTCCACGGAGTAGTCGCGGAACAGCTGGAGCCTGGCTTCCTTCTCCGCTTCCTGGCCCATAGAGACCCAGGTGTCGGTGGCCACGACGTCGGCTCCCTGCAGGGCTTCCTTGGCGTCGGTGGTGATGAGCACCGAGCCTCCCGTTTCGGCCGCGCGTTCTTCAGCGGCGGCCACGATCTCCGCGGCCGGCAGGTACCCTTCGGGGCCGGCGATCCGGACGTGCATGCCTGCGGTGACGCCGGCCAGCAGGTAGGAGTTGGCCATGTTGTTGGCGGCGTCCCCCAGATAGCTCATGGTGAGCCCCTTCAGGTCGCCCTTGTGTTCCTTGACGGCCAGCAGGTCTGCCAGGAGCTGGCAGGGGTGGTAGTCGTCGCACAGGGCGTTGATGACCGGAACCCTGGAGTTTTCGGCCATGGCCACCAGGCCGGAGTGGGCCCCGGTGCGCCAGACGATGGTGGAGACCATGCGTTCCAGGACCTTGGCGGTGTCCTCCACGGATTCCTTGTGGCCGATCTGCGCCTCGCCCGGGTTGATGATCAGGGCGTTGCCGCCCATGTCGGCGATGCCGGTGGCGAAGGAAACCCGGGTGCGGGTGGAGGTCTTGTCGAAGATGACAGCAACGGTCTTGCGTCCGCTTCCCTCGGCGGCGAACGGCTGGACACTGTACGGCGCGGCCTTCATGCGGACGGCGAGCTCCAGCACTTCCGCCTGTTCGGCGGGGCTGAGGTCGGTGTCCTTGAGGAAGTGCCGGGTGGTTGCAACGGTCACTGGGCGTCCTTAGCTGCTTGGAGGATTGCCGGGAAGGCGGCGAGGAAGGTGTCGGCCTGGGCCATGGTGAGGATCAGCGGCGGCGCCAGGCGGATGGTGCGCGGACCGGGGCTGTTGACGATGAATCCGGCGTCAAGTCCTGCCTGCACGACGGCGGGCGCGACGTCGGCGTCGAGGTCGAAGCCGATCAGGAGGCCTTCGCCCCGGACCTCCGTGACGCCGGGAAAGGCTGCCAGCGCGGAGCGCAGGTGCTCCCCCACCGCGGCAACGTTCGCCAGCACGTGCTGGCTTTCCAGGGCGTGCAGCGTGGCGAGGGCCGCCGCCGTCGCCACCGGATTGCCGCCGAAGGTGGTGCCATGCTGGCCGGCGGACAACAGCGACGACGTCTGCTCACCGAACGTGAGCAGGGCGCCGATGGGGAATCCGCCGCCCAGTCCCTTGGCCAGGGTGATGGCATCGGGGACGATGCCGGAGTCCGAGCTGGCGAACCACTTGCCCGTGCGGCCGATGCCGGTCTGGACCTCGTCGAGGATCAGCAGCGCCCCGGCCTTGGTGGTGGCTTCACGCGCGGCCTTCAGGTAGCCGGGCGGCAGTGGCCGCACGCCGGCCTCACCCTGGATGGGTTCCAGGAACACGGCGGCGACGGTCCCATCCACGGCGGCTTCGAGCGCGGCGATGTCCCCAAAGGGGATGTGCACCACGCCGCCGGGCAGCGGCTCGAAAGGCGCCCGGTAGGCCTCCTTGGCCGTGAGGGCGAGGGCGCCCATGGTCCGGCCATGGAAGGCCCCTTCGAGGGCGATGATCTTGGTGCGTTTGGTGTCGCCGCTGCCGGTGTTGCGGCGGGCCAGCTTGAAGGCTGCCTCGTTGGCTTCGGTGCCGGAGTTGCTGAAGAACACCTTGGACCCGGCCGGTGCTGCGGCCAGTTCCAGCAGCTTTTCGGCCAGCGCAATCTGGGTGGGGCTGGTGAAGAAGTTGGACACGTGGCCCAGGGTAGCCAGCTGGCTGGAAATCACGGAGGTGACGAACGGGTGGGCGTGGCCGAGGGCGTTGACGGCGATACCGCCGAGCAGGTCCAGGTATTCCTTGCCGTCGGCGTCCCATACAAGGCAGCCGGAACCACGGACCAGGACGCGTTGCGGGGCGCCGAACACGCCCATCAGCGACGTGGAGTAGCGGGACAGCCATTCCGAGCCGGCATGGCCCTGGGTTTCGACCAGCTCAGTTACTGAGGGCTTCTCAACGGTGTTCATGCGTTTGTCTCCTCGTCCGGGACTACCTGGGTGCCGATGCCCGCGGTGGTGAAAGTTTCCAGAAGCATTGAGTGGGGCAACCGACCGTCCACGATGTGTGCCCGCTCCACGCCCTCGTCGATGGCCTTGAGGCAGGCGGCCATCTTGGGAATCATGCCCGATTCGAGGCTGGGCAGCATGTCCCGCAGTTCGGTCGCTGTGAGCGAGGAGATCAGCGAGGACTTGTCCGGCCAGTTGGCGTAGAGGCCTTCGACGTCGGTCAGGATCACCAGCTTCGAGGCGCCCAGGGCGGACGCCACCGCCGCGGCTGCGGTGTCCGCGTTGACGTTCAGGACCTGGCCGGTGGGCTGGAAGCGCGCGGCGCCGGGAACGCCGTCACCGCCGTCGACGATTTCCGGGGCAACGGTGGAGATGACCGGGATGCGTCCGGCGTCGAGGATGTCCACGATGCCTGCGGGGTCGACGCCGACCACCTCGCCTACCAGCCCGAGGTCCACGTCCTCGCCGTCCACCACGGTCCCGGTGCGGACGGCGCGCAGCAGCCCGCCGTCTTCGCCGGACATGCCTACGGCGTAGGGGCCGTGGGAGTTGATGAGACCCACGAGTTCCCTGCCCACCTGGCCGGTGAGGACCATGCGGACCACGTCCATGGCTTCCGGTGTGGTGACGCGGAGGCCGCCCTTGAATTCGGATTCGATGCCCAGCCGGCCCAGCATGGCGTTGATCTGCGGGCCGCCGCCATGGACCACCACGGGGTGGATGCCGACATGGTGCAGGAACACGATGTCCTCGGCGAAGGCCCGGCGGAGTTCATCGTTGACCATGGCGTTGCCGCCGTACTTGATCACCATGGTGGTTCCGGCGAACCGCTGGATCCAGGGCAGGGCCTCGATAAGGGTTGCAGCCTTGTCCTGGGCGTCGGACATGCTGGTGGTCTCACGCGTCTGGGTGTTCATGCTGTCTCTTCCGCAAAAGTAGGCATACGTGCTGGCAACGTGCAGCGGCTAGCTGGAGTAGGCGCTGTTTTCGTGCACGTAGTCGTGGGTGAGGTCGTTGGTCCAGATGGTTGCCTCGGCGTCGCCGGCCTGCAGGTCGATTTCCACCAGGACTTCGCGAGGTTCCAGGTCCACCAGTGCCCGGTCGTCACCAATGCTGCCGTTGCGGCAGATCTGGATGCCGTTCATGGCCACATTGAGCTTGTCTGCTTCGAAGACGGCGTCGGTAGTGCCCACGGCGGACAGCACGCGGCCCCAGTTGGGGTCCTTGCCGAAAATGGCAGCCTTGAACAGGTTGGACCGGGCCACAGAGCGGCTGACGGTTTCGGCGTCCGCTTCGCTGGCGGCGTTGAACGTCCGGATGGCGATGTCGTGGCTGGCGCCTTCGGCGTCGCCGATCAGCTTCCGGGCGAGCTCGGCGCAGACCTGGGTCAGGCCGGCACCAAACGCTTCCGCTGCCGGCACCGCACCGGAGGCCCCGGAGGCGAGCAGGACCACGGTGTCGTTCGTGGACATGCAGCCGTCGGAGTCGGCGCGGTCAAAGGTGACGCGGGTGGCGTCGCGGAGAACGACGTCGAGCATTTCGGGCTCGACGGCGGCATCCGTGGTGAGGACCACCAGCATGGTGGCCAGCCCCGGAGCCAGCATGCCGGCGCCCTTGGCGATCCCGCCGATGGTGAATTCCTGGCCGTCCGCGTCGGTGCCGATGAACAGCGCGGACTTGGGGACGCTGTCCGTGGTCATGATGGCGGTGCCGGCGTCCGGGCCGCCGTCGGCGCTGAGGGCAGCGGCCGCGGCCTCGACGCCGGGAAGGATCTTGTCCATGGGGAGCTGCTCGCCGATCAGGCCGGTGGAGCAGACAAAGACGTCAGTGGCCGAGATGCCCAGAACATCGGCCACTTTCTCGGCGGTGCTGTGGGTGTTCTGGAACCCGGTGGGTCCGGTGCAGGCGTTAGCACCGCCGGAGTTGAGGATGACGGCGTCCACGCGGCCGTCGGATACGACCTGGCGGGACCAGTGCACCGGGGCCGCTGCCACGCGGTTGCTGGTAAAGACTGCGGCTGCGGCCTTGGACGGTCCGTCATTGACCACCAGGGCGAGGTCCGGGTTTCCGGAGGCTTTCAGCCCGGCGGTGACGCCGGCGGCCCGGAATCCCTGGGGTGCGGTAATGGTCACGGGGCTACTCCCTGCAGGTTGAGGCCGGCGGTTTCCGGCAGGCCGAGTGCGATGTTCATGGACTGCACGGCGCCGCCGGCAGTGCCCTTGGTGAGGTTGTCGATCACGCAGGTGACGATGACCCGGCCGGTGTGGGGGTCGAAGGCCACCTGCATGGCTGCGTGGTTGGAGCCCTGGACGGACTTCGTGCCGGGCCACTGGCCTTCGGGCAGGAGATGGACGAACGGCTCGTCGTCGTAGGCGTCAGCCCAGGCCTGCCGCAGCTGCTCTGCGGTAGTGCCTGCCTTCACCTTCGCGGTGGCGGTGGTGAGGATGCCGCGGCTCATCGGGGCCAGGGTGGGCGTGAAGGAAACGGTGACCTGCTCCCCTGCTGCGTTGGACAGGCCCTGCTCGATCTCCGGTGTGTGCCGGTGGGCGCCGCCAACGCCGTAGGGGCTCATGGAGCCCATGACTTCGGCGCCGATCAGATTAACCTTGGCGGCCTTGCCCGCGCCGGAGGTGCCGGACGCGGAAACGATGACGACGTCGTCGGGCTCCAGGAGGTTTGCGGCGAACCCCGGTGTCAGGGCGAGCAGCGCGGACGTGGGGTAGCAGCCCGGCACGGCGATGCGGGTGGCGCCTTTGAGGGCCTCGCGCTGGCCGGGAAGTTCGGGAAGGCCGTAGGGCCAAGTGCCGGCGTGGGCCGAGCCGTAGAACTTCTCCCAGGCTGCGGGGTCTTCGAGGCGGTGGTCTGCGCCGGCGTCGATCACCACGGTGCCTTCCGGCAGCTGCGCGGCGATCTCGGCGGATGCGCCGTGCGGCAGGGCAAGGAAGACGACGTCGTGGCCGGAGAGGTTCTCCACCGTGGTGTCCTCAAGGATGCGGCTGGCCAGCCCGTGCAGGTGCGGCTGCAGCTCCCCGAGCCGCGACCCGGCGTTGCTGTGGGCGGTGATGGCACCGATCGTGACGTCCGGGTGTCCGGCAAGGATGCGGAGCACTTCCCCGCCCGCGTAGCCGCTGGCGCCCGACACTGCAACAGAAATAGTCATGATCCGACTATACAGCAATAGTTATGCATAGACGCCGATACTTATGCATGCGGCAGGCAGGGAGTATTCGAAGGCCTGGGAACAAAGGGAATCCCTAGGATGGTTGGAGCAGCCGGAGGCCGGAGACGCCGGCCCGGGAAGGGGAAGCAATGACGCACGCAATCGTCGCACGCCAGGCAGGCGGACCGGAAGTACTGGAGTACACGGAGGTTGACCGGCCGGTCCCCGGCCCCGGACAGTTGCTGGTCAAGGTCGGAGCGGCCGGGGTCAACTTCATTGATACCTACAAGCGCGGCGGTGTCTACAAGGTCCAGTACCCCTTCATCCCCGGCTCCGAAGCTGCCGGCACAGTGGAGGCGGTGGGCGACGGGGTGACCGCGTTCACCGCCGGTGACCGCGTGGCCACGGCGGAGGGCATTAACTGTTACGCGGACTATGCGCTGGTGGACGAGGACGCCGCACTCCCGGTACCGGCCGGTCTGGATGACTTCACCGCAGCAGCCCTCCCCCTGCAGGGCATGACGGCGCATTACCTGATGAACTCCACCTTCAAGGTGGAACCGGGCCACACCGTCCTGCTGCACGCCGGGGCCGGCGGTGTGGGGCTGCTCCTCATCCAGCTGCTGAAGGCCCGCGGCGCCCAGGTCATCACCACCGTGTCCACCGACGAAAAGGAAGAGCTGGCCCGTGAGGCAGGCGCTGACCACGTGCTGCGGTACGAGGGCTTTGCGGCGCGGGTCCGGGAGATTACCGGCGGCACCGGCGCGGACGTGGTGTACGACGGCGTTGGCAAGGATACGTTCGACGGCTCACTGGAGGCCCTTCGGATCCGCGGAACCCTGGTGCTCTTCGGCGCCGCGTCCGGCCCTGTGCCGCCGGTGGATCCGCAGCGCCTCAATGCCGGCGGCTCGCTGTTCCTGACCCGGCCCACCATGGGGCACTACCTCCAGGATGCCGCCGAGCGGCGGTGGCGCTCGGGCGAAATTTTCGCAGCCGCGGCTGATGGCGCCCTCAAGGTCCGCGTCGGCGGGCGCTATCCGCTGTCCCAGGCAGAGCAGGCGCACCGGGACCTCGAAGGCCGCCGCACCACTGGCAAGGTGGTGCTGGTTCCCTGAGGCCCGGGCCACCCCGGCTGAACGTGCGGTGAACTGCCAGTCCTCCCAGGCTGGCCGAACCCGGCGCGCCGGACACCTGTTGTTCACCTTGCCGGGGCAAAATGCCCGGGTGACTCAGCAGCAGGTCCCCCTTGGGGATATCCATTCCGGCGCCACGCCGGCCGCTCCCCATGCATCCGGCGGTTTGCAGGCCGATGACTCACCCGGACCGCTGCCTGCAGGGGCTTCAACTCCGGGTTCGGCGCAACCTGCGGGCGCGCACGCACCGCAGTTCCAAGGGTCTCCGGCCGCCCCGCCCGTCCGGACGCTGATTGATATCCTCCAGGACTCCGCCGCCCGTTTCCCCGACGCCTCGGCGCTCGACGACGGCCGTGTGTCCCTCAGTTACGCCCAGCTCATGGACGAAGTACGGTCTGCCGGCCGCCGCCTCCACCAGGCTGGCCTCGGTGCCGGCGACCGGATCGGCGTGCGGATTCCTTCAGGCACCAACGAGTTGTATGTGGCGATCCTGGCCGTCCTGCTGGTGGGCGCGGCCTACGTCCCCGTTGACGCGGACGATCCCGACGAACGGGCCCGGCTGGTTTTTGACGAGGCCAAGGTCGCCGCCGTCATGGAAGGCGGGCAGGTGATCAGGCCCGGCACGGCGGGAGGCCGCCGCACAGGGCCCTTTGCGGGCGCCCGCCCACCTGTGCCGGATGACGATGCCTGGATCATCTTCACGTCCGGCTCCACAGGGACACCCAAGGGCGTGGCGGTCCAGCACCGCTCGGCCGCCGCGTTCGTGGACGCGGAGGCGAGGATTTTCCTGCACGGCGATCCCTTGGGACCCCAGGACCGGGTGTTGGCCGGGCTCTCCGTGGCCTTCGACGCTTCGTGCGAAGAAATGTGGCTCGCCTGGCGGCACGGTGCCTGCCTTGTCCCCGCACCACGTGCCTTGGTCCGTACGGGCATGGACCTTGGCCCCTGGCTGATCAACCACGGCATCACCGCCGTGTCCACCGTGCCCACCCTCGCGGCACTCTGGCCGGCCGAATCCCTGGAAAACGTCCGCCTGCTCATCTTCGGCGGTGAGGCCTGCCCGCCCGAACTGGCGGAGCGACTGGCCGTGGAAGGCCGTGAGGTCTGGAATACCTACGGTCCCACCGAAGCGACAGTGGTGGCCTGCGCGGCCCCCCTCAACGGTTCCGGCCCCGTACGGATTGGGCTGCCATTGGATGGCTGGGACCTCGCTGTCGTGGACGACCACGGCATTCCGGTGGCGGAAGGCGGGACGGGTGAGCTGATCATCGGCGGCGTCGGGCTGGCCCGGTACCTTGACCCTGCCAAAGACGCCGAAAAGTACGCTCCCATGGCCAGCCTGGGCTGGGACCGCGCCTACCGCTCCGGGGACCTTGTCCGCTTCGAGCAGGCAGGCCTCATATTCCAGGGCCGCGCCGACGAGCAGGTCAAACTGGGCGGCCGCCGGATTGAACTGGGCGAAATCGACTCCGCCATGCAGTCGCTGCCCGGCGTTGCCGGCGCGGCCGCCGCGGTGCAGACGACCGCGGCGGGCAACCAGATCCTGGTGGGCTACCTGGCACCTGTTGCCGGGGAAGGCCTGGACCTGGCTGAGGCACGCAGGCACCTGGCAGGAAGCCTGCCGGCTGCGCTGGTGCCCCTCCTGACGGTGGTGGATTCGCTGCCCACCAAGACCAGCGGCAAGGTGGACAGGCACGCGCTGCCCTGGCCGCTCGCCGGTGCAGGTGCGGCAGAGGCGGATGCTGCTCCCCTGAACCTCCCCGAGGACGCCACCTGGATCGTGGAGCAATGGAGCAGCATCCTGGGCAGTCCGGTGACATCGCTCGACGCGGACTTCTTCGCGTACGGCGGCGGATCCCTGTCCGCGGCGCAACTGGTGTCCGCCCTCCGGGCCCGCTACCCCACCATCACCGTTGCCGACATTTACGCGACGCCCCGGGTGGGAGCGCTGGTGGAGCTGGCACGGCAATCACAGCCCGATGGGTCCTTCGGCCCGGCACCGATCCGCACCGTGCAGCCCACCGCACTCAAATCCCAGGTGTTCCAGACGCTGATGGGAGTTCCCCTGCACATCCTGGTGGGCATGCGCTGGCTGACCTACCTGATGGCAGCCAACAACCTGCTGGCGGGCGCTGCCGGGTTCGCCGCAGCTCCCACCGTTTCATGGTGGTGGGTGGCAGCTTCGTGGCTGGTGTTCGTCAGCCCGGCGGGTCGGATGCTGCTGGCGGTGGCCGCCGCACGGATCCTCCTGCGCGGCGTGCGGCCCGGCACATATCCACGCTCCGGCCGGGTGCACCTCCGGCTCTGGCTGGCAGAGCAGATCCAGGACCTGGCAGGCGCCATCAGCCTGGCCAGCGCACCGTGGGTGCCCTACTACGCCCGGGCCCTCGGCGCGAAGATTGGCCGGGACGTCCAGCTGCACTCGCTGCCGCCGGTGACCGGGCTGCTGACGCTGGGCCGTGGTGCCAATGTGGAGCCGGAGGTGGATCTGTCCGGGTGGTGGATCGACGGTGACCATGTCCACATTGGCGCCGTCCGCATCGGCGCCGGCGCCTCGGTAGGCGCCCGCAGCACGCTGATGCCCGGAACGTCCATCGGCGCAGGAGCGCAGGTTGACGCGGGCTCGGCGGTCTCGGGGAAGGTCAAGGCCGGGCAGCTGGTGGCCGGGTCACCTGCCCGCCGGCAGGGCAAAGCCAGGCATTCCGCTCCTGAAGCACCCGTCCTGGGCCCCGTGGCTGCCAAGGCCTGGTTCGGCGGATTCGCGCTGGCCTCGGCAGTACTGTCCCTGATCCCCTTCGTGTCCGCAGCGGCGGCCGCCTGGGTGGCCTACCTGTTCATCCAGGGCGGCACCTCCCTGAGCGGCGCACTGCCCCGGCTCCTGCTGGCCCTCGCGCCCGCCGCGCTCACCTGGTTCGCCGCCAACACCCTCCTCATCCTGGCCGCAACCCGGCTCCTCAGCGTCGGCATCACCGAGGGCTACCACCGGGTACGCAGCCGGGTGGGCTGGCAGATCTGGGCCACCGAACGCGTCCTCGACCTTGCCCGGGACCTGCTGTTCCCCATCTACGCCAGCCTCTTCACGCCTGTGTGGCTGCGCCTCCTGGGAGCAAAAATCGGCAAGAACGTGGAAGCCTCCACGGTGCTGCTGATCCCCAAGATGACCACCGTGGGGGAAGGTGCCTTCCTGGCGGACGACACCATGGTGGCCTCCTACGAGCTGGACGGCGGGTGGCTTCGCGTGGCCCCGGCCAAGATCGGCAAACGGTCCTTCCTGGGCAACTCCGGCATGACAGCAGCGGGCCGGAACGTTCCCAAGAACTCGCTGGTCGCTGTCCTCTCCGCAACGCCGGCCAAGGCCAAGTCCGGCACGTCCTGGCTGGGCAGTCCGCCGGTCCGCCTCCGCCGCACAGCCATCGCCTCCGACGACACCCGCACCTTCCAGCCCCCGCTGAAGCTTAAGGTGGCCAGGACGCTGTGGGAGCTCTGCAGGTTCCTGCCCGTTATGCTCACGGTGGCTATTGCCGGCGCTGCCATGCTGGTCTTCGACTGGTTGGCCGCCACCTTCAACTACGGGGTGGCAGCCCTGCTCAGCGGCGTGGTCATGCTGCTGGCCGGTTTCGTGGCGGCGTTCTCCGCCGTCGCTGCCAAGTGGATCCTGGTGGGACGGATCCGGGCCGGCGAGCACCCCCTTTGGAGCTCGTTCATCTGGCGCAACGAAGTGGTGGACAGCTTCATCGAGCTTGTCAGTGCACCGTGGTTCGCCCGGGCCGCGTCCGGCACCCCGGCGCTGGTCTGGTGGCTTCGTGCCCTCGGGGCCAAGATCGGAACAGGCACCTGGTGCGAAAGCTATTGGCTGCCCGAGGCGGACCTGGTGACCCTCGGCCGTAACGCCACCGTCAACCGGGGCTGTGTGGTGCAGACGCACCTGTTCCACGACAGGGTGATGAGCATTGACGCTGTTACCCTCGAAGACGGGGCCACCATGGGCCCGCACGGGGTCATCCTGCCCCAGGCCAGCGTGGGTGCCGGCGGAACGGTGGGCCCTGCGTCCCTGGTGATGCGCGGCGAGTCCGTCCCGGCCGCCACGTATTGGATGGGCAACCCTGTCAGTCCGTGGAACGGCCCTGCAACACCGTCTGCCTAGCAACCGAAGGTCGCCATGAGTTCTCCAGCATCAGCCGCCCGCGGCAGCGTGGCCGCGTCCAGCGGTGCTGCCCCCGATCCCTACATGCCCGGCGCCGGCACCAACGCCTACCGGGTGGAACGCTACGAACTGGACCTGGACTACCGCGTGGCCAGCAACCGCCTGGGCGGCAGGGCGGTGCTGCACGGCGTCGCCTGCGTGCCGACGTCGGCCATTGTCCTTGACCTGGTGGGGCTCCGCGCCTCCAAGGTCCAGCTCAATGGCAGGGCAGTGCGGTTCAGCCAGCGCGCCGAGCAGCTGGTGGTCTCAACGCCGGCTCCCCTCCAGGCGGACGAGCCCTTCACCCTCGAAGTCCGGTACGGGGGCAACCCCTCGCCCCGGCGCGGCCTGTGGGGCGAAGTGGGCTGGGAAGAACTGACCGACGGCGTGCTGGTGGCCGGGCAGCCCAACGGCGCGCCATCCTGGTTTCCGTGCAACGACCATCCCCGCGACAAGGCCAGCTACAGGTTCACTGTGACCACCGACGCGAACTACCGCGCCGTCTGCAACGGGGTGCTGCAGGCCCGCACCATCCGGTCCAGCCGGGAAACATGGGTGTACGAGCAGGCTGAGCCGATGCCCGCGTACCTTGCCACCGTGCAGATCGGCCGGTACGCCCTGCTGGAACTGGATGCCGGGCGTTCAGCACCGCAGGTGCCGCAGCACGTCGCAGTCTCCCCCGCCCTCGCCGACCAGGCACGCGCCGGGCTGGCGCTGCAGCCGGCCATGATGCGGACGTTCAGCAGCTGCTTTGGGCCCTATCCGTTCGCCGGCCACACAGTGGTGGTCACGGAGGACGAGCTCGAGATCCCGCTTGAAGCCCAGGGGCTGTCCATCCTGGGCCCCAACCACCTGGCCGCGGACTGGGAGTCGCAGCGGCTGATCGCCCACGAGCTCTCGCACCAGTGGTTCGGAAACTCCCTGACCGCCGCCGGCTGGCAGGACATCTGGCTCCACGAGGGCTTCGCCTGCTACGCCGAATGGATCTGGTCCGAGGAAGCCGGCGTGATGCCAGTCGCTGCCCGGGCGGGTGCCGCGTGGCGGGGGCTGAAGGCCGATGCGCAGGACCTCCTGGTGGGCGACCCGGGGCCGCAGCACATGTTCGATGACCGGGTTTACAAGAGGGGCGCCCTGGCGGTGCACGCCGTCCGCATGGCAGTGGGTGACCTGGCGTTCTTTGCGCTGCTGCAGGAGTGGACCGCCACCCACCGGTACGGCTCGGTCAGCACCCATGACTTCATCATGGCCGTGGACCGTGCCACCGCCATCGACACCGAAGCGTTGCTGCACCCGTGGCTGTATGAGGAGCTTCTGCCGCCGCTTCCGGCAGGCTGATGCCCCGTTCCGGTGCTGCCTGGATGCGTCCGGGCGTAACGGAAAGCGCGACGGCGGCCGCCAGCTGCGCGGGCAGCCCGGTTTCCGCGGGGGCAAGGTCCCTCAGGCCCGGCAGTCCGCGCACGTCCAGGGACGAGGGCGCTGTACGGAGCCCCTCGCCGGTCATCTTCAGCCATGCTTCCTTCCGGGCCCACAGTTTCGCCTGGGCGGCCAGCCGCCCTTCCGGCGGCACGCTCCGAATGTCCCGGTGTTCGGCGGTGGTCAGCGCCAGCACGGCAAATCCACTGAAGCCGGTATGGGCCGGGTCCTCAATGTCCACGCCGAGACGCACGTCCGGCCCTGCGTCCGGGACGGCCGCCAACAGGGTCCAGCCGGCGGCCCGGGAGAGACTCAGGGCCAGCGGCAGCCGGGTGCCCCGGTAGGAGTAGCCGGGCCTGCCGTGGCTGAGGTCCGCGCCGGCGCCGCACTGCGGGCAGCTGTAGCAGGCGTCCAGGCTGGTTTCGGCCACGCCCAGCAGGTCAGCGGCGAACCGGCGCTGGGCCAGGCGGGAGGCCAGGAACCGGTGGCCCGCCGTGGGCTCCATGGCGCGGGCGCGGTGCAGCTCGGCGCCGTCCAGGAGCCCTTCCGAGTCCTGCATCAGCCCGGCGGCGTCACGGGCAAGCGAAAGGGGCGGGACGGCGCGAACCACAAGCTGTGGAGTCATGCCGTCCCGCCCTTTGTATCGCCAGCCGGCCAAGCGACTAGCGCTGGACTGCCCCGAAGCGCTCGGCGGCCAGTGCCACGGCGCCCTCGCGTGCGGCGGACGCTTCGTCAGCCGTCAGGGTGCGGTCCGCGGCGCGGAACCGCAGGCCGAACGCCAGTGACTTCTTGCCGTCTTCGATGCCCTTGCCGGCATACACGTCGAACAGGGCGACGTCCTCCAGCAGTTCGCCGGCGCCTTCCCGGAGTACGGCGAGGACGTCATCCGCGGGCACATCAGCGGGAACCACCAGCGCCACGTCCTGGGTGGCCACCGGGAACGTGGAAATGTGGCGGGCCACGATTACGTCCGGGGCCGCGTCGAACAGGGCGTCGGCGTTGATCTCCAGCGCCACCGAGCGGGCGGGCATGTCAGAGGCTGCCAGCAGCTTGGGGTGCAGCTCACCGGCGTAACCCACGGTCTCGCCCGTCCGCAGCGACAAGCGTGCGGCGCGGCCCGGGTGGAACGCCTGGTGGCTGCCCTGGCTGACCACGAGGTCCACCCCAAGGACGTCCCCGGCGAGGCGGGCGATGTCCAGGGCGTCCGCCCAGTCCCACAGCCGGGGTTCGTGCCCGGCGGCAGCCGGGGAATCATGCCCGGTCAGGACGGCGGCGACGTGGAACGGCTGGTCCGGGACGCCGTCGTACAGTTCATCCAGGACCTCGTCAGCGGGCTTTGCGCCGAGCGGCGGAATGGAGGCGGTGCCCATGGTGCTGCCGGGCAGGAACACAAGCCCGGACTCGAAGATGGCGAGGTCGCGGAAGCCACGGGAGTGGTTCCGCTTGGCCACCTCGATCAGGCCCGGCAGGACGGAGGTGCGCAGGAAGCCCTGCTCTTCGCTGATGGGGTTGGCCAGCTTAAGCGCGGGCCGGGCGGCACCCTGTTCCGCCACGCCGAACGTATCGTTGGCGGCCTTGGAGACAAACGGGTACGACAGGACTTCGGTGAGACCGGCGTCCGCCAGTGCCTGGATGAGCCGACGGCGCTGCTGCTGCAGGCGCGTCAGGCCACGCCCCGGAGGAGCGACCGGCAGCGTGGCGGGAATCTTGTCGTAGCCCACCAGCCGTGCGATTTCCTCGGACAGGTCTTCCTTGGTCTCGAGGTCGTGCCGCCAGCTCGGCGCTCTGACCGTCCAGCCGCCGTCGTGCTTTTCCACCGCGGCGCCGAGGTCCTCCAGGGCGGTTACGATCTGCTCTTCCGTGAAGTCGATGCCGATCCGGGCGGCCGCGAACGCTGCGGGAAGCTCGATGGTGACCGTTTCCGGTGCGGTTCCAACGTCGGTTCCGGCGTCGTCGGCTGTGCCGCCGGCCAGTTCCACCAGGAGGTCCACGACGCGCTGGGCGGCGATGCCGGCCACGTGCCAGTCGACGCCGCGTTCGAAGCGCTTGGATGCTTCGGACGGCAGCTTGTGCCGGCGGCGGGAACGGCTGATGGACACCTCATCGAAGTGGGCCGCCTCAACCAGGATGTTCGACGTCGCATCGCCCACCTCGGTTGCCGCGCCGCCCATGACGCCGGCGATGCCGATGGCACCGGAGTCGTCGGTGATGAGCAGGTCCTCAGGATCGAGGGTGCGTTCCTTGTCATCGAGGGTGGTGATCTTCTCGCCCGCGGTTGCGCGGCGCACCACGATGTCCCCGGACAGCTTGTCCAGGTCGTAGCAGTGCGTGGGCTGGCCCAGTTCGAGCATGACGTAGTTGGAAATATCCACCGGCAGGGAGATGGAGCGGATGCCGGCGAGGCGCAGGCGTGACGCCATCCACGGCGGGGTGGGCCGGCTGGGGTCCACGCCGCGGACGGTGCGCGCCACGAAGCGGTCGCAGCCGGGCTTGCCGTAGATGGGGGCGTCGTCGTTAAGCTTGACGCCGTAGCCGCCGGACAGCACGTCAGGCGCCTGCACCTTGCTGGCGGGGTCCGTGAAGGTGGTTCCTGTGGCGTGCGCGTACTCGCGGGCCGCGCCGCGGATGGAGAAGGCGTAGCCGCGGTCCGGCGTGACGTTGATTTCGGCTGCCTGGTCGTAGAGGCCCAGCAGTTCCATCGCGTCGGTGCCGATTTCCGGATCAAGGCCGATGCGGGAGAGAACCAGGATGCCGTCGTGGTCATCGCCGATGCCCAGCTCACGGACGGAGGCGATCATGCCGGCGGAAAGGTGTCCGTACGTCTTGCGGGCAGAGATGCGGAAGTCACCCGGCAGGACGGCGCCCGGGAGCGTGACCACTACCTTGTCGCCTTCCACGAAGTTGTGGGCGCCGCAGATGATGCCCTGGACTCCGGAAGGGTCGATGCCCTCTCCGGTCAGGGTCTGCTCCGCGCCTTCGGGAACGACGCGGACCTGGCACCAGTTGATGGTCTTGCCGTTGGTCTGCGGTTCCTTGACGATGCTCAGGACCTGGCCCACCACGACCGGCCCCTGCAGGGTATCGGTGGGACGGTGGACGTCCTCTTCCTCGAAGCCGACCTTGACCAGTTCTTCCATGACGTCTTCGGCCGTGGCTCCGGCCGGTACCTCTGCGAATTCACGCAGCCAGGAAAGGGGGATACGCACTGTTAGATCTCCATCCCGAAGTGCTCGCTGAAACGTACATCGCCTTCGATCATGTCGCGCATGTCGCTGACCTCGTTGCGGAACATGAGGGCACGCTCGATGCCCATGCCGAAGGCAAAACCTGAATAGACATCGGGGTCGATGCCGGCAGCGCGGAGGACGTTGGGGTTGACCATGCCGCAGCCGCCCCACTCGATCCAGCGCGGACCGCCCTTGGCGCCCGGGTGGAAGATGTCCAGTTCCGCGGACGGCTCGGTGAACGGGAAGTAGTTGGGCCGCAGCCTGACCTTCGCTTCGTCGCCGAACATCTGCCGGGTGAAGTGCTCCAGGGTGCCGAGCAGGTCTGCCATGGACAGGCCCTTGTCGATGGCCAGGCCCTCGAACTGGTGGAACACCGGGGTGTGCGTGGCGTCGAGTTCATCGGTGCGGAACACCTTGCCCGGGCACAGGACGTAGATGGGCAGATCGCGTTCCAGCATGGAGCGGACCTGGACCGGGGACGTGTGCGTGCGCATGAGGAGGTGTGCCTCGGGCGGCTCCACGAAGAACGTGTCCTGCATTTCCCGTGCCGGGTGGTCCGGCTTGAAGTTGAGGGCGTCGAAGTTGAACCACTCCGATTCCACCTCCGGGCCTTCGGCGATTTCCCAGCCCATGCCCACGAAAATGTCCGAGACGCGGTCCTGCAGGGTGGACAGCGGGTGCCGGGCACCGGCACGACGACGGCGGGGCGCGGCGGTGACGTCCACAGTCTCTTCGAGGAGGATCCGTGCGTCGTTCTCGGCTTCCAGCACCGCGGTACGGTCGGCGAGCGCCTTGTTGACCCGGCCGCGGGACGCGCCCATCAGCTTCCCGGCGAGCGCCTTCTGGTCCTTGGGGAGCCTGCCAATTTCACGGTTGGCCAGGCTGAGGGGTGATTTCTCCCCCGTGTGCGCCAGCCTCACCGCCTTCAGCTCGTCAAGGGTGGCAGCACCGGCGATGGCGGTGACGGCCTGGTCTACAGCGGCGTTGATGGCGGCTTCATCCGTGGGGTTCGGGATGGCATCGCCCGGCAAAGTTTCAGTCATCTACTGTTCTTAGCTACGAGTTCGTTGGCTGCCGGCGAACAGGGCAGCCTGCACGGTTTCCCGGCGGCGCGTCCGTCACTGGCAGGTCATGGATGAATGCCCGTGGATTCCGTTCAGTAATCCCGTGCATTCAATGACCAGGGCAGGGCCAGCCGGAAAACCGGCAGCCACTGCCCTCCAGTCTAGTAGAACGCTCCGGTTACCATGGCCTCATGACATTGCGGCAGCGCCCCGGACGCGTGCAGCACCTGCGCCTGCAACACTTGCGGCGTCGGCTCCTGCGCGCCCACCACCTGCGCCGGCACTCCCTGACAGCCGGCCAGCGGGCCAGGCAGGCGGCCAACCTGGCCAACGGCAGCACGCTGCTGGGCCTGGCTGTTGCCGGCGCTGCCCGTACCCGCCTGCAGCGTGGTCCGCGCGGCCTGCTCCTGGCCGCCGGTTATGGGTGGCGGTTACCGGTAGCCGGAGCATTCACCCTGGGCAACGTGGTGCTGTGCCGCTGTTCCACGGAGGCCTTGCTGGACCGGCCGGAGCTGCTGGGGCACGAGGAGAAGCACTGCTCCCAATACGCCTGGTGCCTGGGCCTTCCCTTCATCCCCCTATACCTGCTGGCCGCGGGGTGGTCGGTGCTGCGGACAGGTAATCCGGGGACGGGCAACGTCTTTGAGCGGCGGGCGGGCCTGCTGGTGGGCGGCTATCCGTTACACGGAAAGCGGGCCTGGTCATGACGCCGGCCGACACCCCCTTACCCCTGCGTGATGGCAGCGTGACCGTCACAGGTTCCGGCTGGGCGGATGCCGCTCCGGATGTGGCGGTTGTTTCCATCGGCGTGGAATGCCGCCGCGATTCCGTCGAGGCTGCCTACTCTGCGGCGGGGAGCGCCCTGGCTGCCGTCACAGCAGCACTCCGCGGGCAAGGCGTTGCCCCTGCGGACCTGCGGACGGCCGGGCTGAACGTCAGGGCAGACCTGGTGTGGCGGGAGGGCGAAGGCCAGCGGGTCGCAGGGTATGTCGCTGCCAGTACCCTTGCTGTGCAGCTGCGGGATGTAGCGGCGGCTTCGCGGATGATTTCCGATGCCACTGCTGCCGGTGTCAATGACGTCCGGCTCAACGGCCTGACCTTCTCAATTTCGGATCCGTCCGCGGTGAAAGAGCGTGCCCGCGCAGCCGCGTGGGAGGACGCCAGGGCCGCTGCCGCACAGTATGCCGCCCTTGCCTCCGCCACGCTGGGCAGTGTCCTGTCCGTGTCCGAGCTCCCCGCGGGGCAGGGCCCCGTCCCCGTGGCCAGGATCCAGCGCATGGCCGCGGCGGAAAGCGTGTCCGTGGAGCCGGGGGAAAGCCGTGTGGACGCAGCCGTCACTGTGGTGTGGGAGCTCATAGCCGGGCAGTAGCGGGCCGGGCCGCCTTGACATTCATTCGAACATGTTTTCGAATGAATGCATGAGATGGGACGCGCAGGCACTGCTGCAGGCACCCGGGGACGGCTCTGCTGCCACCCCCGCACTACTTCCGCTTGCCGGCCTGGTCCGTTCCGTCACCACACCGGAGTTTGCGGGCATCACCTTTCACGAGGTCACCGCTAAATCTGTGCTGAACAGGGTGCCGGCCGGTTCGAAGATGCCGTTTGAGTGGACCGTGAATCCCTACCGCGGCTGCAGCCACGCCTGCGTTTACTGCTTTGCGCGCAAGAGCCACACCTACCTCGATTTTGACGCCGGCCTGGACTTCGACAGCCAGGTGGTGGTCAAGGTCAACGCGGCCGAAGTCTTGCGCAAAGAGTTGGCCAAGCCCTCCTGGACGCGGCCGCAGGTGGCGCTGGGAACCAACACCGATCCCTACCAGCGTGCGGAGGGAAGGTACCGGCTAATGCCCGGCATTATTGCTGCGCTGGCTGACTCCGGCACTCCCCTCTCCATCCTGACCAAGGGAACGCTGCTGGCGCGGGACATACCTTTGCTGAAGAGCGCGGCAGCACAGGTCCCTGTGGGCCTTGGCATTTCACTGGCCATGACGGACGAGGCCCTTTCCGAGGCCATAGAACCGGGCACGCCGGGTCCGCGGGCCCGGCTCAAGCTCGTGTCCAGGCTCCGGGAGGCGGGCCTTCCTTGCGGCGTCATGGCAATGCCCATCCTGCCGTGGCTCTCGGACAGCGACGAAGCCCTTGACGCACTTTTCGCGTCGCTGGCCGCAGCCGGCGCCACCGGCGTCAGCGCGGGCGCCCTGTACCTCAAACCCGGCACCCGGGAATGGTTCATGAAGTGGATTGCCGCAAACCATCCCGGGCTGGCTGGCCGCTACCGCCGCCTCTACGGGTCAGGCTCCTACGCGTCCAAGGAGTACAGAACCTGGCTGGCGGGCAAGGTGCGCTACTTCAAGGCGCGGCACGGCTTCGCCTTCTCGTCCGGGTTCAGCCACCGGGACCTTGATCCCCGCGAGGAGGAAGCCGAGTACCCCGCAGGCATCATCCCCGAAGCACGGCAGGGGCACGGTGAAGGCAATTCCGCCCCGCACGGTGGTGCTGCGGGCGCTCAGCAGGCCCTCTTCTAGTTCAGCGTCGTTCGGCCGGAACGGCCAGGGATGCGAGCAATGCGCGGACAATCGGGAAGTCTGCCGGTATCCACGGCAGCGCCAGGACGGCATCCGGGCCGTCCAGGGGCAGCCAGCGCAACTGGTCATGGTCCTCCAGCGGACGGGGCTCCCCGGAGGTAATCTCTGCAGTCCAGACGCGCATGGCGGCACGGTCGTTCAGCGGCCAGCCGCCGGGCCCGTCAGCAGGAAGCTCCGTCCCGAGGCGGACAACGACGCCGAGCTCCTCCAGCAACTCCCGCCGGAGAGCGCTCTCGGGTTCCTCTCCGGGCTCCACCTTGCCACCGGGGAACTCCCACAGGCCCGCCAACTTTTCCGGGGCATTGCGCCGCGCCACCAGCAGCATGGACGGCTGGTCCAGCCGGTCCACCACCGCACCGCCCACCACCTGTATCAGTTCAGTCACCGGTCCAGTCTATGGGGGACAATGGGAACACCGGCCGGGCTTCCCGGGGAATATCCGTCCCCCGGAGGCAGTTGACCAAGTCCGGGCCCGTGGTCATCCGGGCCGTGCAGCCCCACCGTCGTGGCATTGTTTCTTCCATCAGCAATCCACTTCGGAAAGCAGGCTTATGAGCAGCGCCACCCAAACGTCCACGGCAGGCCCCCTGACCTCCCGCAACCTGGCGCTCGCGATTATCTCGCTGGCCATGGGCGGCGTCGGCATCGGTGTTACCGAGTTCACCATGATGGGCCTGCTGAAAGAGGTGGAACAGGGGCTGGGCATCAGCACGCCGGAGGCCGGCCATCTGATTTCCGCCTACGCCCTGGGCGTGGTGGTGGGCGCGCCGCTGCTGGCTGCTGTTGGTGCGCGGCTGCCGCGCAAACAGCTCGCCCTGGGCCTGTTGCTTTTCTTCACGGTGGCAAACCTGACGTCGTTCGTGGCTCCCGACTACGGCACCATGCTGGTGTCGCGCTTCGCCGCCGGCCTTCCGCACGGCGCGTTCTTCGGTGTTGCGGCGGTCATCGCTGCGTCCCTCGTTCCGCCCACCCGCCGCGGCTGGGCGATTTCGATGGTGATGGCCGGACTGAGCATCTCCAACGTGGTGGGCGTACCCTTCGCCACCTGGCTCGGGCAGACCTATGGCTGGCGGCTGCTGTTCGTCCTGGTCGGTTTAATTGGACTGCTGACCCTGGCGATGGTCTGGCGCTTTGTGCCCTTCCAGGCTGCCCACCCCGATGCGAGCATCAGGCGTGAGCTCGGCGCTTTGAAGCGGCTGCAGGTGTGGCTGGCCATCCTCATCGGCGTGGTGGGCTTTGGCGGCTTCTTTGCCACCTACACCTACATCGCCCACACCATGACCACGGTGGCCGGGATCCCGTCATCGCTGATTCCCCTGGTGGTGGCCCTGTACGGCCTGGGCATGGTGGCCGGCAACATCGTGGGCGGAAGGCTCGCCGACAAGTCGGTCATGGGAACCCTGTACAGGGTTCTGCCCGCCATTGCGGTTGCCCTGGTGGTCTATGCCGTGGCGGTGCACTGGCCGTGGTCGGCACTGGTCATGGTGTTCGTGGTGGGCGCCTCCGGGTCCATGCTGATCCCGGCACTGCAGACCCGGCTGCTGGATGCCTCCCCCGATGCCCCGTCGCTGGCATCCTCACTGAACCACGCGGCGCTGAATGTCGCCAATGCCCTTGGCGCTTTCCTCGGCGGCCTCGTCATTGCCCTCGGGTGGGGCTACGTGGCTCCCGCGCTGGTAGGTGCCGTCCTGGCGGTCCTGGGCTTCGGCGTCGCCGTCCTCAGTGGCGTGTTGGAACGCCGGAAGCCGTTGAAGGCCTGAGTCCCCGTTCCGGCGTGCGCGGCAAAGGGTGGGGTTCGCTGACCTAGCTGTAATTCCCACGGACGTTGTGAACAGCGTGGCGTGATGTAAAGGGCGAGGGCCTCCGGTATCGATTTGGGTTACCACACTCATCTCGATGCCCAGGAGGCCCTCGTGTCCTACGTTACTCATGCCAACGCCGACCTCACACCT
>NZ_JBFTHJ010000025.1:0-36423 GCF_056394175.1 Pseudarthrobacter sp. 10T415 | reverse complement strand
ATTCAATAAAAAATTGGTATCAACAAACTTGGCACACTATTGAGTTCTCAAACAACAGACACACCCGGCACCACCCAAACCCTCAAGGTTCAGGATCGCTCCGGAGCAACTTTCCAAACTTACCCGATCACCCACCACTTCGCAAATCCATGTTTCAGGACTTGAAGCAGAAAATGACTGCCCCAACCAATTTCCAGCGCCCTAGAAGAGCAACCAGAATCTGGCGTTGATTTGGGGTTTTTGGCCGCCCGGTGATCAGTTCTTCACTGTCTCCCCCGCGGCGACTTAGAAAACAATACACGCACTCCAGCGCCACCGCAAACCGGCCTTCCCAACGCAGAACATCCCCGGGATTCCGCGGCGAAACGGGCTAACCGGCACCCAGGCCGCCTCCCGCCGTCGTAATTCCGCTGTGTGTGTTGCCGCACAGGGTCGGAGACATGCGCAACCACCGCCCGCCGAGTGGGTTAAATGCAGAAGAGCCGGCAACCAATTGGTTGCCGGCTCTTCTCAAGCAGCTGGAATCAGCGGTGCTGGATTACCAGGAAGACTTGGTGATGCCCGGGAGCTCACCGCGGTGAGCCATGTCGCGGAAGCGAACACGGGAGATACCGAACTTCTGGAAGGTACCGCGGGGACGGCCGTCGATGATGTCGCGGTTACGCAGACGGATCGGGGACGCGTTGCGGGGCAGCTTCTGCAGGCCCAGGCGGGCTGCTTCGCGTGCTTCGTCGGTTGCGTTTTCGTCAACCAGGGTCTTCTTCAGCTCGAGGCGCTTCGCAGCGTAACGCTCAACGATGACCTTGCGCTGCTCGTTGCGAGCAATCTTGGACTTCTTAGCCATGTTTAGCGCTCCTCTCGGAATTCGACGTGCTGGCGGATCTTGGGGTCGTACTTCTTCAGAACCATGCGGTCCGGATCGTTACGACGGTTCTTACGGGTTACGTAGGTGTAACCCGTGCCCGCGGTCGACTTGAGCTTGATGATCGGACGTACGTCCTTGTCCTTAGCCACTAGAGCTTCACCCCACGAGCCAGGATCGAGGCGACGACTGCGTCGATGCCGCGTACGTCGATGGTCTTGATGCCACGAGCAGAGACCTGCAGCGTGACGTTACGGCGCAGGGACGGAACCCAGTAGCGCTTCTTCTGAATGTTCGGATCGAACCGACGCTTGTTGCGGCGGTGCGAGTGCGAAATGCTGTGCCCAAAGCCCGGCTCGGCTCCGGTCACTTGGCAGTGTGCTGCCATGACTTCTCCTCAAGAATTGAATGTAATGATCCGCATATCTGCTGCAGGATCATGCGTCTAAGAGCGACCCAAAGTGATCAGGGTGAACGGTTAGTCACGCAACTTGAGCCCCTAACTACCGGCTACCCTGGAGAAAATTACCGGGCCACCGGAGCAATTGCGCACGCTCCGCGCACTTAGCGCCTCCCAAGTCTACGAGGTGGCGCAATTAAAGACCAATCCGGGGCGTTTAGGTGTATAAGGGCTTCCTGCGAACGCCCTGTGCGGAGCCCCCGGGTCACAGGTGGCGGACACCCGTTTTCACAGCTGAATGAAAGCTTGGCGGCGCATCTTAGGTACATGAGAACGCAGTCCCTGCCGGTCCCTCCGGCGCATACCAGCTCCGACCTGTCGGGGCCTTCGGAGCTATCCGGTTCCGCCACTCCGCTTCCCGTCCAGTACAACAGCGGATGGTTCAGCCGCCAGCGCCGGCAACGGCTGCTGAGGGCAGACCTCCTGACGGTTATTGCGTGGGGTTCCGTAGCCGCCGCCGTGGCCCTCTGGCTGGCCGACGGCGGTGCAACCGGTGTCAATTCCGTCGCTGCCGCATTCACCGCGGCCGGGATCGTGGCTGGTTTGGCTGGCATGGACCTGGTCCTGCTGATGCTGCTGCTGGCAGCCCGGATTCCGTACATCGACCGCACTATCGGCCATGACCGGGCGCTGGAGTTCCACCGCAAACTCGGCAAACCGTCGCTGTACCTGCTGTTGGCGCACGGCTTCCTGCTGGCCGTGGGATACGGCATGGCGGAAGGCCTTGACCCGGTCAGCGAGTCCATCTCCCTCTGGCAGCAGGTCCCGGACATGTGGCTTGCGTTCGTATCCATGGCGCTCTTCATCGCCGTGGTGGTGACTTCCCTTGTGGCGGTCCGGCGCCGCTTCCCGTACGAGTTCTGGTACGTGGTCCACCTCCTCACCTACGCTGCGGTGGGCACGTCCCTGCCGCACCAGTTCAGCGTGGGCGGGCTGTTTGCGGAAGGTACCTGGCAGCGCTGGTACTGGCTGGCCGTCTGCGTCGCCACCGGTGCGGCGCTGGTGTACTTCCGGGTGCTGCAACCCATCATGGCAACGTCACGGCACCAGCTCACGGTGTCCCGGGTGGAGGTTGAGGCGGCGGGCGTCGTCAACATCTTCATGGCTGGACGGCAGCTGGACCGGCTGGCGGAAGCGGGCGGACGCTTCTTCATCTGGCGGTTCCTGGCGCCTGGAATGTGGTGGCACCCGCACCCGTTCAGCCTGTCCGCAGAACCCACCATCACCGGACCGCACGGCGAAGGCACCCTGCGCATCACGGTGCGCAACCTTGGCGCCGGCTCCGCGCAGCTGGTGCGGCTGCGGAAGGGGACCAGGGTTGCCGTCGAAGGTCCGTACGGGCTGTTCAGCACCGGCGCCCGGACCCGGAACAAAGTGGTGATGATCGGCGCCGGCATCGGCATCACGCCGCTGCGGGCCCTTCTCGAAACCACCCCGTTCGCTCCCGGCGAGGCGAGCGTCCTGCTGAGGGGCCACACGGAGCAGGAACTGTACCTGAGCAGTGAAATCCTGGACCTGTGCCGCTCCCGGGGCGTGCGCCTCTTTCACCTTCCGGGCCCGAGGTCACGCGTCCGCTCCAGCTGGTTGCCCCAGGAGGCAGTCCGGGGCGGCTACGGGCTCACGGCTTTCGTCCCCGACGTCGCAGAATCCGACGTCTATGTCTGTGGCCCCACAGGCTGGGCGGACAGCGTCATCGCTGACGTCCGGCAGGCCGGAGTCCCCGAAGAACAGATCCATCACGAAAGGTTTGACTGGTGAAAGCACGAGGAACACTCGCCGCAGCAGTCGCGTCCGCCGGCATCCTCCTGGCAGGCTGGCAGGCGGGCACCCAGGCCGGGGGCGCCAGCACCCTCGCGGCAGGTTCAAGTACGACGACGGCAGGATCCACGGGTTCCACAGGGACGGGCACGTCCGGGGCGGGTTCGTCGGGGTCGGGTTCGCCGGGCAGCTCCGGGACCACCGGGTCCTCCGGCGCCTCCAGCAGTTCCAGTGGGTCCAGCTCCTCGAGCGGTTCCAGCGGGTCCAGCGGGTCCAGCTCTTCAGGCAGTTCGGGCAGCTCCGGCTCCTCAAGCAGTGGCACGGCAACGGCCGGCACCTACCAGGGCGCCGCAGTCCAGACGAGATTCGGTGCAGTGCAGGTCCAGATCACTGTGGCCTCAGGGAAAATCACGGACGTGACGGCCCTGCACCTGACCGACGACGACCGTAAATCGATCCAGATCAGCAACCGCGCGGCGCCGCTCCTGCGGACCGAGGTGTTGGCCGCGCAGTCGGCGGACGTCCAGACCATCAGCGGTGCCACCGTCACCAGCAACGCCTACCTCACCTCACTCCAGGCAGCCATCGATGCCGCGAACCTCTGATCCCCTCCGGTCATCGGACACGGGTACCAACCTCTCGTCACGGACTTTTGAGTGCATGGGGACCGTCATCAGCCTGACCTTCGCGGACTCCCCCGCGGCAGGGCAGGAAACTCAGGACGAACTCGCAGCCGCAACCGACGTCGTCGAACGCCTGTTCCGGGAACTGGACGAGACGTTCAGCCTGTACCGCCCGGCGTCGGAGGCCAGCCGCCTGGCCCGCGGCGAACTGACGCTCCGCAGCGCCTCGCCGGAGATGCGCGCCCGGTATGCGGAGGCGCATGAATGGCGGCTCCTGACCGGAGGCGCCTTCTCGCCCGAGCGGCCGGACGGCGTATTGGACCTCTCGGGGCTCATCAAGGGCCACGCGATCCGTGAGGCGGGGCGGTCCTTGCTTGCCCTGGGCCGCCGCGACTGGTGCCTCAATGCCGGCGGCGACATCCTGGTCAGTGGCTCACCCGTTCCGGGCTCCGGCGCAGCGTGGAAGGCCGGCATCGTCGATCCGGCCGACAGGCACGCCCTGATCGGCGGTTATGCCCTGGGCGGGGTCGAGGGGCACGCAGCCCTGGCCACGTCAGGCTCGGCAGAACGCGGCGAACACATCTGGCGGGTGGACGGCGGTTCCGACTTCGTCCAGGTCACTGTTGCTGCCGCGGATGTGGTGACGGCGGACATCCTGGCCACGGCAATCGTCTCCGGCGGGATGCCGATGCTCAATCTCGCCACGGACCAGTGGGATGTTGCGGTCCTGGCCGTCCACGCCGATGGCTCACTGCTGGCCACCCCGGCGTTCCGCCGCTAGACCTGCTTGCTAGACCTGCTGCGGGAGCCTGGTGAGCCGCGGGTACTTGGGGGCCAGGTTGTCGCCCGAGGACTTGCCGGTAACCCGCCGGGCCACCCAGGGCGCGGCGTATTCGCGGAACCACTGGGCGTTGGCGCGCAGGGCATCCGTCCCGCTGAGCTGCGGAACCGGCGTCATCGGCGGAACATCGATGGAGTGCTCGTACTTGAGGACTTCCAGCACCCGTTTGGCCATGTTGGCGTGCCCCGCGGCGGACATATGCATCCGGTCCCGCGCCCACATGCCCCAGTCGTAGTACTCGCTGAAGCGCCAGTAGTCCACCAGCAGGGCGCCGTGGTCCCCTGCGATCCCGCGGACCAGTTCGTTGTAGATGGCGGTGCGGCCGCGCATGGTGCCGAACACCTTGGAGCCGCGGGCGTCGAAGCCGGTGAACATCACCACGGTGGCACCTGTGGCACTCAGCCTGCGGACGCCGTCGTCGTATTCGGCCAGCAGGTCGTCGATGTCGATCCGGGGGCGCAGGATGTCGTTGGCGCCGGCGTAGATGCTCACCAGGGTGGGCTTAAGTTCGACGGCGGCGTCCACCTGTTCAGCGAGGATCTGCCGGAGTTTCCTGCCGCGGATGGCGAGGTTGGCGTATCCGAATCCGGGGTCCCCCGCGCCAAGCTGCTCGGCCACGCGGTCAGCCCAGCCGCGGACGCCGTTGGGGCGGGCCGGGCTGTCGTCGCCCACGCCCTCCGTAAAGGAATCGCCGAGGGCAACAAACCGCGATGTGAAGTCCATCCGGTTAGTTTGCCACCCGTTGCCGGAAGCAACCAATCCCGGCAGGGTCCCGGGGTCAGGGCTGGGTTTCGCGCAGGATCCAGTGGTCTGAATCCAGGCGGCCCACCACTTTTTCACCGATCCGGGCCAGGTCCTCGACGTCTTCTTCCGTGAGGGCGTCAAGGAAGAGATTCCGGACGTCCTCCACGTGGCCGGGAGCGAGGCCCACGATGGTGGACATGCCTTCCTCGGTGAGGTGGGCGATGGTGACCCGGGCGTCGCGCGGGTGCGGGCGGCGCTCCACCCAGCCGCGTTTCTGCAGCTTCGTCACCACATGCGAAAGCCGGGACAGGGAGGCGCTGGTGCGCGCCGCGAGCTCACTCATGGGCAGGAACCGCTGGTCCGATTCCGACAACATGGCCAGCACGGTGTAGTCGAACAGGGAAAGCTTGCCTGCTGCATGGAGCTTGGTGTCCAGCGCGGCCGGCAGCAGCGTGTTGATGCTTACCAGGGCCAGCCAGGCACGGCGTTCGTCGGCACTCAGCCAGCGCGGTTCGGTCATGCACCCATTCTACGATTGATCCTTCAACCGACGGACAGGCGGGTCCCGCCGGTCCGCAGGCGGTCCACAGTCCCAGGGTGCGGCAAGCCGGTAATCTGGGCGCATGTATGTTGTCTCCCTGACCTACCGGGTTCCGCAGGACATTGTGGATTTCCACAACGATGCCCACATCGCCTGGCTGCAGAAGGCCTTCGACGACGGCGTCTTCATCGCCGCCGGCCGTAAAGTCCCCCGGACCGGCGGGCTGCTGCTCTCCCAGGCCGACCGGTCAGTCCTGGATGCGAGCCTGCAGCAGGACCCCTTCTATTCGAACGGTGTCGCTGACTTCGAGGTGGTGGAGTTCCATGCCGGACGCGTTGCCCCCGGCTACGAGATCCTGCTGGACAACCCGCCGGCACCCCCGGCTGAGGCGGGCCCCAACCGCTAAGGCGCGGCGCCGCCGTCGGACGCCCCTGCGGTGAGCTTCTTCAGCCCGCCTTTGCGCGGCACCTTGACGGGTTCGGGCCAGCGCGGCGTGAGCTCATCCCCCAAGGTGACGCCGCGCAGCTTGCGCCCGAACAGGGGCAGGACCCAGTCGTGGACCCACCGCCGTTGCCGCCGTTCCCATTCCCGCAGCGTCAGCGGGGTGGGCGGCTCCCAGTCCTTGGGCCTGATTTTGTGCGGCACACCCAGCTGGTCCAGGACCTGCCCGGCGAGGTACTTGTGGCCGGCCCTGGACATGTGCAGCCGGTCCGTGTCCCACATGCGCCTGTCATGGAAGGCGTCCAGGCACCAGTAGTCCACCAGCACAGCACTGTACTTCTCCGCGATGGCCCGCACCTGCTGGTTGTAGAAGGTGTTCCGCTTCTTCAGCGGCTCGAGCAGGGCGGAAACCTTCACGTCGAAGCCGGTGAAAAGGACCAGTGTGGCCCCGGTGGCGGCGAGCTGGGCCACCAGTTCCTCGTAGCCCGCCATGAGCGTGGACATGTCAGTCTTCAGATCCAGGATGTCGTTGCCGCCCGCGTACAGCGTGACCAGAGCCGGCCGCATCCGCAGGGCGGGTTCCAGTTGTTCATCGATGATGTGCCGGAGCCGTTTGCTCCTGATGGCGAGGTTGGCATACTTCCAGCCCGGCTGCGCCTTGGCGAGCTTCTCGGCCACCCGGTCCGCCCAGCCGCGGACCCCGTTAGGCAGCCGCTCATCCCGGTCCCCCACGCCCTCGGTAAACGAATCGCCCAGGGCAACAAACACCCGACGCCCGGAACTGGGAAGCAAAGATTCAGAGGGCACCACCCGCCCACGGTAACCACGCAAGGAAAAGGACGTACGACGCCGGGATGAACAGTTAGTGAGCGCGCGTCACAGGGGAAGCAACCACGAGTGAGCGCGCGTCACAGGGGAAGCAACCACAAGTGAGCGCGCGTTGAGGGGTGGGGTTAGCCTTCGGCTTTGCCCTGCCTCCAGTAACCCATGAACGCAACCTGCTTCCGGTCGATGCCCACGTCCCGCACCAGGTACCGGCGCATGTCCTTGATGACGGCCGCTTCGCCCGCGATCCAGGCGTAGAACGGCATGGCGCCGGCGGGCATGTCCGGGTTCTTGGTGGCGCTGATGGCGGCGCTTTCCATCCGGGACGGGGTCTCCCAGAGGATGTCCTCGTCCACGTTGACGTCTTCGGGCTCGGGGCCCGCACCGGCGTCGGAGGCTTTGATGCCCACCCAGCCCGGCACGGGGACGGCCTTGCGTACGGCGTCCTGCAGCAGCTGGCCGTGCGGGCGGGACCGCCCGATCGCTGCACCGCGGGCAAGCCACGTGATCTCGATGTCCGCCGGCGAGCTGAGCTGCTGGAAGTCGCCGGCTTCCGGAACCTCGAGGAAGGCGTGGCCGGTCATGTAGGACGGCAGGCTTTCGAGGATGGCGGAGATGGCCGGGATGGCGGTTTCGTCACCGGCGAGCAGGACGCGCTGGGCCAGGCCCGGCCGCCACTCGATGCCGGAGTAGATTTCGGCGGTGACGCAGTGTGCAGCACGGTTATTGGGGCCGATGATGGTGATGGCGTCGCCGGGCTTGGCGTTCAGTGCCCAGTTGGCGGCGGGTCCGCCGTTTCCGTGGTCGTCAAAGTGCATGACGAAGTCCACATCGATTTCCGGGTACACCTCGTCCAGCCGGGCGTCGCGCACGGTGTAGGTGCGCATTGAGCCCTTCACGGCGGGGTCCATGGCCAGCCATTCGCGGTACCAGCCCGATTCGCTCATTTCGAAGACCGGCAGGGGGATCTGCGTTCCATCGGCAGCGACGGACGGGATCATCAGCTTGATCCGGAGGTCCAGGGTGTCGCCGTGGACGCCGAAATCGCGGAGGCAGTAGCCGCCGAACGTGATCCGGCGGAAGTTGGGGCTCAGTTCCTGCACCGATGAGACGGTGACCTCGAAGGCCAGCGTCATGGGTTCAGTGTTCATGGTCCTGGTGTTCATGGGTCTGGTGGATGCGGCGTCGCGGGTCTTCATGAAACAAGCTCCAGTTCGGTGGGGACGTGATGGCGGCCGATGGGAATGATCAGGGGCGTCCCGGAGACGGGATCCGGGATGACCCGGGATTCCAGGTTGAAGACGCTGCGGACCAGGTCCTCGGTGACAACCTCGCGAGGGGTACCTTCAGCCACCACAGCGCCGGCCTTCATGGCGATGACGTTGTCTGCGTAGCGTGCCGCGAGGTTGAGGTCGTGCAGGACGATCGCCACGGTGGTGCCGCGCCTGCGGTTCAGGTCCGTGACGAGGTCCAGGACTTCCACCTGGTGGGCCAGGTCGAGGTAGGTGGTGGGTTCGTCCAGCAGCAGGATGTCGGTTTCCTGCGCCAGGGCCATGGCGATCCACACCCGCTGGCGCTGCCCGCCGGAGAGTTCGTCCACGTTCCGCTCCGCGAGGGCCAGCGTTTCGGTGGCCTCCAGCGCACGCTGCACCGCGAGATCGTCCTTGTCGCTCCAGCTGCGGAAGAAACCCTGGTGCGGGTACCGGCCGCGGCCCACCAGGTCGCGGACGGTGATGCCGTCCGGTGCAGTGGGATGCTGCGGCAGCAGGCCAAGGGTGCGGGCCAGTTCGCGGGCGGGGCGGGTGTGGATGTCCTTGCCGTCCAGCGTGACGGCGCCGCCCGCAGGTTTAAGGAGCCGGGACAGTCCGCGGAGCAGGGTGGATTTTCCGCAGGCGTTGGCGCCCACGATCATGGTCACCCTGCCTTCGGGGATTTCGACACTGAGGCCGTCCACCACGCAGCGCTGATCGTATTTCAGCGTCAGGTCCTTGGCGTTCAGAACTGCCACGTCAGGCATCCTTTCGGTTGTTCGTGACCAGGAGCCACAGCAGGAACGGGGCACCGAGCGCGCCGGTGATGACGCCCACCGGCAGGACGGTTCCGTCCAGCACCAGCGGGGCAAGGTTGGCGGCGAGGAAGTCCGCGGCCAGGACGATGACGGCACCCACCAGGGCCGACGCCGGCAGGCTGGCTTTCCCGGTGAAGCGCCGGGCGATGGGACCGGCGAGGAAGGCGACGAACGAGACCGGCCCGGCTGCCGCCGTCGCCACCGCCGCGAGGGTGACGGCGATGATGACCAGGGCGAGGCGGGCGGCGTTGACCCGGATGCCCAGGCCTGCCGCGGTGTCGTCGCCCAGTTCGAGGATGCGCAGCGGCCCGGCGATGACGCCCACAGCGGGAAGGAGCACGGCGAGTGCCAGGAACAGGATCCCGGCACGGTCCCAGTTGGCGGAGTTCAGGGAACCGTTGAGCCACACGAGGGCGTCGGCGGCGGTGCGGATGTCAGCGCGCGTCATCAGGAAGTTGACCACGGCGTGCAGGGCGGCAGCGATTCCGACGCCGGCCAGTACCAGCCGGTTGCCGGCGGCATTGCCCCGGCCGCCACCGCGGATCCCGCCGCTGGAAATCGCGTAGATCAGGCCCGCCACGGCTAGGGCCCCCACCAGCGCGGCGCCGGACACCACGGCACCTGACGCGCCGAAAATCACGATGGCCACCACGGCTGCGGCGCTGGCGCCATAACTGATGCCGATGATGTCCGGGCTGGCAAGGGGGTTGCGGAGCATGGTTTGGAAGAGTGCACCGGCCAGCCCGAAGGCCAGCCCGATCATGGTTCCGATGACCGCACGCGGGAGCTTGTTCTCCATGACGATGAAGCTGGCACCGGGGATCCTGGGGCCGCCGGCCAGGTGGTTGAAGACGATGGTGAAGAAATCAGGGACGGTCACCGTGTAACTGCCCAGCAGCACGGAAACGAAGAAGAGGATCACGACGCCGGCGGCCAGGAACGCGGTCCGGTTTAGGCCCATCCTTCCCCGGCGTTGCCCTATCACTTGGGGTCGCTCAGCGGCGGTTTTGGCAGCCTTATCTGATGGCGCAACAGGGGTTGCGGGGGTTGCCGTTTTCGGGGTCACAGTCCGGCTCCCTTCCCGCGGCGGACCAGCCACACGAACACGGGGGCGCCGATCAGCGCGGTCATGATGCCGGCCGGCACCTCGCCGGGAAGCAGCACCACGCGTCCCACAATGTCCGCACCGAGCAGCAGCACGGGCGCCAGGACCAGGGAGAACGGCAGGATCCAGCGGTAATCCGGGCCGGTCAGGAAGCGGACAGCGTGCGGGATAACCAGGCCAACGAAAGCGATGGGGCCAGCCATCGCCGTTGCGGATCCGCACAGCAGCACGATGCCCAGGGCCGTGATGCCCCGGGTGAGGCCCACGCGCTGGCCCAGGCCGCGGGCAATGTCATCACCCAGGGCCAGGCTGTTGAGGATCCGGCCGGTCAACAGCACAATGACAGCCCCCGCGGCCAGGAAGGGCAGCCCCGCCAGCACCACGGACCAGTCACGGCCGGCAATGCCGCCCACCTGCCAGAACCGGAACATGTCCAGGGTGTCCTGGCTCGAGACCAGAATGACGCTCATGAGCGAGTACAGGCCGGCGTTGAGCGCGGCACCCGCCAGGGCAAGCTTGACCGGGGTGGCTCCGTCCCGGCCGAGGGACGCGATGAAATAGACCACGACGGCGGCCACGGCGGCGCCGATGAACGCGAACCAGATGTAGCCGGACAGCGAGCCGACACCAAAGACATAGATGCCGGTCACCACGGCCAGGGCCGCGCCCGCGTTGACGCCCATGATTCCGGGATCGGCAAGGGGGTTGCGCGCCACGCCCTGCATGGCGGCGCCGGCCAGGCCCAACGCGCCGCCGGCCAGCAGGCCAAGGATGGTGCGGGGAATACGGGCGTGGACCACTGCGTGGTCACCATTGGCGGGATCGAACTGCGTGAGCGCGTCCCAGACGGTGCCCAGCGGCAGGCCCCTTGCCCCGACGGCGAGGGATGCACCTGCCAGGACGGCGAGTACGACGACGGCGGCCAGCAGCCAGGCGGCGCGCTTGCCGGGGAACGCGCGGGCGCTCCCCGGGGCACGGGCTGCCGCCCCCGGTACCAAAGTGCCGGAGCCTGCGGCCTGGCGGTCCGCCGTCGTCGAACTCTGCGTCACTGAACCGGTGCTACTTCACGGCATCCGCTGCGGTGGCCAGCTCGGGCAGGAACGTGTCCAGCGCCCAGGGGAGGCTCAGCGGTGAGGAAGCGGAGATGGCGAGGACCAGGCTCTTGTTGGCGTCTGCCACGAACGCACCGCTCTTGACGGCAGGGATCTGTCCCAGCAGGGGGTCCTTCTTGATCGCATCGGCTTCGCTGGCGTCTTCCACCGAGCTGAGGAAGATGTCCGAATCAAGCTCGTTCACCTTCTCCGCGGACCACGGCACGAAGAATTCCTTCGAGCCGGCCGATGCCTGCTCCGCAACGGGGGCGAGCTTCATGCCGATGGAGGACAGGAACTTGGGCCGGTTGTCGTTGGCCGTGTAGATGCCGGTCTGGGTTCGGTCGGACGGCAGGGCGTAGCCGTAGATGAAGGTCTTGTCCTTGATCTGCGGGTACTTCGCCGCCTCTTCCTTGACGGTGGCTTCGGTGTCGGAGACCAGCTTGGCGGCTTCGGCGTCCTTGCCCAGCGCCTTGCCCACGATGGTGGTGGCGTCCTGCCAGGACGTTCCGTAAGCCAGCTCGGGGTGCGCCACCACCGGGGCGATTTCGCTGAGCTTCTTGTAATCCTCTTCGGTCAGGCCGGAATAGGCGGCCAGGATGACATCCGGGGTGAGCTTGGCGATCTCGGTGAAGTTGATGCCGTCCGCCTCCGAGTACTGGACCGGAGCCTTGTCGGTGCCGAAGCCGGCGCCGAGTTCTTCAAGCGCGGCGTCCTTCCACGGGGTGGAGCCCTTGTCGTTGCCGCCCCATTCGTTCTTGGGAACACCTACGGGGACAACACCCAGTGCAATGGCGACGTCGTCATTGACCCAGGAGACCGTGGCAACCCGCGTGGGCTGCTTCTCGATGGTGGTCTTGCCGAACACATGGTCGATGGTGACCGGGAACTGGGCACTGCTGGAAGTGGAGGCGCTGGCATCGGAAGTAGACGTTGCCGGGCCGGTGGAGCAGGCGGAGAGCGTCACAGCTGCGGCCAGAATGGCGGACGCGCCGGCTGACCTAAGCAGCGTGCGGCGGGTGGTGCTGGGGCCCGTGAACAGGGAGGAAGCCATGAAATTCCTTAAGTGAGCGATGCGAACTTAAGTAAGGCTAGCCTATGCTTAGCGCAATTACGAAAGCTTTTCGTAGCTTATTCCCCAAGGTGACGAAGGACACAGCCGCCGTGGTCTTGGACAGGATTTCCAGGGTTTGGCAGGATGGCATGGACCGGGTCCGCTACGGAACGGCCGGACAAACTCTCAAGAGATCGGGACATCGAGGAGCAATGCGCACGCCGGAGGCTTTCCGCCCCGCCGCTGCCGCGGAATGCGGGGTGGCCGTTTTGGCCTGCTTCGCGGACAACTGCTGACTCCCCTTTTTATCGAGCCCGCCTCCCGGGCTTCTGCCCGCTGCCGGGCCCCTTCTCACGAAAGTTCAGCCATGCAATCAGTCACGCCCCAGCAAATCCGCTCATCCTTCGTCAACGCCAGCCGTTCCGAGGCCGCCAAACTCAACCTGCCCCAGCACTTCGACAGCCTGGACTGGGACAGCCTGGACTTCCTCGGCTGGCGGGACCCCAAGATGCCGCTTCGCGGTTACCTCGTGGTTCCCGGCCCCAAGGGGCTCACCGGAGTCCTGCTCCGGGCGCCCGAAGGTGGGGCCCGGAAGAACCGCTCAGTCTTGTGCGAGCTGTGCCGCGACGTGTTCTCCAAGGAGGACGTGCTGCTCTGGGTGGCCCGCCGGGCCGGCCCGTCCGGCCGCAACGGCAACACCGTGGGCACCCTGATCTGCGCAGATTTCCTGTGCTCCGGCAATGTCCGCAAGGAGCCCCCGGCCAACGAGATCAACCCGGACCCGGCCGCCGTCGTGGTCCGCCAGGTCCAGGGCCTCGAGGACCGCACCGCGCAGTTCCTGGGCAGGGTGCAGTCCACGTAGCTGCCCGGACGCCACACCTGGGAAGGCCCTTCATGAATCATGGGAGGGCCTTCCCAGGTCCGTTCAGCGGAAGGTGAAGCTGGCCAGAATGGCCTTCAGCGCCTGCCCCTGGCTGCCGGCGAACCATGCCCGGGCGGACTTGTCGTCGGGGAATTGCTGGTCATCGAACAGCACTTCAGCCGTCAGCACGCGATCGCCCAGGAGGATGATTCCCTTGACCGCGTCCCGGGGGCCCGTTGCCGGTGCGCCTGCCGTCAGCTGCAGGTGGTAGGTGGCATCGTCGTCATCCCAGTCCACGTAGAACGAGGCATGTGCCTCCGGTGTGGACCGGCCCTGCAGCCCGGGTACCGGCACGGATTCAAATACCGTCCTGGTCACAGGCCCGGAGACGCCATCGGCGATTTGCCCGTAATAGATGCTGACCAGCTGCTTGTCACTGGCGTCGTAGATGGTGGCCGTTCCCACATAAGGTGACGCCGAGGCCTCGAAGACCTCGGTCTTCCAGTCCGCCGGGCGCGTGAAGGAGAGCCTGCCGTCCGGGAAGGTGAAGGTCGCCAGCCCGGCGGCAGCAGGATCCGTACTGGATGCAGACGGGGACGGTGCCTGCGGGGCGGGCTGGCCCGGCGTCGCGGACGGAGCTGCCGGCTCCGGTGTCCCCGTTGAAGGGGGAACTGTGACGGCCGGTGAGGTGCCCCCGCCGCCGGATTCTGCCGGCCCGCCGGAGGTACAGCCTGCCAGGAAGAAGGCGGCCGCAGTGGCCATTGCGAGGGGTCTGGTTAGGCGGCGGGCTGGGTGCATAGTGGCTGCCTTTCACGATGGCGCCGTGAGTTTCTTCGGAGGCAACTGCGGGACCCAGCGTTCCGCAGCGCCTATGGGGATCGGGATGGCGTGGTGGTGTTTTGCTCCCAAGGGTGGCACAACCAAATCGCGGCACACCAGAACCTGACGGATAAATCCATCAGTTTGTTATCCCTGTCTCAGGTTCGCCGCGGCGGACCGTCAGCGCAGCACGATGTCCACCGGATTCGCCTCGGACCGCCAGGCCCCCTCCTCGCCCTCGCGGGGGCGGATCACCGGCGCGGTCAGTACGCCGGAACGGTTGGTGCGCCGGTCCCGGAGGATCTCGGTCACGGAGCCCAGGTGCCGGGACAGGTCGATCACGTTCTCGGGCGCGGCCAGCAGCAGCTGGAACCCGAACTCGTGCAGCGCCTTGATCCCGGCGCCGGCGAACTCCTCCGAGGCAAGCACGAAGGCTTCATCCATCATCACCGTGCCGTACGTGGTGAAGCCCTGTTCGGCGATGCCCAGCTGGTAGCTGAGGGCGGCGGCCATGATGAACGCCGTGAACCGCTGCCGCTCACCGCCGGACATGGAGCCGGTGTCCGCGTGCATGAACACCTCGGTCTTCTTGCCGGCCTTCTTTCCCTTGGCCGAGGGGGCGGTGACCTCGCGGTGCTCCTTGCACTGGATGAACAGGTGCCCGCGGACGTCGAGCACCTCGGCCCGCCAGCGCCGGTCTTCCGGAGCCTGCGAGCCCAGGCGCTTCACCAGCGTTTCCAGGGACTTGTAGCGTGCCGTGAGCTCGGCGTCGTCGTCCCGTTCAGCACCCGGCTCCGTCTTGGCGGACCGCGCATGCCGGGCCTTCAGCGCGTTCTGGATGGCGTCCTTGAACTGCTTGGCGGTGGGCGGCAGGGTCTGCTTGATGTCCAGTTCCAGGAAGCTGCCCTCATGGAAGTTCACTTGCGACAGGATGCCGTTCAGCGGCAGGATCCTGCTGGTGATGGAGCGGCGTTCCTCGTCCAGGAGGTGCAGCAGGGTGCTGAAGGACTCATGGGTGCGCTGGTTGAAGAACTGCCGGAATTCGGCTTCCTGCGCCGGCAGGCCATCGCTGACGATCGCGTGGTAGCGGGCTTCGAATTCGCTGGCCGCGCCAATGCTGGTGCCGTGGTCGGCGGAGATGGCGCTGCCCCATTCCCGCACGAACCCCTCGAAAATACGCGTGAGCCGCTCCGCGGTGGCCTGTCCCCGCGATTCGGCGGCGTGCAGCTCACCCTGGAGTGCGGTCCGCACCCTGTTGGCCAGGTTGTCCAGCTCGTGCATCTCCGTCACGTCGCCAAAGTCGGCGAAGTACGGTTCCAGCGCCGTCACGGTGGCGTCCGACGGCGGCGCCTCGGCCAGGCGGTGGCGCGCGGCTTCCAGCAGCGAATCGGCAGCCGTCAGTTGCCTGTCGAGGGCCTTGTACTCGCTCTGCAGCACGGCCGCGGACTCGGTGCTGGACTGGTGCTTCTGCCGGACCTCCTCGATGGTGGCGCGCAGCGGCTCCAGGTCCGCCTGGGCGGCAAGGGCATCCTTGAGCCGCTGCTCGATGCCCGCCAGTTCCTCGGCTGCGACGGCTGCCGAGACCTGTTCCCAGGGCCTGTCGTCCTCAGCGATCCGGCGGAGCGCTTCGAGCTGCCGGCTCATGCCCTGGTGGGAATCCTCCCGGCTCTGCGCCAGCTCGGCTGCCTTGGCCACTTCCTGCCGGAGGTCCTCCACCTGGCCGGCCACGAGCTCCAGCTTTGCGGCGTTGTCGAACCCCAGCACGTAGTCCTGGCGGCTGGTGAACCGGTCGTCCTTCTCCACGGTGTGGCGGTTCCGCTTGACCACGCCGCCCAGGCTCAGGCCCCTGTCCAGCGCGGCGAGCTGGTCCGGGTCCTCCACGCAGGGGTAGGCAAAGTCGAGGGCGATGCGTTCCCGCACCCACTCCCCCGCTTCGGCAGCCGCACCACTGGCGAGGATGTCCAGCTTAGTGAGCAGGTCGCCGTCGCGCGCGTCCTCCACTGCCAGCGCACCGCCGGCGAGGGGCTTGGAGACGTCCACGGCCCGCAGCGCACCCCGAACGTTGTGGTCATTGAGGTAGCGGGTGACGGCACCAAAATGTTCACCCGGGACCAGCAGCGTGGTGGCCAGGTTGCGGAGCGCGCGCTCGGCCGCAGGGCGCCACCGCTCCTCCCCTTCGGCCAGGTCCATCAGCTCACCGGCGAACGGCATCCTGTCCTCCGGGATGCCGGTGGCCGCGGCGATGGCGGCACGGTTTTCAATGCTCGACGGCGGCAGCAGGGATTTGCGCGTCTTCAGCGACACGAGTTCCTGCTCGGCCGCGGCCAGTTCGCGCTTGCGGCTGGCGTGGGCGTCGAACGCCTCGAACCTCAGCTCCTGCAGAGCCGTCGAATCGTCCTTCAGCTCCGCGGAACGGGCGGCGGCCTGCTCGTGTGCCTGCTCCCAGCCGGAGGCCGTCCACTCAAGCTGCAGCCCGGCGTCGGACAGTGCCTGCTGTGCGGCCTGTTCCACCTGGCGGCGGAGACGCAGGCCCACCCTGGCGTTCTCCAGCGACTGCTCAATGGCGGAAATCGCGTTGCCGCCCTGGCTGTTGTAGTCGGTTTCCAGCTGCCGCAGGTCCTTGGCCAGGCCATCGCGGACCGAGCGCTCGGCGCCGAGTTCCTTGGCTTTGGCCTGCGCCAGTTCCTTGAACCGGGCCAGGATCTTCTGCTGGACGGTGACAGCGAGCCGCTGCCTGTACGACTCGAATTCGCCGCCGGCCAGCTCCCGGAGCCGGTTGGCGTCCAGGAGCGACTGGGCGTATTCGCGGTTCAGCCCCGGAACCGGCGCCAGCTGGTCGCGCTGCTGCCGGACGTCTTCGAGGCGCTGGCGGATGGACATGAGGTTGCTGAACTCTTCCACCACGTCGTCAGCCGCCGTCAGTGTTGCGGGGGCGTCCAGCACCTGGTCGCGGAAGAACGTGTTGACGCTGCCGCCCAGGCCTTTGCCCGCCTGGATGACCCGCAGCAGCGGAAGCGCCTGGTCCGAGCTGATGCCCAGCAGGCGCCGGAACCGCTCGGCGAAGGCCTTGTGGACGTCGAACACCTGGGCGTGCGGGAAGATCGTTTCCAGCGCGCCCTTGGTGAACCGCTTGTCCGCGACGCCCTCGATCGCATCGAGGTCCAGGGGGACATTGTCGATCAGGTAGAACCGGCCCACGCTCGATTCCGTGCCGTTCTTTGGCAGGTCGAACAGGGCCGAGACGGTCACCCGGGTGCCCGCAGCGTTGTCGAACGTCAGCCCGACGGCGGACCAGGTGGCACCGGGGCGCTGGAAGGCACTCGCCGAGCCCTCCCCCACGGCCTTGTCGCCCACCTTGCCGCGCATGTAGGTGAACGTGGTGCGCTTGTCCTCCACAGCACCGCCGGACCGCTGGGCGGCGGCCTCGTTGGACCGCGGCCTGGCATCGAAAACGCGCAGCATGGCGTCGAAGAGGGTGGACTTTCCCACGCCGGAGTTACCGGTCAGCAGGGTTCCGTTCCGGTCCACGCGCATGGTGTGCGCGCCGTGGAACGTGCCCCAGTTGACCACCTGGACCAGCGCCAGCCGCATCTGGCCGGGGTTCGTCTCTTCCCCCAGCGGGAGCATGCTCGGAATGGTCACTTGGCGGCCTCCTTCTTGGTGCCGGCAGGGTACGACGACGGCGCTGCCGCCCCCGCCCCTTCGCCGGACGGCATTCGTCCTTCGGACGATGCGTCCGGCTCCGACAGCGGGTCCGGATTTCCCACTGCTCGCAAGCTCGCAGCGGGTCCCTCACCCGTTCCCTTAGATGCCACTCCCTGGGCGGCAGCGCCGTCGTCGTCGTTGTCATCGTCACCTGTGTCGTCCAAGTCCAGGAGCGGTTCCGTTCCGGACTGGTCCGTTGACGCGGCCACCAGGGCTTCGATGTGGGCCGGGATGTCGCCGATGTTTTCGAACGGGAGGGCCAGCGGGAGGGCGTTGGAGATGGTGTAAACGTCGTCAAGTCCCGTGGGCAGCAGGAGCTGGCGGGCCAGGAGCTTGGTGATGGCACGGGTAACCACGTCCGAGTCGCGGAGGGCGTCCTGCTGGCCGGACGGCTGGTAGTGCGCCACGAGGTCCGTGATTTCCTCGCGGGTGATGGTGGGGTCAGTCTGCGCGGTGACGTGCCGGTCCAGCAGGAGCCGGAGCCGGAGCAGCACGATGGTTTCCACCCGGCTGAGGGCCCGCTGCTGCCGCAGGATGCTGGACCGGGCGCTGCCACCGATCACGTCCGGGTCCACCGGGCGCAGGACGGCAATTTTCCGTTCATGGTCCAGCTGCATGCTAAGGAACAGTTCCGAAAGCCGGCTGCGCAGGATCACCTGGTTGTCCAGGAGGACCGTCCACAGCTTTTCGTCCCGGCCGCCGTCAATGTACGGGCCCTTGAGGAGCTTCACCAGCGCCTGCCGGACCTTCATGTTCAGCACGCCGGTGTCGCCGGGGAACAGCGCGGCTCCGTCCACGAACGTGTCGCGCGGCGTGACTGCGCCGGTGATGTGGCTGGCCGGCATCGGGGCGTCTGCGGTTTCGGCAGGCTCAACCACCGGATCACGGGTTTCAGCCGGCTCAACCGCTGGGGCGGGAAGGTGCTCGGCGGGCGGTTCCGTCATCTCTTCAGTCATGTGAATCCTTTGCGAGCGTGACCACCGGGAGGTAGGCCCTGCGAATGGAGCCGTCTATCTGTTCGAAGTCCAGGCCCTCGAAATCGCTGCGGTTGAAGTCGGCCCCGGCGTGCAGGGCCTCCGACAGCAGGGCGCGGATGGAGTTGATGTGCTGCTCTTCCGGCGGCAGCTGCTCCCAGGCGTCACCCAGGGTCCTGGCGCCTGCCATGGCGGCGCGGACCACCGCCGGTTTGGCCTTGCCGGTCCTCGGCGAGCGCACGCGGTCCGAGTCGCTGAATGCGATGGGATCGGCCAGTTTGGGCGGTGCGGCGAATTCGTCGGGGTCGAACAGCTTCACCATGGACAGCGCCTCGAAACCCGCGTTGTAAAGGACCGGTCCGGGTACCAGGCCTGGCCGGTCGCGCTCGTACGGCAGGGACCGGATGGCGTGCTCGGCTTCGCGCAGGACCTGCCGCAGCCGGACCGACTGGCGGAAGTCGTCGCTCTGGACGTACGTGTTGAGGCTTTCGCTGAGCTTGCCGTAGATGCGCTGGATCTGGCTGTGCTGCTGGCGGAGTTCGGCCACCAGGTTCTTCAGTGTCTCGCGGTCCTCCGGCGAGAGGTCGTCCGCGAACTGCCGGCCGAGGACCTCGCCGATGGCCGAGCGGAAGCGAAGCTGCTGCTGTGGATCCTCCAGGAACGCAGTGAAGGACCGGAACGTCCTGCCCTCCGGGCTCTGGCGGAGCCGCTTGTCCGCTTCCAGCACCTGCGCCATGGTGGCGCCCTTGGTCAGTGACTCCTCGATGATCTGGTTGCGGAGGCCGCCCACCAGTTCCTCGATCCGGTCGCGCATCTTCTTGTAGTCGGCGGGCAGGCTGGCGGCCAGGTCCAGGATGTTACCCGCGGCCTCCACGGCCTGGTCGTCATCGAGCAGGCCGTCGAACTCGCCGCTGCTGATGTCCTCGATCAGCTGCTGCCGCTCGCCGATTTCCTCTTCGAGGGCCTCAAGCCGGGCGCTCTGGTCCGGGTTGGTCTCATTCGCGAGCTTTTCGACATCGCCGAGCAGCGTGCCCAGCCGGGACCCGTTGAGGGTGGACCGTTCGCTGGAGAGGCTGTCCAGGAACGCGAGCACACGGGCGGCGGGTTCGGTGACTTCGTAGACGATCTGGCCGGACTGGTTCCGGCGGGTCAGGAACTGCCGGCGCGTCCACTCGTCGCCGAACGACTTTCCGTTGGCACCGCCGCCCAGCCCGGGGTCCTGCCGGCGGAGCTCCTCAAGGAAGGAGTCGACGTCGGCATGGAATTCCTCGAGCGGAAGCTGCGGCCGGGTGCGGGTGAAGGACGCCTGCAGCACCGCGATGACCCACGGCGCCGAGCGGGTGAGGGCCCACGCGGGTCCCTTGGTGAGGAGTTCGAGGTCCCGGAGCCGGGCGCTGATGGCGTCAGCGGATGACCTGGCGGAGCGGGGCACACACTCTCCTTGGACTGTTGGCGGGGCGGGCGGCGGGGGCGGACCGGAAAACGGCCAACTACAAGGTTAACGCAGCGCGTTCGGGGGCACCGCCGCAACCGCTCCGTGACCTACCTGGCGGTAGGGTATCGATCCCGTATCAACAGCTGTTTCCCGGCGTCCCGCTCTGGCTGGCCGCGTGGCGCCCACCCTACGCTTTCTGCTACCGGCCTTCGCCGCTTGGCCACAGCAGATTTTCACCACAGCAACGCCGCAGGGGGACACATGCAGTTTGATTTGAGCGCTCTGGACACATCCACGTTGGTCTTTATCGGGACCCTGGCTTTTGGCGGCCTGTTGGCCGCCTTCGTTCTGGCATCGGGGCTGGTTGCGCTCCTGCTGCTGGGTACGGGAAAGCTCGCCTGGGTGCTGGTGTCCAGCACGCTCCTGGCGGTGGTCCACGGCATCAACGCCGGCTGGGACCGGCTGGTGCACCAGGCGAAAAGCGTGGACGTGGCTGCGGACTTTCCGGCCCAGCCTTCCCCTAGCACCGGAACTTACCCGCGGGTAATATTGAGGGACAGCTGAAGGGTTCTCCAACCCGGCGGATCCATGGCTTCACCGGCCATTCCGGCCTAGGAGATAACCCATGACCTCCGCCACGCACAGCCCGTCCACTGACGCACCGGCTGAAGAAACGCCCGTCCCCGCCGGCAAGATCGGTGCCGGCGTCACTGCTGATGAAGCCCGCGCCGTGGCCGAGGCCGCCCGGGAGACCGGATGGGACCGGCCCAGCTTTGCCAAGGGCCTCTACCTCGGCACCTTCGACCTCAGCCTGGTGCACCCGTGGCCCACGCCCGATCCTGCGGACGTTGAGCGCGGCGAAGCGTTCATGGCCCGGCTCACCGCGTATGCCCGCACCATGGACGGCCGGGTGATTGAGCGTGCTTCACAGATTCCGGACGAGTACATCCGCGGCTTGGCGGACCTCGGCGTCTTCGGCATGAAGATCCCCGAGGAATACGGCGGGCTGGGCCTCTCGCTGGTGTACTACGGCCGTGCCCTTGCGCTGCTGGGCAGCGTCCACCCGAGCCTCGGCGCGCTCCTTTCGGCGCACCAGTCCATTGGCGTGCCCGAGCCGGTCAAGGTGTTCGGCTCCCCGGAACAGAAAAAGGAGTACCTGCCGCGCTGCGCGGCCGGCGCCATCACCGCGTTCCTCCTCACCGAACCGGATGTGGGCAGCGACCCCGCCAGGCTGGGCAGCACCGCCACACCCACGGACGACGGCGAGGCCTACCTTTTGGACGGCGTGAAGCTGTGGACCACCAACGGGGTGATCGCGGAACTGGTGGTGGTGATGGCTGTGGTCCCGACGCACACGGACGCCGATGGCACCCCGCATAAGGGCGGGATCAGCGCGTTCGTCGTGGAGATGGACTCCCCTGGGATCACGGTGGAGAACCGGAACGCCTTCATGGGCCTGCGCGGGATCGAAAACGGCGTCACCCGCTTTCACCAGGTCCGGGTGCCCGCGGCCAACCGGCTGGGCCGCGAGGGGCAGGGCCTGAAGATTGCCCTGACCACCCTTAACACCGGGAGGCTGGCCCTGCCTGCGCTGTGCGTCGCGTCCGGGCGCTGGAGCCTGAAGATCGCCCGCGAATGGTCCAACGCCCGCACCCAGTGGGGCCGGCCCGTGGGCGAGCACGAAGCGGTGGGAAAGAAGATCGCCTTCATCGCGGCCTCCGCCTTCGCACTGGATGCCGTGTTCGAGCTCGCCGCCGAGCTTGCGGACGCGGGCCAGAAGGACGTGCGGATCGAGGCCGCCCTGGCCAAGCTGTGGGCCACGGAAATCAGCTGCCGGATCGCTGACGAGCTGGTCCAGATCCGTGGCGGGCGCGGGTTCGAGACCGCAGAGTCCCTGGCCGCACGCGGGGAGCGCGCAGTGCCCGCCGAACAGCAGCTGCGGGACCTGCGGATCAACAGGATCTTCGAAGGGTCCTCGGAGATCATGCGCCTGCTGATCGCGCGTGAAGCCGTTGACGCGCACCTGGCTGCCGCGGGGGACCTGGCCTCAATGGATGCGAGCCTGTCCGACAAAGCACGGGCCGCCGTCGGCGCCTCCGGCTTCTACGCCAAATGGCTGCCCAAGCTGGTGGCCGGCGCGGGGATGGACCCGCGCTCCTACAGCGAGTTCGGCCGGCTGGCCCGGCAGCTGCGGTTCGTGGAACGCTCCTCCCGGCGCCTGGCCCGCCAGACCTTCTATGCCATGGGCAGGTGGCAGGCGAAGCTCGAGCGCAAACAGGCCTTCCTGGGCCGCGTGGTGGACATCGGTGCCGAACTGTTCGCCATGACCGCGTGCTGCTCGCGTGCGGAGATGCTGCTGCGCACAGATCCCGGGCGGGCGGCGAGCGCCTACGAACTCGCCGAAGCCTACTGCGAGCAGGCGCGGGTGCGCGTGGACGAATACTTCGACCAGCTCTGGCGGAATACGGACGACGGCGACCACCGCCTCACGCGCAAGGTCCTCGCCGGGGATTACGCCTGGCTGGAGGAAGGGGTCCTGGACCAGTCCGAGGGCACCGGGCCGTGGATTGCCGACGCCTCCCACGGGCCCTCGGCGAAGGAGGATCTGCACCGCAGATACCGGTAGAACCGCAGGTCACGGAATCGTAAGCATCCTTGCTATCGGGGTGGGGCGGTGGTTGAGTGGATCCATGAGCAGCTCAACGGACCCAGAGAACCTCCCTCCCCGGCGAGCGCGGCAGGACGGGCGCAGTGAAAACGGCCGTGCCGGTGACGCGGACAGCCAGGCAACCCGCTCCATCGACCGGACCCCGGCTGACAATGCAACGCGTCCCATCGACCGGACGTCCGCCGGCGATGCCACGCGTTCGTACTCCGAGGCGCCGGCCGCATCCGCCGAACGTGACTACCCCCAGGAGGTCTACGCCGAACGGGCCGACGCCCAGCGGGATTATGCGGACCGCAGCGGATCCGCGGGGGCGACGCGGACCGCAGCTGTCCCGGCCGCGGCCGTGAACCCTAACCTGACCGACCGCGAAACCGCGATCGCCCGGGAGAAGGAGCAGTTCGGCGGCATCAAGGTGGGTTCCGCCTTCTTTGGCTGGTTGACCGCAACCGGCATGGCCGTCCTGCTCACCGCCCTGGTGGCCGCAGCCGGCACCGCCGTGGGGCTGGCCAACAACACGGATGTCAACGAGGCTGTGAACCAGGCCGCCCAGAACAGCGGAACCGTGGGCCTGGTGGGCATCATTGTGCTGCTGGTGATCCTGTTCGTTTCCTATTACTCCGGCGGCTACGTGGCCGGCCGGATGGCACGCTTCAACGGCGCCAAGCAGGGCCTCATGGTGTGGGTCTGGGCGTTGATCGCCGCCATCGTCATCGCCGTGCTGGGCCTGGTGGCCGGACAGCAGTTCAACGTGCTGGCCAACCTCAACAGCTTCCCGCGGATCCCCATCAACGAGGGTGAGCTCACCACCACCAGCATCATCGCCGCCGTGGTGGTGGCCGTGGTTGCGCTGGTGGGCGCCGTACTGGGCGGGCTGGCCGGGATGCACTTCCACCGGAAGGTTGACCGGGCAGGATTCACACCGGACAACGACTACGACGAGTAGTCAGTCCAGGATGTCCCCATCCACGTAAAACCACCGGCCGTCCGAACGGACGAACCTGCTTGCCTCGTGCAGCACGCCCCGCTCTCCGGTGTGCCGGTAGTGGGCCTTGAACTCCACCGTCCCCGCGGTGTCGAAAGGCCCACCACCGCTGGTGGCGGCGATGTCCAGCCGCCGCCACTGCACTTCCGGGTCCAGCTGCAGGTTCCCCGGGGCCGTGTCCGGGTGCCACGTCCTGAGCAGGTAGTCCCGGTCCAGGAGCACGAAAGCCGTGTACCGGGAGCGCATCAGCTGCTCCGCGGTGGCTGCTTCGGCCCCGCCCGAATGGAACCGGCCGCAGCAGGAGGCGTACTGATCCCCGGACAGGCACGGGCAACGGTCCTGTGCTCCGATTTTTGTCATACCGGGATGCTGTCATATCCGGTAACGGCTTTGCTACAACCCCGCGGACGGCCGCCGCGCCGGGGGCAATGCGGCGCAAAAATCCGTAAGGTGGATACGAAGCTGCTGCCGTGCGTGGGGGCGCCGCCGCGGGCCCAGCTGAAGGCAGAGAGGAGAGATGACACGTGGAAAATCCGGACACGCTCGTCCTCAACCTAACCTTTTTGGGCACGGTGGGCGTCGCCTTCCTGATCTTCTTCATCCTCTTCCTCCTGGGCGTCATCACCCTGCTCCTCGCGGGTGTGGGCCGGCTGGCCGCCGTCGTCATGATGCGGCTGTTCGGCAAGGGCAAACGGAAGGATGGGATGCCCCTGGTCCAGCTGTACGGCACCCGCCTTGGCGAGCCCGGGTCCGGGTCCGGCAAGGGCGCTCCGGCAGGATCCGCGCCAGCGCCGCGCGGCTTGCCTGCGGCACTCAAGCCGGCGCGCATAAAGTCCGCTTTCGCGAAGTCCGGCTTGGCGAAATCGGCCCTGGGCACCGCCGTCGCCCGTAAATCCGGAACCCGCCGCGAGCAACCCGTCCTGGCCGAGGACTGGGCCTCCGCGGTGGCCGAAGCCGACGCCCGCGCTTCGGCCCGGGAGCGCGCCGCGAACCCCGAAATCAAGCTCTCCGTGCGGGACCTCCCGGATCCAGCCGTTCCCGCGGAGAAGGTGGAGTCCGTGGCACCGCTCGTGGAATCAGCACTGCACAACCACCGGCCCGTCCGCGAAGTCCCGCATTCCTTCACGAAGCCACAGGCTCCGCAGGTGCTGCCGCCGCTGGACACCGGATCGCTGGTGTCCCTTTCCGCCCAGCAGGTACTCAAGCACGGCCAGGAGCAGAAGCGGACGGAATCCGACGCTGCACGGAACGGCGGACGGCCCTTACCCTGAGCAACCATCTCCGCTAGCGTGAAGCCCATGGAATTCAGATACCTCGGAAACAGCGGTTTCAAAGTCTCGGAAATCACATTCGGCAACTGGTTGACGCACGGCTCCCAGGTGGAGAATGACGTCGCCTCGCAGTGCGTGCGCGCCGCCCTCGATGCCGGCATCAGCACCTTCGACACTGCCGACGTCTATGCCAACACCGCGGCGGAGACGGTCCTGGGCGAGGCCCTGAAGGGAGAGCGCCGCGAATCGCTGGAGATCTTCACGAAGGTCTTCGGCCCCACCGGCCCCAAGGGCAAGAACGATCTTGGCCTGTCCCGCAAACACATCATGGATTCCGTCAACGGCTCGCTCCGTCGGCTGCAGACGGACTACATCGACCTCTACCAGGCCCACCGGTACGACTTCGAAACGCCGCTCGAGGAGACCATGCAGGCGTTCGCGGACATCGTCCGCCAGGGCAAGGCCCTCTACATTGGCGTCAGCGAGTGGACCGCGGACCAGCTCCGGGAGGGGCACAAGCTGTCCCGGGAACTGGGCTTCCAGCTGATCTCCAACCAGCCGCAGTACTCCATGCTCTGGCGCGTCATCGAAGCCGAGGTGGTACCGGCGTCGGAGGAACTGGGCGTGTCCCAGATCGTCTGGTCACCCATGGCGCAGGGCGTCCTGAGCGGCAAGTACCTGCCCGGCCAGCCCGCACCCGAAGGCAGCCGCGCCACCGACGAAAAGGGCGGCGCCAAGATGATCTCGCGGTGGATGCGCGACGACGTCCTGCAGGGTGTGCAGGACCTCAAGCCAGTCGCGGAGGAGGCAGGCCTGTCCATGCCGCAGCTGGCTGTGGCCTGGGTGCTGCAGAACCCCAACGTGGCTTCCGCCATCGTGGGCGCCTCCCGGCCGGAGCAGATCGCCGACAGCGTGGCTGCTGCAGGAGTGAAGCTGGAGCCGGACGTACTGAAGAAGATCGACGACGCCATCGGTGCCCTCGCCGAACGCGACCCCGCGCAGACCAAGTCGCCCGCCACGCGGGAAGCCTAGGCGAATGGCGGCGGACCTGCCGGACCTTGCGGTCACCGGCTCTACCGGCGGGCTGGGCGGCATGGTGGCCAGGGAACTGGCAGGCGCCGGCTCCGCCCAGCGCCTGCTGGTGCGGGACCCGTCCCGCGCGCCTGAGCTGGAGCAGGCCGCCACCGCCGTGTGCAGCTACGGGGACGCGGAGGCCGCCCGGACTGCCCTTGAGGGGGTCCGGGTGCTGTTCATGGTGTCCGCCGCCGAAGCGGAGGACAGGTTGCAGCAGCACTTTGCGTTCGTGGATGCCGCGGCCGGCGCCGGGGTGCAGCACGTGGTGTACACGTCCTTTTACGGGGCGGCCCCGGATGCCACGTTCACGCTGGCCCGGGACCATTACGCCACCGAAGAACGGATCCGGGCCTCCGGGATGGATTACACGTTCCTGCGGGACAACTTCTACCTGGACTTCCTGCCCCTGATGACCGATGACCAGGGGGTCATCAAGGGACCGGCCGGTGACGGCGTGTTTTCCGGGGTGGCCCGGGAGGACATTGCGCGCAGTGCAGTTGCGGTGCTGAGGGACCCCGCCATCCACAAGGGCAAGACCTACCAGCTCACCGGCCCCGAAGAGCTCTCCATGGCCCGGGCTGCGGAAATCATCAGCGAAGGTACCGGCAGGGACGTCACCTATCAGGCGGAGACGCTGGAGGAAGCCTACGCGTCGCGGGCACCCTATAACGCACCAAAGTGGCAGGTGGATGCCTGGGTCAGCACCTACACCGCCATGGCGGCAGGCGAGATGGCGGGCATTTCACTCGACGTGCATGGGCTGACGGGCCAGGACCCCATCAGCCTCGCGGAGTTCCTGACCCGGCCCGTGCTGTAGCTTTTCTTGCGTCTTTAGGGCGTTGACGGGCGCGCGGGGCGGGCGTAGACCAGAGGCAAGGAACCATCGCCCCGCCATCCGCCCCACAGAATCGCAGCGCCATGACGCAGACCCAACACAACCTGCAGTCCGTCCAGGGGGAAACTCCGGAAGGCACGGCGCCCGCGGGTCCCACCACCGGTCCGCTGACCGCGGAGGAACTGCAGCTCTCGGCCCGCAACCACTCCATGCCGCTGGAGGCGATGCGCCGTGACGTCACTCCACCGGGCCTGCACTATGTCCTCACCCACTTCGACATTCCGGACATCGATGCAACATCCTGGCACCTGCTGATCGGCGGGGCGGTGGAACGGTCCCTGGAACTGAGCATGGCGGCCCTGCACAAGGACCCTGCCATCACCGTCCCCGTGACGCTGGAGTGCGCCGGCAACGGCCGTTCCCTGCTCAGTCCCCGGCCCATCAGCCAGCCCTGGGTCCTTGAAGCCGTGGGGACGGCGTACTGGACGGGTGTCCCGCTCGCCTACCTGCTGGGCAAGGCGGGCGTCCTGCCCAGCGCCCGGGAAGTCGTCTTCACCGGTGCCGACGCCGGGATCCAGGGCGGCGTCCGGCAGCGGTACGCGCGCAGCCTGCCGATCCGCGAGGCCATGCGGGCCGACGTCGTGCTTGCCTACACCATGAACGGCCACGAGCTCCCGCCCCAGCACGGCTACCCCCTGCGCCTGGTGGTCCCCGGCTGGTACGGCATGACGAGCGTGAAGTGGCTGGAATCCATCGAAGTGGTCACCGCCCCCTTTATGGGGTTCCAGCAGCACGTCGCCTACCGCTACCAGGATTCCGCGGACGACGCCGGCACGCCGGTTTCGCGGATCAGGGTACGTTCGCTGATGGTTCCGCCGGGCATTCCGGACTTCCTCACCCGGAACCGGACCATGGCCGCCGGCCCTGTCCTGCTGCAGGGCAGGGCGTGGTCCGGTGAAGGTGCTGTGACCGGCGTGGAAATCGGCATTGACGGGGCCTGGCTGCCGGCGCAGCTCGAGAAGCCGCTTGGCGGATTCGCGTGGCGGAAGTGGACCCTGCCGTGGGTGGCCGAGCCCGGCGAACACGTGCTGTCCTGCCGCGCCACCGATGCCACCGGCGCCACCCAGCCCCTGGAGCAGAACTGGAACTACCAGGGCATGGCCAACAACATGGTGCAGCAGGTCCGGGTAACGGTCGCTTAGGGCTGGGGCCCGGGCGCCGGGGCTATACTCGGTGCCAACCATGACGAGCCTTCCCTCCTCCCCCGCCAGCGCCCGCATTGACGCGTGGCTGTGGGCCATCCGCGCCTACAAGACGCGTTCGGCCGCCACCGCAGCCTGCCGCGCCGGCCACGTCCGCCTCAACGGCACGCCGGCCAAGGCATCGGCCACCCTCGTCACTGGCGATACGGTGACGGTCCGGATGCCCGGCTACGAACGGATCCTCGAGGTCCGCCGCCTGATCGTCAAACGCGTCGGCGCGGAAGTGGCGTCGCACTGTTTCACCGACCACACCCCACCACGGCCCGTGGCCCCTGCCCTGGGCATTCCGCAGCGGGACCGGGGCACCGGCCGGCCCACGAAGAAGGACCGCCGGGAGATGGACCGCCTCCGCGGTTCCGCATGACGTGCCGCGGGCAGCGAGCGGATCACCGTGGCTTCAGCGCAGTGACAGCAACCCAGTGACGCCGGCTGCCGCGGAACTCGTCCTGGCCTCCGTACGCCGCCCCGGTTCGAAGGCACTCCTCGATGTGCACCTCCGCGGCGGGGTGGTGGCTGGGATCAGCCCGGCGGGGACGCTGGCGCACAAGGCCCGGCCCCTCAGGACCGTCGACTGCGCCGGACGGTTCATCATCCCGGGGCTGTGGGACGAACACGTCCATTTCACCCAGTGGGCCCTGCACGCGAACCGCCTTGACCTCGCCCCGGCCACGTCCGCGCGGGAGGCGGCAGCCGCCGTCGGACGCTTCATTGCCGCGGATCCCGCTGGTGCGAACGGGACCGGACCAGGCCACCCGGTCACCGCTGTGGGTGTGGGCTTCCGTGATGCCCTGTGGCCGGATACGCCCACGTTGGCCATGCTCGATGCCGCCGCCGGGGAACGGCCGGCCGCGCTCATCAGCCACGACCTGCACTGCGTGTGGGTGAACACGGCTGCCGCCCGCCGCTACGAGCTCCGGGTGGACGGCTCGGGGCTGCTCCGTGAGGAACCTGCCTTCCTCCTGACCCGCGAGCTGGGCCGGCTGCCCGATGCCGTGGTGGACGGCTGGGTCAGCCAGGCCGCAAGGGAGGCCGCCGCCAGGGGCGTGGTGGGTGTGGTGGATTTTGAAATGACGTGGAACCGCGATCCGTGGCTGCGGCGGATGACCGCCGGTTTCGACAGCCTGCGTGTGGAGGCCGGCGTGTACCCGGCGGACCTCGAACGGGCTGCGGCCGAGGGCCTGCGGACGGGCAGGGAGGTACCCGGTGGCAACGGTTTGCTCCGCACAGGCCCGCTGAAAGTCCTCATTGACGGGTCCCTGAACACCCGGACCGCGTACTGCGTGGACCCGTACCCTTTTGGCGGGCACGGCCTGCTGACCGTTCCCGTGGACGAGCTGCGTGCCCTGCTGCGGCGGGCGCGGGATACCGGGTTCGTGCCGGCAGTCCACGCCATCGGTGATGCCGCCAACCGGGTGGCCCTGGACGCGTTCGGGCATGCCGGCATCGGCGGCCGGATCGAGCATGCCCAGTTTGTCCGGCGGGAGGACTTTGCCCGTTTCGCCGCCCTGGGCGTGGTGGCCAGCGTGCAGCCGGTGCATGCTCTCGATGACCGGGACGCCGCCGACGCCAACTGGAGCGGGCGGACAGACCGGGCCTTTCCACTGCGGTCGCTGCTGGACGCAGGTGCCGCCCTGGCGCTGGGATCGGATGCCCCGGTGGCCCCGCTCGATCCCTGGGCAGCGGTGTCGGCCGCCACCACCCGGTCTTCCTTCGACGGCCGCGATCCGTGGCAGCCGCAGGAAGCCATCACCCGCGAACAGGCCCTGGCAGCCTCCACCCGGGGCCGCGGCACGGTCCGGGTGGGCAGCCCGGCCGACCTCGTGCTTCTTGGCGCCGATCCCTTGGCGGTTCCGGACTCCGGGCTGGCTGCCATGCCCGTCGCGGCAACGCTGGTGGGCGGGCAGTTCACGTACGACGCCGGATGGGCGGCTTTGCAGGCCGGCTGAACCGTGCCTGCCCGGCAGCCTTTTTCGGTCAGGCGGGGGCGCTGCCGCGTGCTTGGACAAGATTCGCGAACGGCAGCTTCCCGAACTCCGCCACAAAGCCTGTGTGGTAATCGGCCTCCGCCTGGTTCAGGTGCTCAGCCGGCAGCTCTTTCCAGGCCACAACCAAGTCGGTCGCATCGGCCAACTGCCAAATGAGCCTTCCGTCCCAGTGGCCTGGCGGCTTCCCTCGACCGAAATCAACAAACTCCTGGATCTGTCGCCTCAGTCCCCGGTTGCCCTTGCTGCCGGGGCCGGCCTTGCCGAGGTAGAGGACTGATGCCGACTCCACCCACGCGGCCCGGAGCGCCGGATCGGGGAGGGACGGTTGTCTTTTCTTGAAGACGCCGGCGGTGCTCCTTTTCAGGAAGCGGGGCAGAAACCCGGCCGGCGCAATAACGACGAACAGCCCGGTGCCCTGTGGGATGCGCGTGATGTCGAGATCGTCGATGGGTCTAAAGCCTGCGAAACCCTCGGCTTTCAGGCCTTTCCTGGTGAACTGCACGCTCCTTATTGAACAGCATCGCCGGCGGCGGCCAGCCCGGCGGCCGGAACCGGTCCGTGTTTTTCCCCTGCCCACCCCTCTGCGGAGAAGCGTAGAGTGGCATCAGACGCCTGTTTCTGGACGCCGTGCTGCTGAGGGAGAGATCGTGACGATTGATTGGGACGAAAAGAAAGCCCTGCTACAGGAACCGAACATCGCGAAGGTAACCCAGCTTTGCGACGAACTCATGGAGAAGAAGCCCGGCTCCACCGTCCCGTACATCGACCCGGTGCACGATGAGGATGAATGCCGGATCGTCAGCCTCCAGGTGAGCCCGGGGAAGGGCACCGAATCCGGATTCGTGTCCCACAACAACGACGATGAGGCGGCCCGCCGCGCAACCCAGATCTACGAACTGGCCGAGCTGGATCCCCGCTACGTCATGCCCTGGAACGCATACCCCTGGGTGCGGGAAAGCGGCAGCCCCTCGGCGCTGAGTATCCAGGAGAAGACGGACGGCCTCCGCCCGTTCCGCCAGTTCCTCAAGATCAACTCCCGCGTCTCGGCCATCATCGCCCACGGAACGGACGCCTCCGCCTTCCTGACGCTCTACGAGAAGACCTACCACTCGGCGCTGAAGAACAGCGGCATCAAGATCTACAAGGCCACCGCGCTTGGCGGGCGTGCCTTCGCCGTTTCGGATACAAAGCAGGAAGAGATCCTCACCAAGAACGTGGAGATCTACAAGGACGCCATGCAGCGGGCGGGCATCCAGCACCTGTGAACCGGCCCGGGCGGGCAGCACACCGGCCCGGAGGCGTTGCGCCCTAGCTTTCGAACAGGCGGCGGCGGTGCTTCAGCTCCTTGACCCACGCCCTGGTGACCATGTCCGGGAACGGCGACCTGCCGCCGTCGTTCTTCCCGGCCGGTGCGGTGCCGGCGAATGCTGTCCCTGCCTCAAGGTCGGCAAGCAGCGGCCCCGCCGCCCGTAACGCCAGGTCGATGACCTTGGATGCGGCGCGCTCCGGAAGCCCGAGGCCCGCGGTCCAGCCCAGGAAGTGGCGGCGGGAAATACCCGTCCGCTTGCCGTCGATGGCCAGCGCGAGGGTCTTGTCGCCGTAGACAACCGTGGAGGGGATGTCGTAGACGGGCGCGACCACCCAGCCGGCCCGGGGATCCTGCACCATGGACACGTTCTTCGCGTGCAGGTCGCCATTACCGGTCAGCCAGGCGAAAGCTCCTTGGAGGGCAAGGTTGCGGAGTGCCGGCAGCGGCGCGGCGCAGTGCTCAGCCAGTGCCCGGCACACCTGCCCGTAGCCCACGTTGTACTTGTCCGCCGGGTACAGCCCGAGTACCTGGGCCCCGTCCTCGACGGAGAGCCGCAGGACCTCGTCGGAGCCGGCGCCGGCCGCTGCCTCCAACGGCGGCACGCGGTCGAAGCGCTCCACCAGCAGTCCCGGCCGCCCGGCCACGTCACGGATCAGCCCCACCCGGCTCAGCGGAATCCGCAGCTTGGCCGCGTAACGGAACATGGCGAACTCGTTCTCCACCACGTGCGGGAACTCGGGGGCGTTGAGCTTGAGGATGAACCGCTTCCCTTTGGCGGCCACGGGCAGCGAGATCATCCCGGCGGATAACTTGTCCTGCACGCCGGCAAGCGCCACGGGATCAATCAGGTCCGGGTCGCCGAGGAGTTGGTCGAAGTCGACCGGCTGGCGCGGGTCCAGTTCCACCGCATGCTCGTCCGGATCCAGCGGTTCGCCGTGGCCGATGATCTGGACGTCGCCCACAGGGTTCCCGCCGGCCGCGATCAACAGGGACAGGTCGTCGTCGGCACTGGTTTTGATGGACCGGCGCAGCGCATTCAGGCGCCGGCCCTCCGGCAGCAGGCCGGTGAAGTAGGGCGGTGAGGCACCTGCGGCGGACACGACCGGTTCGCCGGTGAGGGGAAGGGAGGATGCGACGGCGGGTCCTCCGCCGGCCAGGTAGGCAGGGAGATAGCTGAACTTCGTTCCGCCGTCGTACCGCTCCAGCCGCGCGGCCAAAACCCCTGCCTTGTAGACGTCTGCGACGCGGTGCCTCATGGCGCTTCACTCCCGGAACGGCCCTGGCCGCTTAGGGAACGCTCCGCCTGGCTGGCCCTGTCAGCGATCCGCAGTTCGAGGCCCAGCGTGTCGAGGACCGCAAGCAGGGAATCCAGCTGCACGCTTGGCTTTCCCCGCTCCACGAACCTGACGAACCGCTCCGATACGCCCGCCATGTCGGCGAGGTCCCGCTGGGTGAGCCGCAATGATGTGCGCCGGGCGCGGACTTCCGTGGCAACCAGGTCAATCGCTGACGTCATGCGCAACCTCCTAAGGCACGATCGTGCCGGTTAAGGCCAATGTAGCAGCGCTGGAGTGGTTGCGATAGGGGGTTGCAGAGCATGAACGGCACGTTCGTGCCGGTATTCCAAGGCGGCTGCAAAGTGGGGCTTGACACCCCCATGTGACCGATGCCATATTTTAAGCGTGAACCTGTCAGACAGCCGGACAGCAGGACAGCCTGCGTTCCCCCTCGCGCGGCTCAGCGCCGCCGAAGCGGTATTCAACGCGATCCGCGTGGACATCGAATCCGGCCTGGTTCCCGTGGGCAGCAAACTCAGCTCCGAAGCCACCCTCGCCCAGCAGTACGGCGTGAGCCGCTCCGTCATCCGGGAAGCGCTCCGCTCCTGCACTGCACTGGGCCTGACGGTCACTAAGACCGGCAAGGGCACGTTCGTGGTGGCCAACAAGGTAGCCAACGACCTGACGCTGGGGCAGTACTCCGCCCGCGACCTGACCGAGGCCCGCCCGCACATCGAAATCCCCGCCGCCGGACTGGCCGCCGAGCGGCGCACCGAGGACGAGCTGGATACCCTCCGCCAGATCATGGCCGCCATGGCCACCGAAACCGACCCCGAATCCTGGGTGGCCCTGGACTCCACCTTCCACGCCGCCATTGCCCGCGCCAGCGGCAACAAGGTCTTCGAAAGCGTCGTGGCCGATATCCGCGACGCCCTGGCCCACCAGTCGGAGACCCTGAACATGGTGGCTGACCGCCAGCACGCCTCGGACATCGAACACCAGCTCATCCTCGCCGCCATCGAGGCCGGGTCCGCCGAGGACGCGCGGACCGCCATGGCCAGCCATCTGGAAGCCGTGGGCCACGCCCTCGACTCCATCCTCAGCAAATAACCCGCCAGCAACCCCAAGGACACCATGCCCTCCCCCGCGTTTTCCGCTGCCCGCACCCCTGCCCCGGACCACCTGGCCCTGCCGCAGCACGCTCCCCTGGTGGCGGCCGTCCGCAGCGGCCTCGTGGAAAGCGTCCACTACGGATCGGCCCTCGCCCTGCGCACGGACGGTTCCACCGCCGCAACCGCCGGCGATCCGGAAGCCCCCTTCTACCCGCGCTCCTCGCTTAAGCCGCTCCAGGCCGTGGCCATGGTCCGGGCCGGGCTGGACCTCCCCGCAGACCTCCTGGCGCTGGCCGCCGCCAGCCACTCCGGCGACAGCCGCCACCGCGACGGCGCCCTCCGCATCCTGGAACTGCACGGCCTCAGCGCCGCCGACCTCGAAAACAGCACGGACCTCCCCTACGGCACGGCCGAACGTGAGGAATGGCTGCGGAACGGCGGCGAAACCACCCAGCTCACCCAAAACTGCTCGGGCAAGCACGCCGCGATGGCCGCCACCTGCGCCATCAACGGCTGGCCGGTCCGGGGCTACCTCGAGCCGTCCCACCCGCTCCAGCAGCTCGTTGCCGCCACCGTCACCGAACTGACCGGCGAAGAACCCGCCGCCATCAGCACCGACGGCTGCGGAACCCCGCTGTTCGCCCTCACCCTCCGCGGCATGGCCCGCGCCTTCGGCATCATCGGGCGCGCCGCCGGCAAGGCAGAGGGAACCCCCGACGACGGCGGGCCGGCTTCCCGAAGCGCGGAAGCCGCCGTCGGGCTCGCCATGCAGCAGCACCCCCACATGGTGGCGGGCGAGGGACGCGACGTCACCGAGCTCATGCGCCTCGTGCCGGGCGCCGTGGCCAAGGACGGCTTCGAAGGCGTCCAGCTGGTGGGCCTGGCCGACGGCAGTGCAGCAGCCGTCAAGATTTCAGACGGCGGCGACCGCGCCAGGATGCCCGCCACCGTCCGGCTCCTCGACGCGCTGGGACTTGATACCGCACCCCTGGCACCCATCGCCACCGCACCCGTGCTGGGCGGCGGCCACGAAGTGGGCCGGCTGCAGGCCACCGACTTCCTCAACTAACTTCTGTCCGAACCAGACAACGACGCCCGTAAGGACCCCCATGACCACCACACCAACCGCCGAAAAACTCCGGTCCGAACACGACCTGCTGGGTGACCGCGATGTTCCCGCGGAGGCATACTGGGGCGTGCATACCCTGCGCGCTGTGGAGAACTTCCCCATTACCGGGCAGCCGCTCTCCACCAACATGCATCTGGTCCGCGGCCTGGCAGCGGTCAAGCTCGCGGCCGCCCGCACCAACCGGGACCTGGGCCTGCTGGATGCCGAACGCACCGCAGCCATCGAGCAGGCCTGCCAGGACATCCTGGACGGCAAGCTTGCCGAGCAATTCGTGGTGGACGTCATCCAGGGCGGCGCGGGAACGTCGTCGAACATGAACGCCAACGAGGTCATCGCCAACCGTGCCCTGGAAATCCTTGGCCACCCCAAGGGCGACTACGCACGGCTGCACCCCAACGACCACGTCAACCTCAGCCAGTCCACCAATGACGTCTACCCCACCGCGGTGAAGCTCGGCACCATTTTCGCCGCCCGGGAACTCCTGGACGCCCTGGCCGAACTGGAAGAGGCCTGTGCCGCCAAGGCCCAGGAGTTCCGCACCGTGGTGAAGATGGGCCGCACCCAGCTCCAGGACGCCGTCCCCATGACCCTGGGCCAGGAATTCGGCACCTACGCCGTGACCATCGGCGAGGACCGGCTGCGGTTGGCCGAAGCCGAACTCCTGATCCACGAAATCAACCTCGGTGCCACCGCCATCGGGACCGGCCTGAACGCCCCGGCCGGTTACGCCGACGCCGCCTGCCGGCACCTGGCCGAGGTCACCGGCCTGCCGCTGGTCACCGCCGTCGACCTCATCGAAGCGACCCAGGACGTGGGCGCGTTCGTGCACCTCTCCGGCGTGCTCAAGCGGGTGGCCGTCAAGCTCTCCAAGATCTGCAACGACCTCCGCCTGCTCTCCTCCGGCCCGCGCGCCGGCCTGGGCGAAATCAACCTCCCGGCCGTCCAGTCCGGCTCCTCCATCATGCCCGGCAAGATCAACCCGGTGATCCCGGAAGTGGTCTCCCAGGTGGCCTACGAAGTGATCGGCAACGACGTCACCATCACCATGGCCGCCGAAGCCGGGCAGCTTCAGCTSAACGCGTTCGAACCCGTCATTGTCCACAGCCTCCACAAGAGCATCTCCCACCTCGAAGCAGCCTGCCGCACCCTCACGGCCCGCTGCATCCGGGGAATCACCGCCAACACCGAACACCTGCGGCTCACGGTGGAGCAATCCATCGGCCTGGTCACCGCCCTGAACCCCCACCTGGGCTACGCCACCGCCACCGCCATCGCGCAGGAAGCCCTCGCCACCGGCAAGGGCGTGGCCGA